>NZ_JAKQYH010000013.1:0-223387 GCF_022343545.1 Streptomyces arenae
CGCTCCCCGCTCGCCCACGGCCAAGGGACCGCCTCCTTCCCCACTCCCCGCCCGCCCGCCGCACCGTCCCTACCCGCCCCACGCACCGTCCCCTGCCCGTACACCGCACACGCACGCCCGGCGGATCGGTCCCGCCAGCCCACTTCTCGCCCGCGCGCGGGCGGGGGGCTGGCTTCGCCCGCTTGCCGCCCGCAGGTAACCGGCGCACCGGCCCCGCTCGCTCCGCGTCCCGCGCGCGGCCGACGCACAGTCCCCCCGCGCACCGCGCACCGCGCACCGCGCGCCGCGCGCCGCACAGGCCCGCCCGCCCGCCGCGCACCGCGCACCGCGCACCGCACAGGACCGCCCGCCCGCCGCACCGTCCCCACTCCACCCGCACCCCGCACGCGCGGTGGACCGATCCCACCCGCCCACTTATCGCCCGCGCAGGGCCCGGGGGGCTTCGCCTGCTTGCCGCGCCCGCCGGTGGAGCGCCCCCGCCCACCCGCTTCCCGCCCGCCCGTAACCGGTGCGCCGGCCCCGTCCCCCCGCTTCCCGCCCACGCGGTTGAGGGACCGGCTTCGCCCGGTTCTCGCCCGCCGGCGGCCGGCGGCCGGCCTCGCTCGCTCCGTGCCTCGGCCTCCCGCCCGCCCCCCGGCACGCGCGTTGTTCTGGCGTGAAGTGGATTACTGGGGGACATTTCCCCTTATTCAGGGGCGGAAGGGGGCGGGGGGCTGGGTTTCGTGGTGGAGCGGGGTTCCGCAGGGGTTAGCGTGGTGGGCGCTGATCGGCAGGTTGTGTCGGCCGGGGCGGTTGTCGACGTGCGGGAGGGTGAGACATGCGGGGCGGGGCGGTTCTGTGAGGTTGCTGCACACGTCCGACTGGCACCTCGGCCGCTCGTTCCACCGGGTCGACATGCTCGGCGCCCAGGCCGACTTCATCACCCACCTCGTGGCGACCGTACGTGAACAGGCCGTCGACGCCGTGCTCGTGGCGGGGGACGTCTACGACCGCGCCGTTCCGCCGCTCGCCGCGGTCGAGCTGTTCGACGACGCCCTGCACCGGCTCGCCGAGCTGGGCGTGCCCACCGTGATGATCTCCGGCAACCACGACTCGGCCCGCCGCCTCGGCGTCGGCGCCGGTCTCATCGACCGCGCCGGCATCCACCTGCGCACCGAGCCGTCCGCCGCCGGTACGCCCGTCGTGCTCACCGACGCCTTCGGAGACGTGGCCTGCTACGGGCTGCCGTACCTGGAACCCGCTCTGGTGAAGGACGAGTTCGGGGCGGAACGGGCCGGTCACGAGGCGGTGCTGGCGGCCGCCATGGACCGGGTCCGCGCCGACCTGGCCGGCCGCGCCCCCGGCACCCGCTCCGTCGTCCTGGCCCACGCGTTCGTTACCGGCGGCGAGGCCAGCGACAGCGAGCGGGACATCACCGTCGGCGGGGTGGCCGCCGTCCCCGCCGGGGTCTTCGACGGCGTCGACTACGTGGCACTCGGCCATCTGCACGGCTGCCAGACCATCACCGGGCGGATCCGCTACTCCGGCTCACCGCTGGCGTACTCCTTCTCGGAGACCGACCACCGCAAGAGCATGTGGCTGGTCGACCTGGCCGCCGACGGCACGGTCACCGCCGAGCGCCTCGACTGCCCGGTCCCGCGGCCGCTGGCCCGCCTCCGCGGCACCCTGGACGACCTGCTCGCCGACCCCGCCCTGACCCGGCACGAGGGGGCCTGGGTCGAGGCCACCCTCACCGACCCGGTCCGCCCGGCCGACCCCATGGCCCGTCTCACCGACCGCTTCCCGCACACCCTCAGCCTGCTCTTCGCACCCGAACGCGCCCCGGACGACCCCGACGTGACCTACGCCCGCCGGCTGGCCGGCCGCACCGACCGGCAGATCGCCGAGGACTTCCTCGCCCACGTGCGCGGCGCGGGACCCGACGAGCGGGAGCTGGCCGTGCTCGGCGAGGCATTCGACGCAGTCCGCGCGGACGGCGCGGTCCGGGAGGTGGCACGGTGACCGCCCCCTCGGGCGACGCGGCGACCGCGGGCGCGGCACCGTTCAGGAAGGCCGCCCCATGAGACTCCACCGGCTCGACCTCACCGCCTTCGGACCCTTCGGCGCCACCCAGAGCGTCGACTTCGACGCGCTCTCCGCCGCCGGCCTCTTCCTCCTGCACGGCCCGACCGGCGCCGGCAAGACCTCCGTCCTGGACGCCGTCTGCTACGCCCTCTACGGCACCGTCCCCGGCGCCCGCCAGAGCGGCCAGGGCGTCACCCTGCGCAGCGACCACGCCGACCCGGCCACCCGCACCGAGGTCCGCCTCGAGCTCACCGTCGCCGGACGCCGGCTGGAGATCACCCGCCAGCCGCCCTGGGAGCGCCCCAAGAAACGCGGCTCCGGCACGACGCTCGACAAGGCCCAGACCTGGCTGCGCGAGTACGACGCGAAAGGCGCCGCCTGGAAGGACCTCAGCCGCTCCCACCAGGAGATCGGCGAGGAGATCAGCCAGCTCCTCGGGATGAGCCGCGAACAGTTCTGCCAGGTCGTGCTGTTGCCCCAGGGCGACTTCGCCCGCTTCCTGCGCGCCGACGCCCAGGCCCGCGGCCAGCTGCTCGGCCGGCTCTTCGACACCCAGCGCTTCGCCGACGTCGAGAAACGCCTCGCCGAACGCCGCAAGTCCACCGAGGCCCAGGTCCGGGAGGGCGACTCCGCGCTGCTGGCCGACGCGCACCGGATGCAACAGGAGGCCGGTGACGCGATGGAACTGCCGGAGCTGGGTCCAGGTGAGCCCGGCCTCGCCGAGGCGGTCCTGGCCGCCGCCGCCGTGGCCCGCAGCACCGCCCGCGAGCGCCGCACCGTCGCCCACTGCCGTCTCGCCGCCGCCGAGTCGGCCCAGTTCACCGCCGACCGCGCGCTCGCGGACGTCCGCGAACTGGCCCGGTTGCAGGACAGGTTCACGCAGGCCAGGGAGCGCGCCGCACGGCTGGAGGAGAGCGCGGGCGAGCACCGCGAGGCGCAGGCGCGGATGGAGCGGGCGCGGAAGGCGGAGACGGTGGCGCCGGCGCTGGAGCTGCGCGAGGCCGCCGAGGCCGGGCACCGCGACGCGGCGGCCGCCGAGATGCGCGCCCGTGCGCTGCTGCCGGAGACCTTCGCCGGAGCCGGCGCCGCGGGGCTCGCCGGGGCGGCCCGCCGGGCCGCCGAGGAGCTGGGCGGGCTGGAGTCCGCGCGCCGGGCCGAGCGGCGGCTGGCCGACGTCGTCGAGGAACGCGGCCGCCTGGACCGGCAGGAGCGCGCGGACGAGGACGTGCTGCGCGAGGCCGAGAGCTGGCTCACCGACTGGGACACCACCCGTGCCGGACTCCAGTCCCGGGTCGACGCCGCCCAGGAGGCCGCGACGCGGGCCGAACAGCTCGACGTGCTGCGCGAACCCGCGCGCCGGCGGCTGGCGGCGGCCCGGCTGCGGGACGAACTGGGCCGGGACACCGACGAGGCCCAGCGCACGGCCCTCGCGTCCGGGACCCGCGCCCTGGAGGCCAAGGAGCACTGGCTGCGGCTCAAGGAGCAGCGCCTGGCCGGCATCGCCGCCGAGCTGGCCGCCCGGCTCACCGCGGGCGAGCCCTGCGCCGTCTGCGGGGCCACCGAACACCCCGCGCCCGCCCGGAAGTTCGAGGGCCACGTCGACGGTGAGGCCGAGGAGCGCGCGGAAGCCGCCCACCAGCGCGCCGAGGCCCAGCACGCCCGGGACGAACGGCGCCTGGCCACCGCCCGCGAGGCGCTGGCCGCCGCCACCGCCGCGGCCGGAGACGCGCCGACCGGTCAACTGGCCGCCGAGGCAGACGAGTTGGAGCAGGAGTACGCCCGCGCCCGGCGTGCCGCCTCGGCCCTGCACCCGGCGCAGGAGGAGCTGCGGCTCGCCGAGCGGGAGCGCGAGCGCCGCCTGGCCGACCGCCAGCAGGCCGAGGTCCGGGCCGCCTCCCGGCTCAGCCGCCGCGACGGACTCGATGTCGAGCAGGCCTCCCTGGAAGCGGAGTTGACCCAGGCGCGGGGGAGCGCCGACAGCGTCACGGCGCGGGCCGCGCAGCTGGAGCGGCAGGTGACGCTGCTCACCGACGCCGCCGACGCCGCGCGCGCCGCCGACGACACCGCCCGGCACCTGAAGGAGGCCGACGCCCGGCTCGCCGACGCCGCCTACCGGGTCGGTTTCGAGACCCCGCAGGCCGCGGCCGCCGCGCTGCTCACCGACACCGCGCACCGCCAACTCCAACGGCGCCTGGACGAACGGCAGTCGGAGGAGGCCGCGGTCCGCGCGGTGCTGGCGGAGTCCGACACCGCGGCCGCCGCCCGGCAGGCGCCCGCCGACCTCGACGCGGCCGAAGGCGCCGCCACCGCCGCGGCCCGGGCCCTGCGCGAGGCCGCCTCCGCCCGCGACCGGGCGGAGCGCTGCTGCGCCGAACTGGACCGGCTGTCCGCCCGAGCGACGGCGGCGGTACGCAGGCTCGCCCCGCTCCGCGAGGAGTACGACCGGGTCGCCCGGCTCGCCGCCCTCACCGCCGGGACCTCCGCCGACAACGAACGCCGGATGCGCCTGGAGTCGTACGTCCTGGCCGCCCGTCTGGAACAGGTCGCCGCCGCCGCGACCGTACGCCTCCAGCGGATGTCCTCCGGCCGCTACACCCTGGTCCACTCCGACGACCGCACCGGACGCGGCCGCAGCGGCCTCGGACTGCACGTCGTCGACGCCTGGACCGGACGGGAACGCGACACCGCCACCCTCTCCGGCGGCGAGACCTTCTTCGCCTCCCTCGCCCTCGCCCTCGGCCTCGCGGACGTGGTCACCGACGAGGCCGGCGGGATCCGCCTCGACACCCTCTTCATCGACGAGGGCTTCGGCAGCCTCGACGACCAGGCCCTGGACGAGGTCCTGGACGTCCTCGACTCGCTGCGCGAACGCGACCGCAGCGTCGGCATCGTCAGCCACGTCGCCGACCTGCGCCGCCGTGTCCACGCCCAGCTGGAGGTCACCAAGAGCCGCTCGGGCTCCGCACTGCGGCTGCGCGGCGTCTAGGTGCCGATCGGCCGGCGTGGCAGGGGCGAGGAGTAGACGACGCTCGTCGTCACCGAGCCGAGGGTGCCGATCCTGCCCGAGATCTCCTCCAGGTGGCGCATCGAGCGGGCGGTGACCTTGATGACGAAGCAGTCGTCGCCCGTGACGTGGTGCGCCTCCAGGATCTCGGGTGTGACGGCGACCAGGTCGTGGAACGGCTTGTAGTTGCCGTTGGGGTAGCGGAGGCGGACGAAGGCGAGGATCGGCAGGCCGAGCCGTTCCGGGTCCACCACCGCCGCGTACCCCTGGATCACGCCCGCCTCCTCCAGGCGGCGCACGCGTTCGGTCACCGCGCTCGGGGACATCGCGACGGCACGGGCCAGCTCGGCGAAGCTGGCCCGGCCCTCGCGCTGCAGGACGTCGAGGATACGCCGGTCGGTGGCGTCCGGGGAAAACACGGTCATGAGGGATGGATAACAGGCAATCCCCGGCCGGACAAGGTCCGGGCCGTGGATCACGGCTTCAGGGCGGCCGGTCACCGGCCGTAGATTTCCGGTTATGGAGAGCCGCCCCTTCGGCGGCCGAGGCGAAAGGCACGACATGACCGAGACGGACGTCACCACCCGCAACCCCGTGCTGCGCGTCGCCCCGGCCGCCCCCGCCGAGGCCGCCGCCCACTTCCGGGCGAGCCTCGCCTTCCACGCCGACGTGTCCGACGTGGCCGCCGCCCTCGCCGCCGACGGCGACCCCGGTTTCGTCGTCCTCGACTCCCGCTCCACCGAATCCTGGGACCAGGGCCACGTCCCGGGCGCCGTCCACCTGCCCACCGCGCTCATCGCCGGGCAGGCCGCCGGTCTCCTGGACCCGGACGTGCCCGTGGTGACGTACTGCTGGGGTCCCGGCTGCAACGGCGCGACCCGCGCCGCCCTCGCCCTCGCCGAACTCGGCTACCGGGTCAAGGAGATGCTCGGCGGGTTCGAGTACTGGGTGCGTGAGGGCTTCGAGTTCGAGACCTGGCAGGGACGCGAGCGCCGGGCGCCGGACCCGCTCACCGCGCCCGTCCACGGCGACTGCGGTTGCTGATTCCTGGAGGCGAACCTGTGCCGTCGCTGTACGTGTAGGTTCAGCCCATGACTCGTTATGCGGATCCAGGCGCGGTGGAGTGGGTGGAGTCGGGCGGCGGCCCGCTCGTGGCGGTCCCGGAGACGGTCCTGCCGTTCTGGGCCGGAGCCGACAGCGAGGAACTGGCCACCGACTACGACCGTGCCTGCGAGGTCGACGGCTTCGTCGGACTGCTCCCGGTCGGGGACAGTGCCGCCCTGGTCTTCGGCGACGAACCCGCCTCGACGTCCTTCCTGCCGGACCACGGCACCTTCGTACGCTGGTCCGCCGCCAACTCCGAGGACGAACTGCTGGCCCAGGTCCCCGCCGCGCTCGACAGCGCCGTCTGGGAGAACGAGATCCGCTGGCGGGTCCCCGGCCCCGTCGTCCTGTTCGACTCCGCCTGGCCGGGCGGCGCGGTGGCCGGCGGGGACCATCTGCGCGTCCCGCTGGAGCCCGGCACCTACACGGTGCGTGCCGCCTACACCAGGCCCGGCCCGGAAACCTGGCTCGGCCTGGTGCAGTTGCGCAAGGACGCCCACTGACGACCAGTCACTTGATGCCGTCCACCGCGATGTTGAGGTGCCGCGGACCACGCAGCACCGCGTTCTGCCGGTACGGCGGCGGGTCCTCGACCAGCCGGGGGTTGTCCAGCCGCCGGGCCAGCTGGGACAGCGCCAACTGGGCCTCGATGCGGGCCAGCGGGGCACCGAAGCAACTGTGGATACCGCTGCCGAAGCCCAGGTGCTGGATGTCCTGGCGGTCCGGGTCGAACCGGTCGGGGTCGGTGAACCGATGCGGATCCCGGTTGCCCGCGCCCAGGACCAGCCAGATGCGCGAACCCTTCGGAATGGTCACCCCGTGCACCTCGATGTCGGTGATGCAGGTGCGCTGCGGGAGGAGCTGCACCGGCGGCTCGTAGCGCAGCAGTTCCTCCACGATCCGCACCGACAGCTCCGGGTCGTCGCGCAGCCGCGCCAGGACCTCCGGGTGCCGCAGCAGGGTGAGCATGCCGTTGGTGATGAGGTTGACGGTCGTCTCATGGCCCGCGATCAGCAGCAGCACCGCGGTACTGAGCACTTCCATGGTCGTCATCGCGCCGTCCGGCCCGTGGCTGTGCACCAGGTCGGAGAGCATGTCGTCGCGCGGCTCCTTGGCGCGCTGCTCCACCAGCCCGTTCAGGTACATGCCGAGCTGGAGCCGGGCCTCCTGCGCGGCCTTCTCGGAGTCGGCGGCCGTACGGGTGTCCGGGTCCAGGCCCGCCACGATCGGGTCGACCCAGGCACGGAACCGCGGTTCGTCCTCGCGCGGCACCCCGAGCACCCGGCAGATCGCGGTGACCGGGAACGGATAGGCGACCTGGTCGACCAGGTCGAACTCCCGCGCGTCCCCGAGGCCGTCGATCAGCTCGGTGACGATCTCCTCCAGCTGGCCCCGCATGTTCTCGATGCGGCGCGGCCGGTGCGGCGGCCCGAAGGAGCTGTTGGCGATCCTGCGCAGCCGGTCGTGCTCCGGCGGGTCCAGCCGGATGAAGCTCGGCGGCAGCCCGGTCGCCTCCGGACCGGACAGCTCGTCCTCGCCGAGCGCGGCCAGGTTGGCGGCGTCCGAGCTGATCCGCGGATCGTGCAGCAGGGCCTCGATGTCGTGGTAGCCGCTGATGAGGTACGGGCCGTCCTCCTCGTGCAGCACCGGTGTCTTGCGCAGTTCCTCGTACACCGGGTACGGGTCGGCGCGGTTCGCGAAGTCGGTGATCTGCCGCAACATCGAGGTCTGCGTCATGACAGGTCCTTGGGGCGTCGTGGCCGGACTGCGGTCAGTGCCGGGCGGGGTGGAAGACCAGCTGCTGGTCGGTCGGCGAGTAGCCGCTGAGGGTCACCATGGGGCCGTGCGTCGGCAGCGCCGGGTCCGGGAAGTCGGCGTCGACCGGTACCCGTCCCTCGGGCCGGCGGTCCACCGTCGGGAACTCCACCGGGAACGGCGCGCCCTTCTCGATCTGCCGCTGGTAGAACTCCAGCCACCGCGTGTTGTCGAAGCTCACCGCGGCGATCGTGCGGCCCTGGAAGCCGTACACCCCCACGAAGCGGCGCTC
The DNA here is from genome assembly GCF_022343545.1 of Streptomyces arenae. NCBI lineage: Bacteria > Bacillati > Actinomycetota > Actinomycetes > Kitasatosporales > Streptomycetaceae > Streptomyces > Streptomyces arenae. The sequence goes on from NZ_JAKQYH010000013.1 coordinate 8,220, forward strand.
GGCCAGCGAACCCTGCGTGATCATGATCTGGTCGCCCATCGGGGGCACCCCGACCGACTTGATGTTCACGCCGAACTGCGAGGACCAGAAGGCGGGCACCCACAGGTGCGGCCTGCGCTCCGCGCTCGGGCTGATCATGTTGTGCGCGGCGGTCTCGGCCTGCGCGACCGCGTTGCCCCAGTGCTCCAGGGACAGGAACTGGTAGCCGAACAGCGCGTGCGGGGACCGGGCGACATCACCGGCCACGAAGATGTCGTCGGTGACGATGCCCCGGAAGTCGAAGGCACGGCAGCCCGCGTCACAGGCGATGCCCCGCGGTCCCGCGCCGAGCCCGGACCCGGCCAGCCAGTCGGTGTTGCGGACCGCGCCGAGCCCCACGACCACCACGTCCGCCTCGATCACGCTCTCGTCGGACAGATGGACCGCGCGCACCCGGCCCGCAGGGTCGCCCTCCAGCGCGGTCACCATGACCCCGGTGCGCAGGTCCACCCCGTTCTCCCGGTGCATGTCGGCGGCGACCGCGCCGATCACCCCGCCCAACGCGCCCACGAGCGGCGCGCCCGCGCGTTCCGCCACGGTGACCGGGATGCCGTGCTCCCGGCAGGCCGAGGCGATCTCCGAACCGGTGAACCCGGCACCGATCACGAACACCCGGCGCGGCCCGGCCCTCAGCCGCCGCAGCAGGGCCGCCGCGTCGTCCCGGGTGCGCAGCGTGAAGACGCCGTCGAGACGGGCCTCCTCCTCCTTCGGCCAGGGCCGCGCCCGCACTCCGGTGGTGATCAGCAGCCGGTCGTACTCGACCTCGTCGCCGTCGGCCAGCCGGACCCGCCTGGCCTCGATGTCCAGACCGGTGGCCGCGACACCGAGCCGCCACTTCGCGTCGATCTCCCGCCGGTGCGGCAGCCCGGTGTGGTGCGGCTCCGCCTTGCCGAGCAGGACTCCCTTGGACAGCGGCGGCCGGTCGTAGGGCTCGTACGGCTCGTCGCCGATCATGGTGAGTTCGCCCGCGAAGCCCTCGGCGCGGAGCGTCTCGGCGCCCCGCAGCCCGGCCAGCGAGGCGCCCACGATCACGATCCGGCCCTCGCGCCGGAGCCAGTCCAGGTAGTCAGTGGGCGGCATCCGACGCCCCTCCCGAGACCGTCTCCAGGCCGTCGGCGGTGATCGCCTGCACCGGGCAGGCGGCTACGGCGCGGGCCACCCGCTCCCGCTGCTCCTCGTCGGCGCGCGGGCTGTAGACGAGCGATTCCTCGCCGTGCATGGCGAAGACGTCCGGCGCGAGGAACGCGCACTGCGCGTATCCCTGGCATCGGTTGAGATCGACGACGAGGCGCATCATGGCTCCGCCCTTCCGGTGGCCGGGTCCGGTGGACACCGCGGTCCGTCACCTCAGTGTCGGACCGCGGAGAACTCCCCGCACGCCAGCATGGGAGCCCCCGCCCGCCCCCGCCCGCCGGGGGCCGCCGATCGGGTGAGCCCTCAGGGCGCCGGCGCTCCGGCGGGGGAGCGGCGGAAGCTCTCCGCCACGATGTAGACGCTGAGCAGCAGCGACCAGGCAGGGAACACCAGCTCGCTCCAGGGCACGGAGGTCGCCGCGAACAGCAGGATCACGGTGACCAGCAGACCCAGCACGCTGAGCCAGCGGGGCAGGATGCCCAGCCGGTGCCCGATCACCGAGGTGGAACAGGTGAAGACGGCGGCCATCCGCATCGCGTACCCGACCATCAGCGAGTACGCCAGGTGCTGGCCGTAGTCCCAGACGGGCCTTGAGGGCGAGGTGCCCGCCGGATGCGCGGTGTCGAGCACGGCCGAGGCCGCCGCGGCGGCGCCGAACATCGTAGCCGTGAAGACCAGTCCGCTGCCGAGGAACACGGTGGCCATGAACCGGTCCTCGCCCTCACCGACATGGGCGCGCACCGCGCCGGCGAACCACAGGAAGCAGATGCCGGCGAACGGCACCAGCAGCAGGGCCGCGTGCACCGCGCTGCGCTGCGCCGGGTCCGCCCGCTGGGTGGTGACCGCGTCCGCGCCCTGCGGGATCCCCAGCCGGATCAGCACTATGGCGGCGGCGAGCAGCAGCGCGAAGACGATCCCGGCCACCCCGGCGGCGCGGGGGGTCTCCAGCGGCTCCCGTGGGCGCGTGGCGGTCTGCATACGAGGCTCGCTTCCTGTCCGGCGGCACCGGCGGCACCGGTGGCCCTGGCCACCAGCAAGCCGCCCGCACCCGCTCACCGCCACCGGAACACCCCCGAACGGCAGACACCCCCGAACGGCACCCCCGAACGGCGGGCACCCCCCCCGAGCGGCACGCCGTCACCCCGGGATGCCGAACCCGCGCTTCCCAGGTGGACGGCGCACCGAGCGGCCGCGCGTCAGAGCTGGGACAGCTCCTCCACCAGGTCGTCCAGGCCCAGCGACCCCTGCGACAGGGCCGCCATGTGCCAGGCCTTCAGGTCGAAGGCGTCACCCTGCCGCTCCCGCGCCTTCTCCCGGCCCAGCAGCCAGGCACGCTCGCCCAGCTTGTAGCCGATGGCCTGGCCCGGCATCGACAGGTAGCGGGTCAGCTCGCTCACCACGAAGTCCGCGGGCCGGCTGCTGTGCGCGGCGAAGAACGCCTGCGCCAGGTCGGGGGTCCAGCGCTCCCCGGGGTGGAAGGGGGAGTCGTCGGGGATCGTCAGTTCCAGGTGCATGCCGATGTCGATGATGACCCGCGCCGCCCGCATCATCTGCGCGTCCAGATAGCCGAGCCGGCGCTCCGGGTCGGTGAGGAAGCCCAGTTCGTCCATCAGCCGCTCCGCGTACAGTGCCCAGCCCTCGGCGTTGGCGCTGACCATGCCGACGCTCGCCTGGTAGCGGGAGAGGTCGTCGGCGATGTGCTTCCACTGCGCCAGCTGGAGGTGGTGGCCGGGCACACCCTCGTGGTACCAGGTGGAGACCAGGTCGTAGACCGGGAACCGGGTCTGGCCCATCGTCGGCAGCCAGGTGATCCCGGGCCGCGAGAAGTCGTCCGACGGCGGCGTGTAGTACGGCGCCGCAGCGCTGCCGGGCGGCGCGATCCGGGACTCCACCCGGCGGACCCGCTCGGCCAGGTCGAAGTGGGTGCCGTCCAGCCGCTCGATGGCCTCGTCCATCACCGACTGCAGCCAGGCGCGCACCTCGTCGACGCCCTCGATGTGCGTGCCCTGCGCGTCCAGGTGCGCCAGCGCCTCCCAGGGCGTGGCCGCGCCGGGCAGGATCTTCTCGGCCTCGGCCTTCATCTCGCCCAGCAGCCGGTGGTACTCGGACCAGCCGTACGCGTACGCCTCGTCCAGATCGAGGTCCGTGCCGTTGAAGTAGCGGACCCAACGGGCGTACCGCTCGCGGCCCACCACGTCCGGGGCGCCCTCGACGGCCGGCGCGTACACGTCCCGCATCCAGTCGCGCAGTGCCACGACCGCCTCGGTGGCGGACCGGGCCGCCTCGTCCAGCTCGGCGCGCAGTGCCTCCGGTCCGGCTGCCGCGAACTGCTCGAACCAGCCCCTGCCGTCGCCCGTGTCGGCCCACTCGCCGAGCTGCCCGACGAAGGTGGCGGTGGCCCGCGGGCCCCCGTACAACTTGCGGTCCAGGCCGAGTTCGAGGGACTGCCGGTACCCCTCAAATGCCGCCGGCACCGCGCGCAGCCGCTCGGCGACCGCCGCCCAGTCCTCCTCCGTGGCGACGGGCGTCACGGTGAACACCTGGCGCACCGAGTGCGCGATCGAGCTCAGGTTGCTGACGGCACGCAGGCTCTCGTCCGCCTCGTGCACGGCGAGGGACGCGGTGAGCCGCTCCCGCAGCAGACGGGCGCAGCGGCGCTCGATGTCACTGTCCGCGCCGGGCTGCCGCTCGGCCTCGTCGAGCTTGGCGAGCGTGGCGCGCTGGAGCTGGGCGAGAGCTTCGTCACCGGCCGGCGAGGTGTCGGGCAGCCGGCCCGAACTCTCCTTCACGCCGAGGAACGTACCGGTGATCGGATCGAGGGCGATGAGTTCGTCGACGAAGGTGTCGGCGACCTGACGGGGCAGCGGGGCGTTCGTCTGTGACATGCGGTCCATCCTCGTACGACGGCCGCCGCGCGTCACTGGGATTGAGCTGACGGCGTAGGCGGCAGCAGCGGTCCGCAGTCCCACTGCTGGAAGATCAGCCGGGTCTCCACCCGGGCCACCTCGCGACGGGACGTGAACTCGTCGAGGACCAGCCGTTGCAGGTCCGCCATGTCCGCCACGGCCACCTGGACCAGGTAGTCGTCGGGACCGGTCAGATGGAACACCGTCCGCGACTCCGGCAGCGCCCGGATCCGCTCCACGAACAGCCCCACCAACTCCCGGCTGTGCGGCCTGACCTGCACCGAGAGCAACGCCTCCAGACCGCGCCCGAGTTTGGCCGGATCGAGTTCGAGGCGGTGCCCGAGGATCACCCCGCAGCGGCGCAGCCGGGTCACCCGGTCCAGACAGGTCGACGGCGCCACGCCCACCTGAGCGGCGAGATCGCGGTAGGTGGTCCGGGCGTCGTTCTGAAGCAGCCGCAGCAGATGCAGGTCCACCGGATCCAGTACGACGGAATCGGCCATGGCCCGAACGTAACACGGGTCATGCCCCGGACAACCCGGCAGGTGTTCACCCTTCCGCCATGGACTCAGCGAGCATGCACGACGAGCCGGTGTCCCGCCCCGGCGACCTGACCGGCACCCCGCGCGCCCTGGCCACGGAGGCGGTGCACGCCGGCCGCGACGACCTCGCCCGGCAGGGTCTGCACGCCCCGCCGATCGACCTGTCCACCACCTACCCGTCGTACGACAGCCGTGCCGAGGCCGCCCGCGTCGACGCCTTCGCCGCCGACGGCGCGGACCCGGCGGGCCCCCCGGTCTACGGACGGCTCGGCAATCCGACGGTCGCCCGTTTCGAGACCGCTCTCGCCCGTCTCGAAGGCACCGACTCCGCCGTCGCCTTCGCCAGCGGCATGGCCGCCCTGTCCGCCGTCCTCCTCGCCCGCGCCGCGACGGGCCTGCGCCATGTCGTCGCCGTGCGCCCCCTGTACGGCTGTAGCGACCACCTCCTCACCGCCGGTCTCCTCGGTACCGAGGTCACCTGGACCGACCCGGCCGGCATCACCGACGCGCTGCGCCCCGACACCGGTCTGGTGCTGGTCGAGTCGCCGGCCAACCCGACCCTCGCCGAGCTCGACCTGCGGGCCGTCGCCCACTCCTGCGGCACGGTCCCGCTGCTCGCCGACAACACCTTCGCCACCCCCGTCCTGCAACGCCCCGCCGAACTCGGCGCACGGCTGGTGCTGCACAGCGCCACCAAGTACCTCGGCGGCCACGGCGACGTCCTGGCCGGAGTGGTCGCCTGCGACGAGGAGTTCGCCGGGCAGCTGCGGAAGGTACGTTTCGCGACCGGGGGAGTGCTGCACCCGCTGGCCGGCTACCTCCTGCTGCGCGGGCTGTCCACCCTGCCGGTACGGGTCCGCGCCGCCTCCGCCAACGCCGCCGAACTCGCCCGCCGCCTCTCCGCCGACCCCCGGGTGGCCCGCGTCCGCTACCCGCGGCTCGGCGGCGCGATGATCGCCTTCGAGGTGTACGGCGACCCGCACGAGGTGGTCTCCCGGGTACGGCTGATCACGCCGGCCGTCAGCCTCGGCAGCGTGGACACCCTCATCCAGCACCCGGCGTCGATCAGCCACCGCATCGTGGCCGCGGGCGACCGCCACAACGCGGGCGTGAGCGACCGTCTGCTACGGCTCTCGGTGGGCCTGGAAGACGTGGACGACCTGTGGTCCGACCTCGACCGGGCACTGGGCCACACCGAAACGCACCTTTAGGGGCGCTGGGGGCACCCCCGGCCGAAGGCGGGGGGAGGAACTGCGCGAGCGGCCACCACGCACCCGCAGTGGCCGCGTCCCCGCACCCTCTACGGCGCTTCGGTCCTCCCCTTCTCAGCCGCACCGGAGAGCCGCCCCGCGACCCCGACGGCGTCCAGCCGCGCGGTGATGACCAGCGTCCCCTCCTCGATCTGGTAGTCGAGCGGCAGCCCCAGCGCCCGCATGGCCGCCACCATCCCCGTGTTGGAGGCCTGCGTCACCGCGTACACGCTCTCGCAGCCCGCCTCGGCGGCCATGCCCACCAGCCGGCTCAGCAGCTCACCCCCGATGCCGCGCCGCTGCCACTCGTCCTCGACGAGCAGCGCCACCTCCGTCTCGTCCCCGTCCCACAACAGGTGCCCCAGGCCCACGACGCGGCCCGACGCGGTCTGCACGGCCAGTGTCCGGCCGAAGCGCGGGCTGAGCAGGTGGTTGAGATAACGGTCCGCGTCCCCGACGGGACCGTGGTAGCGCAACCCCAGGGTCCGCGCCGAGCACCGCTCGTGCATCGCCTTCGCCGCCTCCAGGTCCCCCGTGTCGGCCCGGCGCACGGTGATCGCGTTGCCCTCCGGCAGCGTGAGCACGTCCTGGCCGTGCGGGATACGCGGTCCGAGCCGGGCGTCCAGCTCCACCAGCGCCCGCGCCCGCGCGAACTCGGTGGGCGTGAACGGCAGATACGGCCGCTCCACGGTGATCACACCGCCTTCCGGTGCGCGCAGCCGCATCACGGTGTCCTCCAGCGCGCCCTCGACGGGAACCGTCTCGGGGCTCCGGGCCCCGCCCACCGGATGGGCGGGGAGCGAGCGGATCGTGCACCGACCCAACAACTGCCGGAGGGCCAGCGGAAGTTCCGCAGCGTCCAACGCGGTGCGGGTCGCCAGGCCCAGCACCCGGGTCGGCGCGTCCACCAGGTCGTGCGTGTCGGCCCGCTCGATCCAGGTGTCCGTGCCCCCGGCCAGCGCGAGCGCCCGGGTGATCTCACCAGCGGTCAGCTCGCCAGGGCCGCGCAGCAGGAACTCGTCCACCGTGCCGTCGGCCAGCGGATGCGTCTGCAGGCTCAGGATGTCCACCCGCCGGCCGGCGAGCGCGCCGCACAGGGCGGCCAGCGAACCGGGCTGGTCCCGCACCGTCGTCCGCAACCGCCACAGGGTGGCGGCGAGCGGGTCCCCGGCCGCCTGGCCCTCCGTACCGGGCCCGGCCTGTTCCGTCGCGGAGACGGCCGGCCGGGCGCCGGTATCGGTATCCGTCACCGGCGGTGCGTGACCTGGGCGCCTCGCCCACCAGACGTGGAAGCCCGCGGTCGCCGCCAGCACCAGCGCCGAGATCACCAGCAGCGCGGGACCGTCGGGACCGTGCCCCACCAGGTTGGCCACCGCGTCCGCGACCGCGACGGCCGTGAACAGCGCGGCGAGTTCGACGACGTCCCGCCGCCAGTGGTGCACGGGGCGCCCGTTCCTCGCTCGTGTCACATCAGACATGTCTCGATTCATACAGCCACTGTGAAGGAAGGGTGTTGCGTGATCACGAACGCTCTGTGACCGATGGGTAAAGCATGGTTATGTTCCTTTTGTTGATGTTTTTACTAGTGGCTCAGGCGGCCACCGGTTCGGCCAGCGCGTCCCGCAGCCGTCGGGCCTGGACCGCCAACCGGGACGAACCGCGGCGCGCCGCCGCCCCGGAGAGATGGGGCAGCTCGCCGTGTGCCCCGGTCCGCTCGGCGCACTCGGCCGCGACCGAGAGCAGTTCCCCGAGCCCACGCGCCGAACCCGGGGTGCCCGCGGTCGCGAGGTCGGCGAGCAGCACGGGCAGGGTGTGCCGGAGCATCTCCCATATCGTCGCGTTCGCCCCGGTGGCCGCCGCCGTCCGGGCCGACTCGGCCAGCCGCAGCGGCTTGACCGCACCGCGCCGCACCAGTTGGCCCAGGTCGGCGCCGAGCCGCTCGGCGTCGAGCTGTCCGCGGGCGGCGAGCACCAGCAGCGCGTCCACCGCGGCCAGCCGGTCCTCGGGATGCCGGGCGCCCAGGCCGTAGGCCAGGCACAGGTGCGTGCTCTCGCCCGCCGCGCCGCCGGACTCGGCGAGCAGCGGCAACGCGGCGGCCGTGCCCCGCTGGTCGTCCACGGCGGCCTCGGCGAGGTCGTGCAGCAGCCGCACGGCCACCAGTTCGCGCTGTTCCGGCAGGGTGGCCAGCCAGGCCCCGTGGTTCTCCTGGACCCAGTGGTAGCAGTAGCGGCGCTGGTCGGAGACGGTGACCGGCCGGCCCAGCCGCCGGAACGCCTCGGGGAAGTGCAGCTGGACCTCCAGGACCTCACCCGACTCGACAAGGACGCGCGGGCCCGACGTGCGGCGTGCGGACGTGGGCAGGGCGGGGCCACCGGCGGACAGCCAGTGGGCCAGGCGCTCGCCCTCCGGCGTGCCGAGGCCCCTCGCGCGTCCGGCGGCCGCCAGGGCCGTGGCCCGGTCCTCGCGTCGCACCCGCAGCAGCGCCTGCGCGAAGTCGGCTTCGCCGGCCCGCGCGCCGAGGCGACGGTAGGCGTCCAGCCGGTCCACCAGTTCGTCCGGCTCCAGGAGACCGGTGCTCCACGACGGGGTGGCCAGCAGCAGCGGCTGCGGATCCGTCCGTATCCGGTAGGCCAGTTCACGGAACCGGACGTCGAGGACCCGGGAGAACCCGTGGCGCGGGCACTCGTGATCGGCCGGCCCGCGCTGCCGCGCGGCGAGCAGGGTGGCCGTGCTCACGACCCCGTACAGCGTGGCCAGGACCAGTTCGAGGCCGTCCTCGGTGTCGAGGAGGCCACGCCGGGTGGGACCGAAGTACTCCTCGGCGTGCCACCGGCGATGGCCCTCGGGCTGCCGCCACCAGCGGGTGGCCACCGTCGGTTCGAGCGCCTCCCGCAACGCGTCCTGGTCCCGGTGGGCGTGCCGGGCCAGACCGTCCAGCACCCGCTCGAACGCGGCGACGTCCCCGCCGGACGCCAGCAACGCCCCCACCTCCTCGGCGAGTTCCAGTGCCGAATCCGGTGCCGGTGCGAGCCGCAGCGGTTCCGGTGCCGGCGGCAGCACCTCCTGGTACGCCTCGGGTTCCGGTCCGGGTGCGACACCCAGCACGGCGGCCGCCCGGACGCGCAGGGCCGGACTCAGCTGCCCGACCGCGGCGGCGACCTCCGACCGCGCCGCGGCGTCCTCGTCCAGCCGCCCGGCGTGCCGTTCGACCAGCTTCAGTGCCCGCTCCTGCACCTGGGTGTCCTCGTGGCCGAACGCCTGCGTCACCGTCGGCAGCAGCTCCGGCGCCGCGGACGGCTCGCGGCCGAGCACCTTGCCGAGGAGCACCAGCTGAGCCCGGACCAGCTTCTTCTCGGCCCGGAACAGCAGACCCTCGGAGGCCTCCGCCAGCTCCCGCGGGGTCAGGACGCCGTCGAGGGCCAGGGCGGCCAGCACCGACTGGGCATGCGCGGCGACGGGCGAGACGGCGTCACGCGCCAGGGACGTCCAGTCGGCGACGCGGGCACGCTCCTCGTCGCGGTTCGGGGCGAGCTGGACCAGCAGCGGCAGGAAGACCCGGTGGTCGGTCGGGCCGCCGCCGCGCAGCAGCCGGGCGACGCACGCGTCGAGGACCGCCCCGCGGTCCAGGGTGCCCGCGTGGGCGAGCTCGGCCAGGGAGCTCTGCCACGAACCGGGCCCGTCGCCGAACAGCCAGCGGACCTCCGCGAGATCGGACAGCTCGAACAGCCCGTTCACCAGCGCCGCCAGATCCGGCTCGGCGCGCAGCCGCTCGACGAGGGAGAGGCGCCCCCAGGTGTGACCCACGTGCCGTACCCAGCCGACCACATAGGCCTCCGTGACCGGTACCTCGCACCCCGAGCGGCGCACCAGCCCCGCCATCAGCGCGAAGGGTACGTCCGCCGAGACCGGCCGCGCGGCCAGCCGGCGGGCCACGTCGGCCTGCCAGCCGGTGTCCCGGTCGGCCAGCGCCTTGAGCAGGGTCTCCACCGGTGCCTGCCGCCAGCGCATGTCGGCCCCGGCGATCCAGGTCGCCGCCGCGGCCGCTCCGGTGTGACACATCGCTCCGGCCACCTGGAGCGCCGGGTACATCCGTTCATTCCGCTCCGCCCACGAGGTGGCCCGGATCTCCTTGCGCAGCTTCTGCAACTCAGGCAGCAGCGCACGCCGTTCGGCGTCCGGCAGCTTCGTCAGCAGCAGCGCCGTCTCGCCCGCGCGCCCCGCCCGCACCGCTTCCAGCACCGCATTCATCGCGCACCCCCGCCGATCCCCGCCATGTCCTGTCCCGCCGCCTCGCGCCCCGCCGTGTCCCCGCCCGGCGCCGCGCCCCGCCGCACCATCCGCACCGCCAGCGCGTGCTTGCACGGACCGCGCCCGCCCCGGTACTTCGCCCACCACAGGCAACTGCAACTCAGCACCCCCGCCGCGTCCCGTACCCGGTGCACATGACCGTCCTCGGCGGTCACCGTGCCCACGGCGCCGTCCACGGTCACCGCGCCCGCGGCCACCAGCGCCCGGGCCGACCGCAGCCGCGGGTTGTGCCGCTCCACGCGCCCGGCGTCGTACGGCAGTTCGCGGTGGAAGTAGGCGGCCTCCGCCGTGTCGTAGCCGACCCGCCCCGAGGTGCCGAGCCGGACCAGTGCCGCGCGGACCCGCTCCGTGGTGAGCCCGGAGGCGGCCGCCAGGTCGGCGACGTCCACCCGGGGTTCCCAGGCCAGCAGCACCGCGATCAGCTCCGCGTCCTCGCCGGCCTCGTCGGTGGCGAGCGCGTCCAGCACCCCGCCCTCGCCGGAGAACCCGCGCGCGCTGTCGGGCGAGAGGGTCAAGGTCAGCCGCATGCCCGGCAGCACCACCTCCCAGGCGGCGGCCGTGCCGGCGGCCGCGAGCGCGCCCGGCGGACCGTAGACCCGCAGGGCCGTCGCATGCCGCAGGACGCGCTGGAGCGCGGCCAGCCGCTCCGGGCCCGGCAGGCACACCGCGCCCGGCACCGGGCGAGTGGTCGGCCGCAGCCCCCGCCCCGCCGGCACCACCCAGCCGGGTCCGGCCGCGCCCCGCCGAGCCGTGCCGGCGCGGGGGAGCGAGCGCAGGAACCGCACCGCCTCGGCCGCCGGAAGCCCGGCCCGCAGCTCGAACCCGGCCGCTATGACCTGGGCCTCCGCGAAGCCGCGCAGCCAGCGGTCCGGGAGCGGGACCTTCTTCTCCACGACCGGCCCGTCCAGCGTGGTGACCGCCAACTCCTCCGGGCCGACCCGGAGATGCAGCGGATCGTCGGTGCCGATCCGGGAAAGCGCGTCCCGCAGCGGGTTGTTGACGTCGACGTTCGTCGTCCCGTGCCCCACCTCGCCGCCGTCCAGGCCCGGTCCGAGCACGTCCAGCCGGGCGTAGACCCCACCGCAGCCCGAGAAGGACTCGAAGCGCAGCCGGTCGCCGTTGCCCGTGACCACCGGGTCCAGCGAGGCGCGCAACTGCGGCTGGTAGTACCGGGCCGCCGCCACGTCGGCCACCGCCAGCAGCCCGGCGGCCGCCACCTGGGGGGAAGTCAGAAAGCCCGCGAAGAACCGCGGATGGTCCTCGACCCCGGTGGGCGTCGCGCCCCGGGAGGTCTCGAGCCCGAGACGGCGTCCGTCGGCGGCGGAGCGCAGCACGGAGGGTTGGCGATAGGCCACGGCCTGTGAAGATCGCGTCATGGGAAAACCGTAGAGGCGACCACTGACAATCCCTCTGACCTGCTAAAACATCATGCGGGCGGCTGAGTTCTGAGGGGTTCGAAGGTGGCCGGAGGTCCGACCGCGGAGACGGCTGGGGCCGCGCACCGGGGGATGACGCCGGTACGCGGCCCTGTTTCGAGCGTACGGGAGTTACTGGCCGACCCGGCCCGGCTGGAGCGTCCGGGTGAACAGCACGGTGCCGTCGTACTCCCGCAGACGCACCGTCAGTTCCCCGCTGTCGCCGTCGATGTCGACCTCGCCGAAGAACTGGTAGCCCTCGGCGGGTGACACGTTCGAGGCGGTCGGCGCCTTGACGAACACCCGGTCGGGTCCGAACGTGCCGTCCAGTGCGCTGGCCGGGAACGCGCCGGCGTTCAGCGGGCCCGAGACGAACTCCCAGAACGGCGCGAAGTCCTTGAACGCGGCCCGGGACGGGTCGTAGTGCTGGGCCGAGGTGTGGTGGACGTCGGCCGTCAGCCACACCGTGCCGGTGATCTTCTGGTGCTTGATGTGCCGCAGCAGCTCCGCGATCTGCAGCTCCCGGCCGAGCGGGGCACCCGGGTCGCCCTGGGCGACGGCCTCGAAGTTCGCCTTGCCCTCGACGGGGTCGGGCACGACAAGACCGAGCGGCATGTCCGCGGCGATGACCTTCCACACCGCACGCGACCGGGACAGCTCGCGCTTCAGCCACTCCAGCTGCTCGGCGCCGAGGATGCCCTGCGGATCGGTCGTCTGGTCGTCGGGGGAGTTGGCGTTGCGGTAGGTCCGCATGTCCAGGACGAACACGTCGAGGAGCGGACCGTGGTGGTGGACACGGTAGATCCGCCCGTCCGGGCGGCCGCTGATCGTGGAGATGGGGAAGTACTCGGAGAACGCCTGCCGGGAACGCACCGCCATGTCGTCCAGCCGCGTGCCGGCCGGGTAGGGGGTGCCGGTGCCGATGACCTCGCCCGGGTACCAGTTGTTGCGGACCTCGTGGTCGTCCCACTGGATGACGTTCGGCACCTGGGCGTTGAACCGGCGCAGCGCCTGGTCCAGCAGGTTGTAGCGGAAGTTGCCGCGGAAGTCGTCCAGGGTGACCGCGACGTGCGACTTCGCCTCGGCGGTGACGTTGCGGTACAGGCTGCCGTCGGGCAGCGCCTGCGTCGCCGGGATCACGCCGTCGGCGTAGATGTTGTCGCCGCTGCACAGGAAGAAGTCGGGGTCCACCTTCGCCATCGCCTCGAAGATGCGGTAACCGCCGATGGACTCGTTGATGCCCCAGCCCTGCCCGGCCAGGTCGCCGGACCACACGAACCGCACGCCCTGGCGGCGGCGCGTGGACGCGGTACGGAAGGTGCCGGTGACCGGCTCGCCGGTGCGGCGCGGGTCGTCGGGGTCGGCGAGCAGCACGCGGTAGTGGATCTGCTCGCCGGACGGCAGCCCGTGCAGCCGGGTGGTGCCGGTGAAGTCGCTGCCGGCGCCCAGCAGCGGGCCGCGCCACCTGCGGGCGTCGCGGAACGACTCGGTGGCCGAGGTCTCCACGATCATCCGGGCGGGCCGGTCCGAACGGACCCACACCAGGCCGGAGTCGGCGGTCACGTCGCCCGCCTGCACGCCCCAGTGCGCGCGGGGCCGCCCGGACAGTGCGAACGCCGGCGCCGAACCGAGCGCCGTGGGCAGGGCCAGGGCCGCCGACGCGGCGAGGGAGCCGCGCAGCACGCTGCGGCGGCCGGGGAGCGAAAGGGACATGAGAAGGGCCTCCAGGACGGGTTCCGGCCAATGTGCACGGCCACAACTACTGGGGCGCCGCAGCGCACACGGAAACCACGGGTGAACTCTGACCGCGCACGGGACGTCACCCGCCTTGTGCCGCCGCCATGAGCCAGCCGGGGGTGCCGTGCGCGGCGGTGCGGCCGGTGCGGCTCCGGGTACGCACGAGAGGAGCGACGGCACCGACGGGCCCGGGCGCAGTCCGCCCGCCCGCCTCGCCGGCGCGGCGCGCAGTTCGTCCGCCTGCCTCGCTGGCGCGGCGCGCAGTTCGTCCGCCTGCCTCGCTGGCGCGGCGCGCAGTTCGTCCGCCTGCCTCGCTGGCGCGGCGCACAGTCCGCCCGTCCCCCTTGCGGGTCCGGCGCGAAGTCCGTTCGCCTGCCTCGCGGGTCCGGCGCGCAGTTCGTCCGCCTGCCTCGCTGGCGCGGCGCGCAGTTCGTCCGCCTGCCTCGCTGGCGCGGCGCGCAGTTCGTCCGCCTGCCTCGCTGGCGCGGCGCGCAGTCCGCCCGTCCCCCTCGCGGGTCCGGCGCGCAGTCCGCCCGTCCCCCTCGCGGGTCCGGCGCGCAGTCCGTTCGCCCTTCTCGCGGGCGCGGCGCGAGGTCGGGCGCGCAGGGTGAGTGGGCGGCCGACTGCCGGAGGTGGAGGGCGTCGGCCGCCGTCCGTCAGCGGCTGCCGTCCAGGATGACGCGGGCGACCAAGGCCGGGTCGTCGTTCATGGGGCAGTGGCCGCAGCCGGGCAGCCGGATCAGCCGGGCCTTGGGGATGATCTGCTTGGCGCGGACGCCCTGGCGGCGCACCAGCAGCAGGTCCCGGGTGCCCCAGCCCACGGTCACCGGCACGCCGGGGATGTCGTCGGTGAACTGGACGGCGGAGCCCGCCCGCAGGGTGTCGGCGAACCCGGTGGCCCGCGCGAGCGCCAGGGTCTCGGCGACCACGGCCTCGGGTGAACGGCGCGCCGGCCGGGCGTAGATGGTGCTGGTCAGGGCCGTCCGCCCGGCGGCCGTCCGGGACAGCCGCTCCACGAGCGGGAGCGGCAGGCGCTCCGCGATCCGGCGCATGGCGATGAGCACACCGAAGGCGTAGCGCCGCTCGGCCTGCGACCAGAACCCCGCCGGGGAGAGCGCGGTGACGGACCGTACGAGCTTCTCGCGGCCCAGTTCCAGCGCCAGCAGCCCGCCGAGCGAGTTGCCCGCCACGTGCGGCCGGTCCAGCTCCAGCGCCTCGAACAGGGCGCCCAGCACGGCGTTGGTGGTCGGCAGGTCGTAGGTGAGGCCGGCGGGCAGGCCGGGGGAGGCACCGAAGCCGGGCAGGTCCACGGCGATCACGTCCCGCTCGGTCGCGAGGATGTCCACCACCGGGTCCCAGGCCTGCCGGTGATGCCCTATGCCGTGGATCAGCACCAGGGGTTCACCGCGGCCCACGCGCGCGTAGGAGACGGTCACGTCGTGCTGACCGTGCTGCGGGGTCGCGACCTTGAAGGAGACGGTGGCGGACATGGGCACTCCTCGTCTGGCGGCTTCGGCGGACGCCGTAGACAGCTTGTCAGCAATTGCTACTGGCGGGTAGTCCCCGGTGGGGCGTGTCGCGCCAGGCACCCCTTCGGCCCGCCGGAAGCCCGCGGACCATTCTGGGCGGCCGGTCCGGCATGCGGGTCGATTCCGCCTGGACAGGCGGGAACGTGTCGGATGGGATGGTGCCGTGACCACCGACACCCTCACCGATGTCTTCGAGGAACACCGTCCCGTCCTCATGGGAGTCGCCTACCGCATGCTCGGCCGGGTGGCCGACGCGGAGGACGTGGTCCAGGACGCCTGGCTGCGCTGGTCCGGCGGCGACCGAGGCGAGGTGCGCGAGCCGCGCGGCTACCTGGTGCGCGTCACCACACGGCTCGCCATCGACCGGCTCCGGCAGATCCGGACGCGTGGCGAGAGCTATGTCGGGCCCTGGCTGCCCGAGCCGTACGTCACCGACTTCGGCGCCACCGTGCCCGACACCGCGGAGCGCGCCGAGCTGGCCGACTCCGTCTCGCTCGCGGTCCTCGTCGTCCTCGAATCGCTGTCGCCCCTGGAGCGCGCGGTGTTCGTGCTGCGCGAGGCCTTCGGCTACCCGCACGCCGAGATCGCCGCCATGCTCGACCGGGGCGAGGCCGCGGTGCGCCAGCTCGCCGGCCGCGCCCGGCGCCACGTCGACGAACGGCGGCCGCGCTACGCGGTGGACCCGGCCCAGCGCCGGGACCTCACCGAGCGGTTCCTCGCCGCCGCGGCCGAGGGCGACCTGGAGGGGCTGATGTCGCTGCTCGCGCCGGACGTCCGCCTGGTGAGCGACGGCGGCGGCAAGGCGACGGCGGCGCTGCGCGTCATCGACACCCCCGCCAAGGTCGGCCGGTTCCTCGTCGGCGTGGCCCGCAAGGAAGGGGCCGGACTGTCCTTCCACCCTCTGGAGGTCAACGGCGGCTTCGCCGTGCTCCTGCTGGCCGGGGACAGGCCCGACAGTGTGGTCCAGCTCGACGTCGCCGACGGTCTGGTCCGGGCCGTCCACGTCATCCGCAACCCGGACAAGCTGCGGTCCCTCCGGCCCCTCTGATCCCGGTCGGCACACGGCTCCCGTCGGTGGCCGCCGTACGACGGGAGCTTTGCCGCCATGTCACGAAAAGGACCCCGCGCGAACGCCTCGTGAACGCTGCGCTGCGGCACCGCTGTGCGTTCGCCAAGGGTTCGAGGATTGGTATTGACCAAGGGTGTGTGCCGTCCTATGGTCGCAGATAAGTACAACAACCTTTAATAAACAAGGGCGCTTAAAACGCCGCCGGACCACGGCGATTGCGGAGGACAGGGTGGGGACCACGCAGCTGGAAACGGTGCCGGAACCGAAATACTGGCATCTCAAGACCGTGCTCAGTGAGGCACTCGACTCGGAGTTCTCGGTCGGTGAGATCCTGCCCAACGAGCGCGACCTCGCCGCCCGCTTCGGCGTGGCCCGCGCCACGCTCCGTCAGGCCCTCGAACAGCTCGAACTGGAAGGCCGCCTCCAGCGCCGCCGCGGTGTCGGTACGACGGTCGCGCCCCCGCGCGTGGGCGTGGCGGTGGGCACCGACCAGCACGCCTGGCCGGGCGCCCCCGACGACGCCTGGCAGCCGGTCGACTGCACCCTCGCGGTGCCGCCCGCCGCCGTCGCGACCGCCCTGGAGACCGGTGCGGACGAACCCGTGCACATCGTGCGGCGCTCCCGCGTCTCCCACGGCCAGCCCGTCGCCGCCGAACTGCTCTACATCCCGGCGTCCGCGGTCCCGGACCTCACGGCGATCGACGCGCCCGCCGGAGCGGCACGCGCGCGTGCGGTCCTGCGCGAACTCCAGCACCTGGAGCTGGACGGCCGGGACAGCGCCGTGGAACTCGGCTCGGCCCGCGCGGACGACGCCAAGGAACTCGACCGGCTGCCCGGCGCCCCGGTCCTGGTCGTCACCACCCGCTTCCTCGCCGCCGGCCGCACCGCCGCGCTGTCCGTCGCCACCTACCGCGCGGACACCTGCCGGCTGACCTTCGGGGCCTCCGGCGGGGTGGAGATCCACCACGGCCCCGAACGCCAGGCCTCCTAGCGACCGCCCCCAGACCGACGCCCCGCGCCCCGGAACCCCTCCGGGGCGCGCGACGTTCCGTCCGCGCGCCACAGGCCTCCTGACGCTCAGCGGCGGGCCGTGACCGTCCCGTCGACCGCGAAGAGCTGTTCCTCCACGTGGTCCAGGGCGAGCCGCAGCGCGCCCGTCGCCACCGCCGCCTCGCCGAGGAGGGAGAGGGCCACCCGGGGCGGCCGCAGACAGTACCGGGCGAGTTCACGACGCAGCGGCTCCAGGACGCCGTCCAGCCCCGCCGCCCAGCCGCCGATCACCACCAGCTCCGGGTCCAGCGCGAGCACGAGCGCCGCCACGTCGTGGACCAGCCGCTGTATGAACCGGTCGACGGCGGCCCGCGCCCGCGTGTCCCCCTTCCGGGCCAGCGCGAACACCTCGGCGACCGCCTGCTCGTCCAGCGGATGCAGCGGCTCGTCGGTCGTCGACAGCAGCGTCTCCGGGGTGACCTCGCGCCCCAGCAGATGCAGCGCGCCGATCTCACCGGCCGCGCCGCCGTAGCCGCGGTGCAGGCGCCCGCCGATCAGCGAACCCGCGCCCGGACTCAGCCCCGCCATCACCATGACCACGTCGTCGGACTCAGTGGCGGCGCCCTTCCAGTGCTCGGCCACGGCCGCCGCGTTGGCGTCGTTCTCCACCAGCACCGGACACTTGAAGGACCGGCTCAGCCGCTCGCCGAGCCGCAGCCCGGTCCACTGGGGCAGCGCGGTGCCCAGCCGCACCCGGCCGTCCGCCTCGACGATCCCGGGCGTGCCGACCCCGACGGCCCGCAGCGAACCGCGTGCCACCCCGGCCCGGCGCAGCAGCTCGGCGACCGCGGTGCGCAGCCGCTCCAGGCGCTCGTCCGCGTCGGCCGCCTCGTCCACGTCCTTGGCCTGAGCCCCCAGCACCCGGCCGTCCAGATCGGCGAGCAGCGCGGCCACCCGGTGCGGCCCGATCTCCAGCCCCAGCAGATGCCCGGCCTCGGCGCGGAACCGGTACCGTCGCGCCGGCCGCCCCTGGCGCCGTGCGGCACCCTCCTCGGCCGCCTTCTCCACCACCAGACCGGCTTCGATCAGCCCCTCGACGACGCCCTCCACCGTCGGCCGGGACAGCCCGGTGACCCGGGTGATCTCGGTGAGTGTCGCGCAGTCGGTGGCCCGCAGCGCGTGCAGCACCACCGCGGAGTTGATCCTCCGCAACAGAGACGGATCACCGCCGGTCAGCCCCGCCAACGTCCGTCCTCCCAGCTAGCTCCGCGTGTTGGCCGGATCGTACTTCGCCGCCACCGACCCGGGCGAGTGCCCGGCACCCCCGACCCGCGAAAGATCCGCGCTCGCCAGGGCGCCACCCCCGGAGTGCCCGGCCGCCGAGACCCGGCTGACGGGACTCCTGACAGCCCGCCAATTGTCAGTGGGACCGGCTTTACTGGATCACATGGACATCGCGAAGTGCCTCGCCGTGATAGACGAGCTGTGCGCGGCGGACTTCCCGACGCGGTACGGCAGGACAGCGGTCGGCGAGGGCGGGCCGGGGTATCTGACCGCGGAGTTACAGACGAGCGCCGACTTCCACGAGGACGGCGGGAGCGAGCGGGACGAGACGGAGGCACAGTACGAGGCCGACCGGGACGCGCTGGGGGAGCGGCTCCGCGCGAGGTGGGGACCGGCCCGGAAGTTCAGCCTGTACAGCACCTTCGAGCGGGGCATGGACGGCGAGGACCTCGACGAGCCCTGGGCCTCGCTCAGCGACCACGTCCCGGATGTACACCTGTGGCCGACGGACGCCGGCCGCTGGATAGCCCTCGGCGTCTCCCAGTGGGACACCGAACTGCCCTTCCAACTGCTGGCGGTCGTCACGGTCATAGACCCACCGTGAAGGCTCCGCATACCACCCGCGGATCGTCACGGGCGTGGCGTCGGTCGGTCGAGTCACGCGGGGCCGAGGTGACGTCGCCCACCGGAGGACTTACCTCGCAGCGGGCGCGCTTCCCCACACCATGACGGCCGACTTCACGGCGTTCCGAGCCTGTCCTGCCTGATGACCGAACGGGCTTGGGTGATCCAGCCGGACACCGCGTCGGCGCCGCAGGTCTCGGCGACCGACTCGGCCTCGTCCAGGTGGTGCGCGGCCGTCGTGAAAAGTTCCGCCGCCTGCCCCACCCAGCCCTGCCTCGCCCGGTCCTGCCCGACCCGGTCCTGCCCCGTCATGGTGCCGCCCCTCGCCGCCGGATGATCGCGGCGCCGAGGGTACCTCCGAACTCCTGGGAAGACAGCGGGAATTACGGGGCGGAGTGTGCCGCTGCCTCGCGCAGGCGGCCGTACTCCTCCGCCATCGTCGCCGCCGTCCAGTGTGCGTTCAGGCCGCTGGGGTTCGGGAGTACCCACAGCCGGGTCTGCCCGATCGTCCGTTCCTGCGGACCCACCTGAGCCGTGCGGTCGGCGAAGGCGGCGCGGTAGGCCGTGACGCCGACCACCGCCAGCCACTTCGGGCGGACCCGCGTCACCTTGGCCGTCAGGAGTCGGCCGCCCTCGGTGTACTCCGCCGCCGTCAGTTCGTCGGCCCGCGCGGTCGCCCGCGCGACCACGTTGGTGATGCCGAGCCCGTAGGACAGCAACTCACCCTGTTCCGCGGGCTTCAGCAGCCGCGGGGTGAAGCCGGACAGGTGCAGCACCGGCCAGAAGCGGTTGCCGGGTCGGGCGAAGTGGTGGCCGGTGGCCGCCGTCATCAGACCCGGGTTGATGCCGCAGAACAGGACACGGAGGCCGTCCGCGATGACGTCCGGGACGAGCCGGTCGCGGGCGGCCTCCAGTTCCGCCACCGTGAAGCGGGTCAGAGGATCGCCCCCGGCGTGTACCCCGCGGCCTCCGGGTGCTGCTTCACGATCTCCTCGATCCGGCCGACGACGAAACCGACCTGGGCGGCGGCCGCTCCGGTGAAGGACAGCTTGTCGGCCATCAGGGCGGCCAGCTGCTCGCGGTCGAGCGGCAGCCGCTCGTCGGCGGCCAGCTTGTCGAGCAGGTCGTTGCGCTCGGCGCCCCGCTCCCGCATCGCGAGGGCGGTGGCGACGGCGTTCTCCTTGATCGCCTCGTGGGCCACCTCCCGGCCGACACCCGCGCGCACCGCGCCCATCAGCACCTTGGTGGTGGCGAGGAACGGCAGGTAGCGGTCCAGCTCCCGCGCGATGACCGCGGGGAAGGCGCCGAACTCGTCGAGGACCGTCAGGAACGTCTCCAGCAGACCGTCCAGGGCGAAGAACGCGTCCGGCAGGGCGACCCGGCGCACCACCGAGCAGGACACGTCGCCCTCGTTCCACTGGTCGCCCGCCAGCTCGCCGGTCATCGAGGCGTAGCCGCGCAGGATGACCATCAGGCCGTTGACGCGCTCGCAGGACCGCGTGTTCATCTTGTGCGGCATCGCCGAGGAGCCCACCTGGCCCGGCTTGAAGCCCTCCGTCACCAGCTCGTGCCCGGCCATCAGCCGGACCGTCTTGGCCAGCGAGGACGGCGCCGCGGCCAGCTGCACCAGCGCGGTCACCACCTCGTAGTCCAGCGAGCGCGGGTACACCTGGCCGACCGAGGTGAACGCCTGCGAGAAGCCCAGGTGCCCGGCGATCCGGTTCTCCAGCTCGGCCAGCTTCGCCGCGTCCCCGCCCAGCAGGTCCAGCATGTCCTGGGCGGTGCCCACCGGGCCCTTGATGCCGCGCAGCGGGTAGCGGGCGAGGAGCTCCTCGACCCGCCCGTACGCCACCAGCAGCTCGTCGGCGGCGGTCGCGAACCGCTTGCCGAGGGTGGTGGCCTGTGCCGCCACGTTGTGGGAGCGGCCGGCCATGACCAGCTCGGCGTACTCGCCCGCCAGCTTGCCGAGCCGCGCCAGGACGGCCACCGTACGGTCGCGCACCAGCTCCAGCGAGAGCCGGATCTGCAACTGCTCCACGTTCTCCGTGAGGTCCCGGGAGGTCATGCCCTTGTGCACGTGCTCGTGCCCGGCGAGGTCGTTGAACTCCTCGATGCGCGCCTTCACGTCGTGCCGGGTGACCTTCTCGCGCTCGGCGATCGAGGCCAGGTCGACGGTGTCGAGGACGCGCTCGTAGTCGGCGATCGCCGCGTCCGGCACCTCGATCCCGAGGTCCTTCTGGGCCCGCAGCACGGCGAGCCAGAGCTGCCGCTCCAGCTTCACCTTCTGCTCGGGCGACCAGAGCGTGGCGAGCTCGGCGGAGGCGTAGCGTCCGGCGAGGACGTTCGGGATGCGGGGCTTGGCGGCTGCGGCAGAAGTCACGTGTACGGATTCTACTGGTCGATTCGTGCAGGCCAGCGCCACGGGCCCAGTCGTGCGAAGCTACGAGAGCCGCGTCACGGCTGGGGCAGGTCGGCCAGCTCCGCCAGGACGTCCGCGTGGCACGGCTGCGGTGCGCACCAGCAGGCCAGAGTCCGTCCGCGCAGGTCCGCCACCAGCTCCAGCAGTTCGGGCCGCTCCAGGAGGTACGCCCGGTACATCGCCATCACCTCGGCCCGGGTGCCGTCCCGCTTCTTCTTCGGGGTGTCGTAGGCGAAGGGGTTGCGCAGCGGGTGGTGTGGCAGGTCCCAGCCGCCCATGGTCCAGCGGCGGCCGACGTAGACGACGTCCGCGGGGGCGTGCTCCAGCCGGGGGCCGAACTCGTGGATCCGGCCCCGGACACTGATCACCCGTGTGGACACAGGACCGACGCTACGCCTCGTAGGGCAGCAGCTCCGGCCGCTTCGGCGCGCGGCCGTCGCCGGAGGAGCGGCCGGTGAGCCGACGGCCTATCCAGGGCAGCAGGTACTGCCGGGTGAAGCGGACGTCCTCGACGCGGCGCGCGGCCCAGCCGGGCGGTGCCGTGGCCGGCATCGGCGTGCGCCACTCGGCGTCCTCGGGGTCGTAGCCGAGGGTCTGCCAGACCGCCTCGGCGACCCTGCGGTGCCCCTCGGGCGTCAGGTGCAGCCGGTCCACGTCCCACAGCCGGGGGTCGGCCAGGGAGGGCGCGCCGTACAGGTCGACCACGCGGGCGCCGTGCCGCCCGGCGAGTTCCTCGACGATCTCGAACAGCGCCTCCATGCGGGGCCGGAACCGTTCGAGGACCGGGCCGTTGCGGCCGGGGCTGCGCATCAGCACCAGCTGCTCGCAGGCCGGCGCCAGCCGCTCCACCGCCTCGGTGAGCAGATCACGGACGCGCTGCATGTCGCACTTGGGGCGCAGGGTGTCGTTGAGGCCGCCGACCAGGGTGATCACGTCGGGTCGCATCGCGACCGCCACGTCCACCTGCTCCTCGACGATCTGTCCGATCAGCTTTCCGCGCACCGCGAGGTTCGCGTAGCGGAAGCCGGGGGTGCGGGCGGCCATCCGGTTGGCGAGGACGTCGGCCCAGCCCCGGTAGGAGCCGTCGGGCAGCAGGTCCGACATGCCCTCGGTGAAGGAGTCGCCGACCGCGACCAGGCTGGAGTGTGCGGGAGGCACGGAATTCGTCTGCATGGCGACGGAAATGGTATCCCGAGGCGCATACCCGTCAGTCGGTCCGGTGGCGCCCGGAGGGACACGGGGAACCGCGCGAGCAGCCGCGGCGGTGCCCGCGCACGGTCCGTGGACCGTGCGCGGCACTCTCCGTGGACCGGTCACACGCGCTGCCCGAACAGCTCCCGCAGCACGTCCTCCATGGTCACCAGGCCCGCCATCCGCCCGTCGTCGCCGAGCACACCCGCCAGATGGGTACGGCTGCCGCGCATCGCGGTGAGCACGTCGTCCAGCGGTGTGTTCTCGCGCACACGCGCGATGGGCCGCATGTCGCGCAGCCGGAACGGCACGTCCTGGGGCGAGGCGTCCAGCGCGTCCTTGACATGCAGGTAGCCGACGATCCGCCGTACCTCGTCGACCACCGGGAAGCGGGAGAAACCGGACTCCGCAGACAGCCGCTCCAGCTCCTCCGGGGTGACGCCCACGCGCGCGTAGACGACCCGTTCCAGCGGTACGATCACGTCCCGCACGGGACGGCGGCCCAGTTCCAGGGCGTCGTGCAGCCGCTCCTGCGCCCGGTCGTCGATCAGGCCCGCCTCGCTGGCGTCCTTGACGATCTCGGCGAGCTCGGCGTCCGTGAAGGTCGCCGAGACCTCGTCCTTGGTCTCCACGCGCAGCAGCTTGAGCAGGGTGTTGGCGAAGGCGTTGACCGTGAAGATCACCGGGCGCAGCGCCCGCGACAGCGTGACCAGCGGCGGTCCGAGCAGCAGCGCGCTGCGTACCGGCTCGGCCAGCGCCACGTTCTTCGGCACCATCTCGCCCAGCAGCATGTGCAGATAGGTCGCCAGGGCCAGCGCGATCACGAAGGACACGACGTGGCCCGCGCTCTCGGGCACGCCGACCGTGTGGAACACCGGCTCCAGCAGATGCTCGATCGCGGGCTCCGCGACCACGCCCAGCACCAGCGTGCACAGTGTGATGCCGAGCTGGGCGGCGGCCAGGAGCGCGGAGACGTGCTCCAGGCCCCACAGCACGCTCTTGGCCCGCCGGTCGCCTGCCTCGGCGTACGGCTCGATCTGGGAGCGGCGCACCGAGATCAGCGCGAACTCGGCGCCGACGAAGAAGGCGTTCACGACCAGCGTCGCCAGCCCGATCAACAGCTGTACGGCGGTCATCGGTGCGCCTCCCGCTCCGTCTCGTCGTCCAGCGGGGCGTGCAGCAGCACCCGCGCCGCCCGCCGCCCCGCCGCGTCCACCACGTCCAGCCGCCACCCGGCGACCTCCACGCTGTCCCCGGTCTCGGGTATCCGGCCCAGCTCGGCCGCGACGAGACCGGCCAGTGTCTCGTACGGCCCCTCGGGCGCCCGCAGGCCCACGCGCGCGAGCTGGTCCATCCGGGCCGCGCCGTCCGCCGAGTACAGCGCGCGGCCCTGTTCGTCCGCGCCCGCGGGGGCGAGGTCGGACATCTCGTGCGGGTCGTGTTCGTCGCGGACCTCGCCGACGACCTCCTCGACGATGTCCTCCAGGGTGGCGACCCCCGCCGTACCGCCGTACTCGTCGATGACGACGGCCATGGTGCGCCGGCCGCCGAGGCGGTCCAGCAGCCGGTCGACGGTGAGGGACTCGGGGACCAGCAGCGGTTCGCGCATCACCTGGTCGACCCGGACCCGGGCCCGCTCCTCGGCGGGCATGGCCAGGACGTCCTTGATGTGGGCGGTGCCGACGACCGCGTCCAGGCTGTCCCGGTAGACCGGGAAGCGGGACAGGCCGGTCGCGCGGGTCGCGTTCGCCACGTCCTCGCAGGTCGCCCGGACCTCCAGGGCGACCACCTGCACGCGCGGGGTCATCACGTTCTCCGCCGTGAGGTCGGCGAGGTTCAGTGTGCGCACGAACAGCTCGGCGGTGTCCGGCTCCAGCGCGCCCTGCCTGGCGGAGTGCCGGGCCAGCGCGGCCAGCTCCTGGGGGCCGCGCGCGGAGGCCAGCTCCTCGGCGGGCTCCACGCCGAAGCGTCGTACCACCCGGTTCGCGGAGTTGTTGAGATGGGTGATGAACGGCCGGAAGGCCGCGCTGAACCAGCGCTGGGCGTTGCCCACCCGCTTGGCCACGGGCAGCGGCGAGGAGATCGCCCAGTTCTTGGGCACCAGTTCGCCGACGACCATCAGGAACACCGTGGACAGCGCGGTGCCGATGACCAGACCGACCGAGCTCGCCGCCGACGCCGAGACGCCGATCGCCTCCAGCGGGCCGGCCAGCAGCTTGGCGATGGAGGGCTCGGCGAGCATGCCGACCACCAGGTTGGTGACGGTGATGCCGAGCTGCGCCCCCGAGAGCTGGAACGTCAGGTTCCGTACGGCCTTGAGGGCGCCGGCGGCTCCGCGCTCGCCGCGCTCCACGGCGCGCTCCAGTTCGCCGCGTTCGACCGTGGTCAGTGAGAACTCGGCCGCGACGAAGGCGCCGCAGGCGAGCGACAGCAGGATCGCCACCAGCAGGAGGAGCACTTCGGTCATCGGGTCACCTCCGTCCCATGGTCGGACAGGGCGGACGGGACCGCGCGGTGTTGCCGGTACTGAGGACTGGGAGGCTCGCCCATGGGCGGACGCTCACACACCTTTCATCGGGGATCGGGACGACCCCTCAATGGTAAAGGATCGGCAAAGCGTTTCACTCGGAGACCTCTGCCAGCGGTTTCACCCACCGCCGCCACTTCTCCTCCGGCTGGTACCCCGCCGCGCGCCAGGCATGGTGGGCGGTCTCGTTGCGGACCAGCACCATCGCGTCCCCGCGCCGCCCGCCGAGCCGTACGAAGCGCTCCTCGGCGGCCGCCAGCAGCGCCGAGCCGATGCCCCGGCGGCGCCGCTCCGGGTGCACGGCCAGCCGGTACAGGTGGCAGCGCCAGCCGTCGAAGCCCGCGATCACCGTGCCCACCAGTTCGCCGTCGAGTTCGGCGAGCAGCAGTGCCCCGGGGTCCCGGGCGACCAGGCGGTCCACCCCGCCGCGGTCGTCGCTGATGCTGGTGCCCTCGGCCGCCGTCCGCCAGAAGGCGAGCACGGCGTCCAGGTCGTCGGGCGCGGCGGCCCGTACACGAAGGTCTGTCATGCGGTGATCCCACCACAACCGCCTTTGCGGACCCGCCAATTCCAGAATGCGGACGACCCCACCGCCCAGGTCGCGCGCCCCGGCCGTCCCTGTCGCGCGCCCCGGCCGTCCCGGGCGCGCGGCGCACCGCACGGTCCGGTTCACTCGTGCGCGATCGCCGCCAGCACGTTCATGCGGGACGCGCGCAGCGCCGGCAGCAGCGCGGCCACGATGCCCACCACCGCCGAGCCGATCACGACCGCGACGATCGTGCCCCACGGGACCGCCAGCGCCTTCATGCCCTGGAGCGCCAGGACCCGCTGGGTGCACACGCCCCACACCAGGCCGAGCGCCAGCCCCAGGACCGCCCCGAACACCGCGATCACCACCGACTCCAGCCGGATCATCCGGCGCAGCTGCCGCCGGGCCAGCCCGATCGCGCGCAGCAGCCCGATCTCCCGGGTGCGCTCCACCACCGACAGCGCGAGCGTGTTCACCACCCCGAGCACCGCGATCACGATCGCCAGACCGAGCAGCGCGTACACCAGATAGAGCAGTACCGAGATCTGGTCGTGGACCAGCTTCTTGTAGTCGGCCTGGTCACGGACCTGCACCTGGGGGAACGGGGCGAGGGTCCGCTCCAGGTTCGCGCGGAGCCGGTCCGCGCTCGTACCCGCGGCCCGGTTGACGTACAGCGCCGAGTCCTGGCCGCCGGGGACGTACTTCTCCACGGTGGCGATGCCGAAGAACAGCCCGCCCTGGGTGCCGAATCCGCTGCCGCCGTCCTGGTCGCTGAGGGCGCCCACCCTCATGTCGGCGGTCCTGCCGCCCGGGAACCGGACGGGGAGCACGGTGCCCAGCCGGACCTGGTGGTCCTCGGCGAAGCGGGCGTCCATGCCGAGACTGCCGGCGGCCAGCGCGGCGGCCGTGTCACCGCCCTTGTACGCGACATGGGCGACCTGGTCGACCTGCGGGTCGTACCCCGCGGCGGTGGTGGTGACCCGCTTGCCGTCCGGCAGCCGTACCGCCACCGGCGCGAACCGCTGCCGTACGACGAGTCCCACGCCCTCGGTGCCGCGCACCTTGTCCGTGATCTCCTCGGTGAACGGCAGGAAGCTGCCGTTCTGGATCACGAGGTCGGCGCCCAGCGTCTTGTCGATCTGCTGGTCGAACGACGCGGACATGGAGGCGCTGGCCACCGACATCCCGCCGACCAGGGCGAGGCCCACCATCAGCGCGGCGGCGGTGGCACCGGTCCGGCGCGGGTTGCGCAGGGCGTTGCGCTGGCTCATCCGGCCGACCGGGCCGAACAGGGCGGGGAAGGCCCCGCCGAGGACCCGGATCACCGGCCGGACCAGCAGCGGTCCGGCGATCACCGTCGCGATCAGGGTCAGGACGACCCCGAGCCCGAGCAACGAGGCCGCGGCGGCGGTCCTGTGGGCGGCCGCGCAGCCCGCGAGGGCCGCCGCCCCGAGCGCCCCGACGGCCGAGCCCACCACGGCCCGCACCTTCAACGGCTTGCCCACACCGGCGATCTCGGCGTCCGCGAGCGCCGCCATCGGCGACACGGCGGCCGCGCGCCGGGCGGGCAGGTAGGCGGCGACGAAGGTGACGCCGACCCCCACCGCGTACGCGGCCACCGGGGTGCCCCAGCCGATGACCATCTCCGTGGCCTTGAGGTTCATGCCGATCGCGGACATCAGCCCGATCAGCCCGAACGCCAGCCCGATCCCGGCGCCCAGCCCCAGCGTCGAGCCGACCAGCCCGAGCAGCACCGCCTCGGTGAGCACGGACCGCCGGACCTGCCGCCGGTCGGCGCCCAGGGCACGCAGCAGGCCCAGCTCACGGGTGCGCTGGGCGATCAGCATGGAGAAGGTGTTGACGATCAGGAAGACGCCGACCAGGGTCGCTATGCCCGCGAACCCGAGCATCACGTACTTGATGACGTCCAGGAAGCCGCCGAGGTCCGCCGCGGAGGACTTCGCCTGCTCGTCGGCGGTCTTCAGGTCGTACGTCCCGGTGCCGATCGCGGCGCCGATCCGGCCCTTCAGCTCGGCGTCGGTCACGCCCTCGGCCGCGTCCACCGAGATGCTGGTGGCCCGGCCGGGGGAGCCCAGCAGTTCTCTGGCGGCGACCGCCGGGTCCAGGAAGACCAGGGCGGCGCCCGGGTTGGTGGTGGTGAAGGTGGCGATGCCGACGATCTCGACCCGGAAGGTGCCGGGCTGCGCCTGCACGGTCAGCGTGTCGCCGATGCGGACGTGCTTCCTGTCGGCGGTGTCCGCGTCGAGGAGGGCCTGGCCGGCACCCCGCGGGACGTGCCCGGAGGTGAGTCTCACCGGGCTGCGGTGGGTGAGGTACCAGTCGGTGGCGATGGTCGGGGCGCCGGTGGTGGAGCCGACCGACTCGTTGTGGCGGTCGACCACCACGACGTTCTGCACGGAGACGTCCGCGTGCGTCCCGGCGACGCCGTCGACCTTCGCGACCCGGTCGGCCAGCGCGGCCGGCACGGTCTGTACGGCACCCGTGGGCACCGACGACTTGAGGTCCTGCTTCGGCTCGACCGTCACGTCGGCGGAGGTGGAGGCGAACAGCCGGTCGAAGGTGCGGGACACGGTGTCGGAGAAGATCAGGCTGCCCGCGACGAACGCCACGGACAGGACGATGGCCAGCGCGGACAGCAGGAGCCGTCCCTTGTGGGCCAGAAAGCTCCGCAGGGTCGCCTTGAGCACCGGCTCAGTCCTCCTCGGACGCCGAGGAACCGTCTCGCTCGGCGGAACCCCGGCCCGCGGGGTCGCCGTCGCCGCCCTCGACACGGCCGGCGGTCTCGCCGCGGCCGCTGCCCTCGTCACGGCCGCCGCCTTCGTCACGGCCGCCGTCCTCGTCGCGGCCGGCGCCTTCGTCACCGCCACCGGAGAAGCGGCGCATCCGTTCCAGCACGGCCTCCGCCGTGGGTTCCTCGATCCGGTCCACGATCCGGCCGTCCGCGAGGAAGAGCACCAGGTCGGAGTGGCCGGCGGCGCTCGGGTCATGGGTGACCATCACGACCGTCTGCCCCAGCCGGTCGACGGCCTCCCGCAGGAAGCCCAGCACCTCCAGGCCGGCCCGTGAGTCCAGGTTGCCGGTCGGCTCGTCGGCGAAGATCAGCTCAGGGCGGGAGGCCAGCGCCCGGGCACAGGCCACCCGCTGCTGCTGGCCGCCGGAGAGCTGGGCCGGCCGGTGTCCCAGCCGGTCCCGCAGCCCGAGCGTGTCGATGACCTGGTCCACCCACTTCCGGTCGGGCCTGCGGCCCGCGATGTCCATGGGCAGCGTGATGTTCTCGGCCGCGTTCAGCGTGGGTATCAGGTTGAACGACTGGAACATGAACCCGATCCGGTCCCGGCGCAGCCGGGTCAGCTCGCGTTCCTTGAGCCCGGTGATCTCGGTGCCGCCGAGCCAGACCTGACCGGCCGACACGTCGTCCAGCCCCGCCAGGCAGTGCATCAACGTGGACTTCCCGGAACCCGAGGGACCCATCACCGCGGTGAAGCGGCCGCGGGCGATGTCCACGTCCACCGAGTCCAGCGCGAGCACGGCCGTCTCACCCGCCCCGTACGCCTTGGTCAGCCCGCGCGCGCGGGCCGCGATCGCGTCGGCTGCGGGTGCCTGAGCAGCAGGTGTCGACAAGACTGCCTCCCTCGCTGGCGTGCGCTGGCGCGGACCTCTTCGTCCGGGGCGAGCGTAGTGTGACCCGTCCCACAGGCGGTATCACTTTTCGATTCCGATGCGCGCTTGCCGTTGCTAGCGCTCCGGCGCTAGCTTCGAGGTATGGCTAAGACCCAGCTGAACGTGCGGGTGGACGAGGGCACCGCCAGGGCCGCCCGCGAACGCGCCCTCGCGCGGGGCATGAGTGTCAACCGCTACATAGAGGAACTGGTCATGCAGGACACGGGTGAAGCGGGCCGGACGTTCGTCGAGGCCGCCGCCGACTTCATGAAGCAGTACGAGTCCGTCTTCGCCGAGGAGTTCGGCGAGACGCACGGTACCGACACCGCTGACAAGACCGAAGGCCGTCACTGATCCCTTGAGCGATGTGACCATCGACCTCGCCTGGCTCCTCATGCTCGCCGAACAGAAGACCCCCGGTGACCCGCAGGTCACCGACTGGGGAGCGCTGATCGCGGCCGTGGCCCGGCACCAGGCCGAGATATTCGACGTGCCCGTCTACGACACCCCGCACGCCCGTGCCGCGGCCCTGCTGCAACTCCTGATCCACGTCCCGGCGCTGGAGCGCTCGAACGCCCTGTTCGCGTCCTCCGTCGCCTACGCGTACCTGGTCGCGAGCGGCCTGAAGATCGCCACCTCGCCCGAGCAGGTCCGCGATCTGGCCCGGCTCGTCAAGTCCGGCGATGCCGGTGTCGCCGACATCGCCGAGGAACTGCGCCGCTGGAGCCTGTGAGCGGCACTCCCTGGGAGCTGCCCTGAGCACTGCTCCCTGTGAGCGGTGCTCAGGGTCCGGGCTCCGGTGGCCGGCGTGCGACGCCGAGGACGCAGTACGAGGACGGCAGCCGCGGCCCGCTCCCCGGCACCAGCACCTGCTGGTAGGGGCCGAGTTCGAAGCCGGCCGCGCGCAACGCGGTGACCGGATCGCGGGCGAGGTGACAGCCGCCGGCCAGCACCGGCCACACCGTCCGGTCCAGGGCTCGCTGGGTGAACCGCATCGCCGGCCCGCCGCCCCGGCCGTGCTCGAAGAACCGCAGCTCACCGCCCGGCCGCAGCACCCGTCGTGCCTCGGCGAGCGCCCGCGGCACGTCCCGGACACTGCACAGCACCAGGGACAGCACCGCCGCGTCGTAGGCCTCGCTCTTGACCGGCAGCGCCTCCGCCGCGCCCGGCACCACGTCCACCGGGACCTCGGCGCGCACGGCGGCCTCCACCGCCAGCAGTCGCAGGGTGCGCTCCGGCTCGATCGCGACGACCTCCGCGACCGCACGCGGATACCGCGCGAAGTTCAGCCCGTTCCCCGCACCGATCTCGATCACCCGCCCGGACAGCCCGGAGAGCAGCCGCTCCCGGATCGCCGCCAGTCCGAGTCCGGTCTCGGCACGGGCGCTGCACCGGGCGTAGAAACGGGCGAACAGCGGGTGGTGGACGGGATCCCGCACCGGTGTTCCGGTACTGACGGACATCAGCCGCATGACGACCTCCCGACGGAAGCAGGTCCACGGTGATTGTCCCCCGTACGGGCCCGTCGCACCCCCGCTGCCGGCGACGGCCTAGGAGATGAAGTCGTGCACCTGCTCGTACACGCCGTGGTCGTTGTTCATGTCGGTGTGCGAGATGCAGCCGACGTCGACGTTGGTGGCCCCGCTCAGCTCCGCCGAGGTGTCCGGGTCGATCGCCGCGTCGCAGTCCGACCAGTACGCCGCGTAGGAGACGCTGCCCGGTGTCTCGTCACCGGAGTTGAGGGCGGTCAGGAAGGAACTGCCGGTCGTCATCTCCTTGCAGGAGGTGTAGAGCCATCCGCACAGCGAGGCGACGCTCGTCCCGTGGTTCACCCCGGCGACCGACACGAAGTGGTCCACGTACGCGGTGCCGCCGAGGTTCTTGAGGTAGTAGCGGCTGTTGAGCGCGCCCATGGAGTGGACCACCAGGTCCACCTTGGAGGCGCCCGTCCTGGAGAGGACGGACTGGATGTAGCTGGACAGCGTCGAGGCGGTGGTGACGTTCGACTTCGTCCAGTCGTACGAGATCGCGTACAGCTCGGAGGACGAGTAGCCGTCCGCCTCGAAGTCCGCGATCCAGTCGTCCCAGCTGGTGGAGTCGCTGCTCAGGCCGTGCACGAACACGATCGGGTCGTGGCTCGCCGCGTGCGCGGGAGTCGCGGCCAGGGGGAGTGACAGAAGGAGCGAACCGGCAGTCGCCGACAGAGCCGTTGCGATGCGACGCTTGGCGCGTTGCATGATGCCTCCTGAAACGGGTGGGGTTGTTCAGGAGTGTCAGGACGGGTCTACGCGCGCCGCATCGGTGAAGTCGCCAGTCTTTACGAGTCAACTAACTCGCCAGTAACGTCTTTGGTGTGGTGATACCGGTGAACCCCCCACCTCTCGACCGCACTTCGCCACCAGGGACCACCGACGCGGGGCCGTGCCCGGCTTCGGCGCTCCCCGACGGCGTCCGCACCAGGGTGCTCCGCCTCGTGTACGACGACCCGCGCGCCGCGGCCGAACTCGTGCCGCGCCTCACGGCACGCCAGGCCGCAGGCGCCGACCCGCTGCCCGTCGAACCGGCCGAACTGGCACCGCGGTTGCTGCATGCCCTGCGCCGGGAGATCCGGGCCCTGCCCGACGACACCCGGCGGTTGCTGCTCCTCGCCGCCGCCGACCAGTACCCCGTCGCCACCCACGCCTTCCTGCGCGCGGTCACCGCCGTCCGGGCGGACACCCGCCCGCTGGAGGCGGCCGAGACCGCCGGGGTCGCCCACGCCAGCGCCGGCGGGGTGTTCTTCCGGGACGCCTGGACCCGGATCGCCGCCTACGAGACCGCCTCACCCGCGGACCGGCGCGCCGCCCACCAGCTGCTGGCCCGGGTGCTCGGAGGCAAGGGCGAGACGACCCGCCGCTCCTGGCACCGGGGCGCCGCCGCCCTCGGCCCCAGCGCCCGGCTCACGGCGGAACTCCGCCCGGCCGCCGACCGGGCCCGCGCCGAGGGCAGACCCGCGCTCGCCCGGGCCCTCGCCGAACGCGCCGCCGAACTCAGCCCGGACCCGGTCGCCGAGGCCCGGCTGCTCGCGCTGGCCGCCGCCGACGCCTGGCGCTCCGGAGAACCCGACCGGGCCAGACGGCTGGCCGCCCGCACCGACAACTCCGCCCTCGACGGGGTGCTCGCGCTCAGGACGGGCAACGCCGCCGAGGCCTTCGACGCCCTGCTCACCGCCGCCGTCCGGCAGGAACGTTCCGCCGATGCCGCCGGACTGCTCGCCCTCGCCACCGAGGCCGCCGTCTACACCGGCGACCTCAGACGCTGCCGCGAGGCCCAGGTCATCGCCCACTGGCTGGGGCTCGCACCGTCCGGCGTGCTCGCCGGACTGGCCGCCGCCGTCGAGGGCCGCTACGACGAGGCGCGCGACCTCCTCAAGGGCACCGCAGGCCGCTGCGGACCCGGCGGCGACCCCGGTCCGCTGATCCACGCCGCTGTCGCGGCGCTGCTGCTCGGCGACCCCACCCGGGCCGCCACCGCCACCCTGCGGGCTGCCGCCTCCGCCCGGGCGCGCGGCACCCCTGGGAGGGTCGTCCAGGCCATGGAGTTCCGCGTCTACGCCGACTTCTGGACCGGCCGCACCCGGGCCGCCGAGGCCACCGCCCAGGAGGCCCTTGACCAGGCCCACGCCATCGGGCAGGACAACGGGGCCTGCCATCTCCAAGCCGCGCTCGCCATGTTCGCCGCCGTCACGGGCGACGAGGAGGCCTGCCGGGACCGCGCGGCGGCCGTCCGCCCGTACGCCCTGGCGCACGGACTCGGTCTGCCGGCCGCCCTCGCCCAGTGGGCGCTCGCCTTCCTCGACCTCACCCACGGCCGCTTCCCGGCGGCGGCCGCCCGGCTGCGCGCCCTCGCAGGGTTCGGCCCCGGCCACGGACACCGGGCGATCCGGCACCTGGCCACCCCGCACTACGTCGAGGCCGCCGTACGCACCGGCGACACCAGGGTGGCCCGCGCCGCGCACGCCGACTACGACCGCTGGGCCACGGCCGTCCGCAGCCCCGACGACCTCGCGCTCAGCGCCCGCTGCCGGGCCCTGCTCGCCCCCGGCGCCGAGGCGGTCCCGCACTACCGCACCGCCCTCGACCTGCACGCCCGCGGTACCCGGGACTTCGAACGCGCCCGTACCGAGCTGCTGTTCGCCGGTGCGCTGCGCCGGATCCGGCAGCGCACCGAGGCCCGGGACCGGCTGCACAGCGCCCTGGAGGCCTTCGAGTCCTTCGGTGCCCCGCACTGCGCGGCCCAGGCCCGCGCCGAACTCCGCGCCCTGGGAACGCCGTTTGCGCCCCACCCGGGCGCCGATCCGGCCGCCGTGCTCACCGCGCAGCAGCTCATGGTGGCCCGGATGGCCGCCGAGGGCGCCACCAACCGGGAGATCGCCGACCGGCTCAACCTCAGCCCGCGCACCATCGACCACCATCTGCGGGGCGTCTTCAGCCGGTTGGGGATCCGGTCCAGGATCGAACTGGTACGGCTGCTGGGGGAGTCGCCCTAGGGATTTTCGGGATTCCGGTCGGGTGCGGAGTCGGTCGGGTGCGGCGCCGTCGTGGCTGGTCGCGCAGTTCCCCGCGCCCCTTCAGGGCGCCCGGTGGAGCGCCCCTTCAGGGGCGCGGGGAACTGCGCGACCAGCCCCCACACAGCCGCACCCGAGCGACGGACCGTCGGTCTACGCCGCTTCCCGCGCCCGGAACGCCTCCGCGTCCCAGTTGCCGTCCAGGCGTGCCGACAGCCAACTCGGCGCCACCGCACGGAACTCCGCGGGCGACAGAGCCCCCGCGCCGGCGGGCAGCGCGCCCAGCAGCGGGGCGCCGGCCACCTCCGGGAGGTCCGCGACATTGCAACGGGACGCCAGGTCAGGTGAGTCGGGCCAGCTGCCGATCACGACGCCCAGCAACTCCAGCTCACGGGCGCGCAGTTCGCGGGCCGTCAGCTCGGTCGTGTTGAGCGTGCCGAGCCCGGCCGACGCCACCAGCAGCACCGGCGCGTTCAGCAGCCGGGCCACGTCCGCCAGCGTGCCGCCCGCCTCGTCGAACCGGACGAGCAGCCCGCCCGCGCCCTCGACCAGCACCAGATCGTGCTCGGTGGCCAGCTTGGCGGCGGCCTCCGCCACGTCCTGCGGACGCACCGGGCGCAGGCCCGCCCGCCTGGCCGCCGTACCGGGCGCCAACGGCTCGGGGAAACGGGCCACTTCGGCCGCCGTCACGGCGCCTGCGAGCCGTGCGACCTCGTCGGCGTCCCCGCGCTCGTCCGGTCGTACCCCGGTCTGCGCGGCCTTGAGGACCGCCACGGAGCGGCCGGCCGCGACCGCGGCGGCGGCGACCGCGGCCGTGGTGACGGTCTTGCCGACCTCCGTGCCCGTCCCCGTGATCACCAGGATCGGCATGCTCATCCCTCCCGCGCCGCGGCGCACACCGCGCGCGTGATCCGTGCCAGGTCCGCGTCGTCCGTGACGTACGGCGGCATCGTGTACACCAGGTCGCGGAAGGGCCGCAGCCACACGCCCTCGCGTACCGCGGCCGCCGTCGCGGCCTTCATGTCGATCTCGTGGTCGAGCTGGACCACCCCGATCGCCCCGAGGACACGCACGTCCCGGACGCCGGGGAGCCCACGGGCGGCCGCGAGTCCCTCCCGCAGGCCCGTCTCGATCCGCTTCACCTCCGCCGCCCAGTCCTGCCCGAGCAGCAGCCCCAGCGAGGCGCAGGCCACCGCGGCGGCGAGCGGATTGCCCATGAACGTCGGGCCGTGGGCGAGCACCGGCACCTCGCCCCGTGAGATCCCCTCGGCCACCCGGGGCGTGCACAGTGTCGCCGCCATGGTCAGGTAACCACCGGTCAGCGCCTTGCCCACGCACATCACGTCCGGGGTGACGGCCGCGTGGTCCGCCGCGAACAGGGCGCCCGTCCGGCCGAAGCCGGTCGCGATCTCGTCGAACACCAGCAGCACGTCGTGCGCGTCGCACGCCTCGCGCAGCACCCGCAGGTAGGCGGGGGAGTGGAAGCGCATCCCGCCCGCGCCCTGCACCACCGGCTCCACGATCACCGCGGCCAGTTCATGGGCGTGCCGCTCGATCATGGAGCGCAGACCGTCGGCGTACGACTCGTCGTACTCGGCCGGGGGCGCGTCCGCGAACACCTGGCGGGGCAGCACCCCGGACCAGAGCTCGTGCATCCCGCCCTCGGGGTCGCACACCGACATCGGCTGCCAGGTGTCGCCGTGGTAGCCGCCGCGCCAGGTCAGCAGGCGCTGTTTCGCCGGGCGGCCGAGCGAACGCCAGTACTGGAGGCACATCTTGACCGCGACCTCGACGGACACCGAGCCGGAGTCGGCCAGGAAGACGTGCTCCAGACCCTGCGGAGACATGTCGACAAGGAGCTTCGCCAGCCGGACGGCGGGCTCGTGGGTGAGCCCGCCGAACATCACATGGCTCATCCGCCCCAGCTGCCCGCGCGCGGCCTCGTTGAGCACGGGGTGGTTGTAGCCGTGGATCGCCGACCACCAGGACGACATCCCGTCGACCAGTTCGCCCGAGCCGTCCGCGAGCCGCAGCCGCACCCCGCTCGCCGACTCCACGACGAGCGGTTCGGCCCGGCCGGGCATCGGACCGTACGGATGCCAGACGTGCCGCCGGTCGAGGTCGAGCAGTTCGGGGACGCTCAGGTCAGGCATTGGGCGCGAGATCCGTCCCGGCACCCCGGCGGCGGACGGCGACCAGGTCCGTGCGCGGCTCGTTGACGGCGGCCGTACCGCGGACGTCCTCGTGGGAACCGCAGCCCGACCCGCACCCGGCGTCGGCGTGCGACCCGCAGCCGGCATCCGCGTGCGACCCGCAGCCGGCGCCCCCGGCCGCCGCCCGGTGCTCCGGCAGCGTCACCTCGTCCGAGCCCTCCACCACGAACCCGGCGTCCGCGATCATCTCCAGGTCGGCCTGGCCGGCCTGCCCCTCGGTGGTCAGGTAGTCACCGAGGAAGATCGAGTTGGCCAGGTGCAGCGCGAGCGGCTGCATGGTGCGCAGATGAACCTCGCGGCCGCCCGCGATCCGCACCTCGACGTCCGGGCAGACGAACCGGACCATCGCGAGGATGCGCAGACAGCGCTGCGGGGTGAGGTTCCACTCCTTGGCCAGCGGCGTGCCCTCGACCGGGATCAGGAAGTTGACCGGCACCGAGTCCGGGTCCAGCTCGCGCAGCGAGAAGACCACGTCGACCAGGTCCTCGTCCGACTCGCCCATGCCGGCGATCAGCCCGGAGCAGGCCGAAAGGCCGGCCGCGTGCGCCTTGTTGACCGTGTCCACCCGGTCGGCGTACGTGTGCGTGGTCGTGATGTCCCCGTACGTCCCCTCGGACGTGTTGAGGTTGTGGTTGTAGGCGTCCGCGCCGGCCTCGCGCAGCCGCTCGGCCTGGCCGTCGGAGAGCAGACCGAGGCAGGCGCACACCTCGACGCCCTCGTTCTGCTCCTTGATCGCCTTGATGGTGCCGGCGACCCGGTCCACGTCCCGGTCGGTCGGACCGCGTCCGGAAGCCACCAGGCAGACCCGCTTGGCGCCCCCGGCGAGGCCCGCGGCGGCCGCCTTGGAGGCCTCGTCGGGTTTCAGCCAGGAGTACTTCAGGATCCCGGTCGAGGAGCCGAGGCGCTGCGAGCAGTACGAGCAGTCCTCCGGGCACAGGCCCGACTTGAGGTTGACCAGATAGTTGAGTTTCACGCGCCGGCCGAACCACTGCCGGCGCACCTTGCCGGCCGCGGCCACCACGTCGAGCACGTCGTCGTCGGAGGTCGCCAGCACGGCGAGCGCTTCCTCGCGGGTCGGCAGCTCGCGCCGAAGCCCCTTGTCCACCAGCGTGTTCAGCAGGTCCATGAGAGCCGATCCTGTACTACGAGACTGCCCGGGGCCAAGGAGAGTTCGCACAACCCTGGCAGATCGACATGTGGGTATCACCACACACTGGGTGCCTGGCGGTCCCGCTAGGGTCTGTTCATTGCCTACAAAATCACCGGAGGGGTCGTGGCGTTCGGCTGGATCGACGAACAGGCGGAACTGCGCCGCCGCGCCGGACTCGTACGGACCCTGCGCCCCCGGCCCGCCGACTCGCCGCTGCTGGACCTGGCGAGCAACGACTACCTGGGCCTCGCCCACCACCCCGAGGTCGCCGAGGGCGCGGCCGAGGCCGCCCGGACCTGGGGCGGCGGCTCCACCGGCTCCCGGCTGGTCACCGGCACCACGGAACTGCACACCGAGCTGGAGCGGGAGCTGGCCGGATTCTGCGGTTTCGAGGCGGCCCTGGTCTTCTCCTCCGGTTACGCGGCGAACCTCGCCGCCGTCACCACGCTCGGCCCGCACGGCTCCCTGATCGTCTCCGACGCCCTCAACCACGCCTCCCTGATCGACGGCTGCCGGCTGGCCCGCGGCACCACCCAGGTGGTGGGACACGCCGACCCGGACGCCGTGCGCAAGGCGCTCGGGACCCGCTCGGGACCCGCGGTGGTCGTCTCCGACACGGTCTTCTCGGTCGACGGCGACGCGGCCCCGCTGGCCGCGCTGGCCGAGGCGGGGCGGGAGCACGGTGCCGGCCTGCTCGTGGACGACGCCCACGGGCTCGGGGTGCTCGGGGACGGCGGCCGGGGCGCGGCGTACGCGGCCGGGCTCGCCGGCGCCGCCGACGTGGTGGTCACCGCGACCCTGTCCAAGTCGCTGGGCAGCCAGGGCGGAGTGGTGCTGGGCCCGGCGCGGGTGATCGACCACCTGGTGAACGCGGCACGGACCTTCATCTTCGACACCGGCCTCGCCCCCGCCGCCGCGGGTGCCGCGCTGGCGGCGCTCCGGCTGCTGCGGCGTGAGCCCGGCCGCGCGGCCCGGGCCCGCGAGGTGGCCGCCGAACTGCACGCACGCCTGACCACCGCGGGTCTGGCGGCGGTACGGCCGGACGCCGCGGTGGTCTCCGTGCGGGCCCCGTCCCCGGAGCAGGCCGTGCGGTGGGCGGCCGACTGCCGGTCGGCCGGCCTGGCCGTGGGCTGTTTCCGTCCGCCTTCCGTGCCGGACGGCATCTCACGGCTCAGGCTGACCGCCCGTGCCGACCTCTCCGGGGCCGAGATCGAACGCGCTGTACGTGTGATCGGCGAGACACGACCATGAGTCGGCGTGACACGGCCGGGCCTTGCGCGAATGCGGATACGGAACCGGTTACCGTCTGATCAGCCGGTGAGCGTGGCCACGAAACCCGCCCAGCTCTCGGGGGAGAAGAGCAGCGCGGGCCCGGCCGGGTGCTTGGAGTCGCGCACGGCGAGCAGTCCGGCCGGTGGGCCGGAGCACGGCCGGGCCGTCTCCACGCAGTTGTTCGCTCCGGTGCTGTAGCTGCTGCGCAGCCATCGCACACCGTGCAGATCAGTACTTGAAGGTACGTTCCGAGGCAGTGCAGTCATGGTGCCTCCTTACGCGCCGTCACCTATCCCGGCGATGTAATCCAACGAGTCCTCGGGCGAAAGGGCGTGGATCTGAAGGGTGTTGAAGGCCTCCGCATAGGCCTGGAGGTCTTCTTTCCGTTCGAGGTAGAGGCTACTCGTCAACTGGTCGAGAACAACCACATCCAGATCAGAAGTGCTCGGAAATGAGAAGATTACGAAAGGCCCGGTGATGCCCACATGGGCCCCGGCCGCGAACGGCAGCACCTGGAGCCGTACCTGGGGCAGCCGGGCCGCCTCCGTCAGCCGCTCCAGCTGGCGCGCCATCACCCCCGGACCGCCCACCTCGCGGCGCAGCACCGCCTCGTCGAGGACCGCGCTCAGTCTCAGCGGCGGATCGCCCCGCAGCACGTCCTGCCTGGCCAGGCGCACCTCCACCAGGGCGTCCAGGGCCTCGTCGTCGAGCCCGTCGGCGGCCACCCGGGTCACCGCGCGGGCGTACTCGGGGGTCTGCAGCAGCCCCGGCACCACCGAGGTCTCCAGCGTGCGCATGGTGTCGGCCTGCGACTCCAGGCTGATGAAATCCCGGTAGGCGGGCGGCAGCACCCCCCGGTAGGCGTGCCACCAGTGATGTCGTCCCGCCGTGTCCTCCGACCCCGCCAATACCAGCAGCAACTCGCGCAGTTGTCCCTCGGCCACCCCGTAGGCGTCGAGCAGTAACCGCACATCGGCCGGTTTCACACCGCTGGCGCCCGTCTCGATCCGGCTCACCTTCGACTGGTGCCAGCCCACCAGACGGGCGGCCTCACCGCTCGTGAGACCCGCACCGGTGCGCAGCATGCGCAGTTCGGTGCCCAGTTTCCGACGGCGTACCGCGGGACCGTTCTGCATGGGCTACTCCTTACTCCTACCAAGCCACCCAAATACGGTCCGGTGTCGCAGAGTTCACCGCTTCGAGCGACAGATATATGCACATCTTGGTGGATCGCTCCCCGTGACCGGCCCGGTAATGGCAGTCTGACGAAGAAGCACCAGTCCGGGACCGTACTCGAACCATCCGCAGCGTGTCGGACTCCGGTCCCGAGGAAAGGGACGACGTCGCCATGGCCGACCACCTGGAAGCATCCGTCACCCTGCAGAGCGACCCCGCCTCGGTCTCCACGGCCCGGTCCTATGTGCTGGACACCCTCGCGGAGTGGGGACTGCCACCGGAGACGGAAACGGCGGACACCATCCGCCTCATCGTCTCGGAACTCGCCACCAACGCCGTACAGCACACCTTCGGGCAGTCACCCACCTTCACGGTGGACCTCGTCCTCGACCGTGACGAACGGCTGCGCGTCGGCGTCACGGACAGTCATCCGCGCTTCCCCAAGAGACTTCCCGCCGCGGTCCAGCAGGACAACGGCCGCGGCATGGTCATCATCCGCTGGCTCACCGCCGAGTGCGGCGGCAAGCTCCGGGTCCGCCCCACCCGGGAGGGCGGCAAGACGGTCTTCATCGAACTGCCCTGGACGGTCCCGGCCCACCCCGTCACCGCGGCCGGCCAGCAGGAGCCGTAGCCCTGAGCCCCTGCCGGCCGGCGCGCGGCGGGGTCAGCTGACCCGGCCGTACCAGACGCTCCTCGTCCAGATCTTCTGGAGCTTCACCACGTCCCCGGTCTTCGGGGCGTGCCAGATCTTTCCCTTCCCGGCGTAGATGCCGACGTGGTACACGCTGGAACCCGAGTGGAAGAAGACCAGGTCCCCGGCCTTGCGGTGGCCGGCCGAGATGTGACGGGTCTTGTTGTACTGCTGGGCCGCCGTACGAGGCAGGGTCTTGCCCGCCTTCTTGAACGAGTACAGCGTGAGCCCGGAGCAGTCGAACCGGTTCGGCCCGGTGGCGCCCCACCGGTAGGGCGAGCCCTTTTTCGAGGCAGCGACCTGAAGTGCCTTCGTCGCCATCGTGGCCGCCGAGGCGTCGGAGGCGACACCGGGGATCACGATCGAGCCGCCGACGGCGGCGATGGTCAGGGCCGAGGCCGTACCGGCCCGGGCCATGAGCGACGGAACACGATTGAGCGCAGTCATGCGCAACCCTTCGTCAGCCGCCTGTGAAGGATGACCTGTCGGATTCGGGCTGGCGAAGTTGCCCGGCCGCGTTGCCACGGCTTCACCCCAAGGGCTGCTCGGGCCGGTCATGGCGTGACCGTTCCGGCGACCCGTCGTGCTTGGGTCCTCCACTCCTGCCGATGCACTTCTGTCGACGTCATCCGGGCGGCGGCAGGACTCGGCGTCCGCCCGGACCGCCCCGCCTTGGTAGCGGGGGCTTGTCGTCAGACAGGGATCTTCACGCACTCGTGTCCGAAAATCCCAATGGAATCGGGGATTTGTGGGGTTACTCACCACCCACCCGTTCGGGTGGACAGCCCTGTGTTCGATTATCCGTCAACTCGACTGCGTAGCCCCGGACCTGCGCCGAAGCGCTCCATGAGCACCCGAGCGCGGGCCAGTCGAGCGGTCCGTTCGGTCAGGTAAAACCACGCCACGCTCCGCCGAACGGCGGTAACCCTTTTGGGTCGTTTCAACTCCGGCCCGGGCGTGGCGTCGACACGTGGACCGGACTCCTGCGGAGTTCACCGTACGCAGTCGGGCGGGAGTACGACGCGAGCGGTCCGGCGCTCGCCGTCGAGCACCCGTAACGCCCGTGCCAGCGTGTCCCCGTGCAGCTCCGTCTCGCCCCGCCGGTGCATCAGCGCCAGCGCGTCGCGCAGCTCGGACGCCGCGCGCACCAGCGCCTGCGCGGCGCGCAGTCCGCGGTAGGTGTCCTCGTTCTGCGCCGGGTTGATGCGGCCCAGCAGGTCGACCACGTCCAGGTAACGGTCGATCAACTCGCCCTCGGCGCGGGTCAGCGCGGGCAGCGGCGGCAGCTCCGGTGGCAGCATCGGCGGCTCAGCCCGCGTGCGGACGGCCGAGCGGCGGCCGGTGGCTGGGCATGACCCGGTCCACCAGTCCGTACTCCAGAGCTCCCGGCGCGTCCAGGACCAGGTCCCGTTCCAGGTCCCGGTGGACCTGCTCGGGGGTGCGCCCGGTGTGCCGCACGAGCATCGCCTCCAGCATCCCGCGGACCCGCTCCAACTCCGTCGCCTGGATGAACAGATCACTCGGCTGGCCCTGTACCGGTTCCGGCAGCGCCGGTTGCCGGAGCACGATGCGCGCGCCGGGCAGCACCGAGCGTTTGCCCGGCGCGCCCGCCGCGAGCAGCACCGCGGCCGAGGTGCCGGCCTGGCCCAGGCAGACGGTCTCCACCTCGCAGGTGACGTACTGGACCGTGTCGTAGATGGCGGCCATCGCGCTGAACGAGCCGCCGGGGGAGTTGATGTACAGCGAGATGTCCCGCTCCGGGGCCGCGTGCTCCAGGTACATGAGCTGCGCCATCACGTCGTTGGCCGAGGTCTCGTCGACGGGGGTGCCCAGGAAGACGATCCGCTCCTCCAGCAGCTTGGAGTACGGGTCCAGGGTCCGCTGTCCCGCGGTGGTGCGTTCGGTGAACTCCGGCAGGACGTAGCGGGCGGACGGTCGGGTCATGGCGTACCACTCCTCGCGGCTGGGCATCTCGGCGGCCGGGCCGGCTGCCACCGGCTGTCTGTAAAAAATGTACAGGACGTACAGGGTCCTGGGTGGGGATTCCGCTGTCGCCGAACAAGAGGTGTTGTCGGGGCCGCCCCGTAAGCTGGGGTGTATGGCCTACGAGATTCCGGTGACGCAAGCCAGGGCTGAGCTCGCCGAACTGATCAACCGGGTGGTGTACGGCGGTGAGCGCGTCGTCGTGACGCGGCACGGCAAGCCGCTGGTGGCCCTCGTCTCCGCCGCCGACCTGGAGCGCCTCGAAGAGCTCTCGGAAGCCGTCGAGGGCCAGGTGGTCAGCTCGGTCTCCGGCGTGCGCGAGACCGCCGCCGTACGCCCCGAACGCGGCCGTTTCGGCATCGCGGCCGAGCACCGGGGAGCCACGGGCTCCTGATCGCGGGCGCGGCACCGGCACGGCACCAGGAAAACGCATCGGCCCTCCCCGGGGCGCCCGGGGAGGGCCGACGCCGTACGCCCGGCCCCGGGGGCCATACGACCCGTTCGGGCGGCCGGCGGCGGACGGGCGACCCGTTCGGCCCAATCGCGCGCCCCATGTGCCGGTGATGAAGTGATCAAGGTCCGGTTAACGTCACCGAAACTCCGGCGAACTAGCCTGCCGACCACGCCACCAGGGGTTTCCCTGGCCCGATGGGGTTCGCCCGATGGGGTTCGCGAGCCCGATTCGCCGCGGTGGCTGCGGCAACCGGACCCCGCACGGTCCGGAGCGAGGACTGTGAGGTGGGACGTGCAACTGACCCCGCACGAGCAAGAGCGGCTGCTGATCCATGTGGCGGCCGACGTGGCAGAGCGGCGCCGGGCCCGCGGCCTGCGGCTGAACCACCCCGAGGCGGTGGCGCTCATCACGTCGCACATCCTCGAAGGCGCACGTGACGGCCGTACCGTCGCCGAACTGATGGCCTCCGGGCGGAAGCTGCTCACCAGGGACGACGTCATGGAGGGCATCCCCGAGATGATCCACGACGTGCAGGTCGAGGCGACCTTCCCGGACGGCACCAAACTCGTCACCGTCCACGACCCGATCGTCTGAGAGGCCGCCGATGATTCCCGGAGAGGTCCTCTTCGCCGACGGGCCGGTCGTGTACAACGCGGGCCGCGAGGTCACCTTGCTGTCCGTCCTGAACGCCGCCGACCGGCCCGTCCAGGTCGGCTCCCACTACCACTTCGCCGAGGCCAACCCCGGACTGGAGTTCGACCGGGCCGCGGCGCGCGGCAAGCGGCTGAACATCGCCGCCGGCACCGCCGTCCGCTTCGAGCCCGGCATCCCGGTGGACGTCGAACTCGTCCCGCTCACCGGCGCCCGCGTGGTGCCCGGCCTGCGCGGGGAGACCGGAGGTGCCCTCGATGCCTGAGATCTCCCGCGCCGCCTACGCCGACCTGTTCGGCCCGACCACCGGCGACCGGATCCGGCTCGCCGACACCGACCTGCTCGTGGAGATCGAGGAGGACCGCTCCGGCGGCCCCGGGCTCGCCGGCGACGAGGCGGTCTTCGGCGGCGGCAAGGTCATCCGCGAGTCCATGGGGCAGTCGCGCGCCACGCGGGCGGAAGGCACGCCCGACACGATCATCACCGGTGCCGTGATCATCGACCACTGGGGCATCGTCAAGGCCGACGTCGGCATACGCGACGGACGGATCACCGGGATCGGCAAGGCCGGCAACCCCGACACCATGGACGGGGTGCACCCGGACCTGGTCATCGGGCCCGAGACCGAGGTCATCGCCGGCAACGGCCGGATCCTGAC
The DNA here is from genome assembly GCF_022343545.1 of Streptomyces arenae. NCBI lineage: Bacteria > Bacillati > Actinomycetota > Actinomycetes > Kitasatosporales > Streptomycetaceae > Streptomyces > Streptomyces arenae. The sequence continues at coordinate 52,188 of NZ_JAKQYH010000013.1, forward strand.
CGCCGGTGCCATCGACGCCCACGTCCACTTCATCTGCCCGGGGATCGCCGACGAGGCGCTGGCGGCGGGAGTCACCACCCTCGTGGGCGGCGGCACGGGCCCCGCCGAGGGGTCCAAGGCGACCACCGTCACCCCCGGCCCGTGGCACCTCGCCCGGATGCTGGAGGCGATGGAGCAGTACCCGCTCAACATCGGCTTCCTCGGCAAGGGCAACACCGTCTCGCACGAGGCGATGCTCTCGCAGATCCGGGGCGGGGCGCTGGGCCTGAAGCTGCACGAGGACTGGGGCTCGACACCGGCCGTCATCGACGCGGCCCTGACCGTCGCCGACCGGACGGGCATCCAGGTCGCCATCCACACCGACACCCTGAACGAGGCGGGCTTCGTCGGGGACACCCTCGCCGCGATCGGCGGGCGCGGGATCCACGCCTACCACACCGAGGGCGCGGGCGGCGGGCACGCGCCGGACATCATGACCGTCGTCTCCGAGCCGCACGTGCTGCCGAGTTCGACGAACCCGACCCGCCCGTACACGGTGAACACCGCCGAGGAACACCTCGACATGCTGATGGTGTGCCACCACCTGAACCCGGCGGTACCGGAGGACCTGGCCTTCGCCGAGTCACGGATCCGGCCGTCGACCATCGGGGCCGAGGACGTGCTCCACGACCTCGGCGCGATCTCCATCATCTCCTCCGACGCCCAGGCCATGGGCCGGGTCGGCGAGGTGATCCTGCGGACCTGGCAGACCGCCCACGTGATGAAGCGGCGGCGCGGCGCGCTGCCCGGCGACGGCCGGGCCGACAACCGCCGGGTCCGGCGCTATGTCGCCAAGTACACGATCAACCCGGCGATCGCCCAGGGACTGGCCCGTGAGGTCGGCTCGGTGGAGACCGGGAAACTGGCCGATCTCGTGCTCTGGGAGCCCGCGTTCTTCGGGGTCAAGCCGCAACTCGTCGTCAAGGGCGGGCAGATCGCCTACGCGCAGATGGGCGACGCCAACGCCTCCATCCCGACGCCCCAGCCGATCCTGCCGCGTCCCATGTACGGGGCGATCGGGCGGGCGCCGGCCGCCAACTCCTTCAACTTCGTCGCCCCGCTCGCCGTCGAGGACGGCCTGCCGGAGCGGTTGCAGCTGGGGAAGCGGTTCGTGGCCATCGAGTCGACCCGTGGGGTGACCAAGGCGGACATGCGCGAGAACGACGCGCGTCCGAGCGTACGGGTCGATCCCGACAGCTTCGCCGTGCACATCGACGGGGAGCTGGTCGAGGCGACACCGGCCGCCGAACTGCCCATGGCCCAGCGTTACTTCCTGTTCTGAGAGCAGAGGTACGGGATGTCACGGGCAGCGTTGCTGGTGCTGGCCGACGGCCGCTTCCCCGCCGGAGGGCACGCGCACTCCGGCGGGGCGGAGGCGGCCGTCAGGGCCGGGCGGATCACCGGGGCGGCGAGCCTCGAGGAGTTCTGCCGGGGGCGGCTGCACACCGCCGGACTGACCGCGGCCGCCCTCGCCGCGGCCGCCGTACTCGGGCTGGAGGTGCGGATGCTGGACGCGGCGGCCGACGCGCGGACGCCGTCGCCGGCGCTCCGGGGCGCCGCCCGCAGACTCGGCCGGCAGCTGCTGCGGGCCGCCCGTGCGACCTGGCCGAGCCCCGAACTCGACGCCGTCGCCGCGGAGTTCCCCAAGGGGGCTCACCAGCCCGTGGTCCTCGGAGTGGTGGCCCGGACGGCCGGGCTGCCGGCGCGGGACGCGGCCTTCTGCGCGGCGTACGAGTGCGTGAGCGGGCCGGCCACGGCGGTGGTGCGGTTGCTGAGCCTGGATCCGTTCGAGGCGACGGCCGTGCTGGGGCGGCTGGCGCCGGAGGTGGACCGGGTGGTCGACCGGGCGGTGGAGGCGGCACGCGAGGCGGTCGACGGTGGCGTCGACGCGCTGCCGGCGGCGTCGGCGCCGCTGCTGGAGATCGGGGCGGAGTGGCACGCGGGGTGGGCGGTGCGGTTGTTCGCGTCGTAGCCGTTCCCGACGGCACACCTCCCCAGGCGCACCCACCCACGCGCACCTCCAACGCGCACCCACCACGCGCAGCCCCCGCGCGCGCCTCCAACGCGCACCCCCCCGTGCGCGTCCCCTCGGAAGGACCCCCTGGACGGGCTGACGGACAGAGCCCGCTGAACAAGGAGCCGTACATGCATCTCGACCACGACCACCAGCACGGTCCCGCCGCCGTCAGCGCCGACGCCCGTCGGCCCGACGGGACCCGGCGCGCGCTGCGGATCGGGCTCGGCGGACCCGTGGGGTCCGGCAAGACCGCCACCGTCGCCGCCCTGTGCCGGGTACTGCGGGACGAACTGTCGCTCGCCGTCGTCACCAACGACATCTACACCCGTGAGGACGCCGAGTTCCTGCTCCGGGAGGCCGTGCTGCCGCCCGAGCGGATCACCGCCGTCGAGACGGGGGCCTGTCCGCACACCGCGATCCGGGACGACATCTCGGCCAACCTCGAAGCCGTGGAGGACCTGGAGGAGGAGGTCGGCCCGCTCGATCTCATCCTCGTCGAGTCCGGCGGTGACAACCTCACGGCGACCTTCTCCAAGGGGCTCGTGGACGCGCAGGTCTTCGTGATCGACGTGGCCGGCGGCGACGACATCCCGCGCAAGGGCGGCCCCGGCGTGACCACCGCCGACCTGCTCGTTGTCAACAAGACGGACCTCGCGCCGTACGTGGGTTCCGACCTGGCGCGGATGGCCGCGGACGCGAAGGCGCAGCGCGCCGAACTGCCGGTGGTCTTCCAGTCGTTGCGCGGCGAGACCGGGGTCGCCGACGTGGCCCGGTGGGTGCGGGAGCGGCTCGCCGCGTGGACGGCGTGACCGGCACCGGCGTACGCGCGACCGCCCGGATCGTCGCGCGGGACGACGGGCGGGGCGCCACCTCGCTGCCCGTGCTGGAGGGCGAGGGGCCGCTGGCGCTGCGGCGCACCCGGAGCAGCGGTGCCGAGGCCCGGGTGACGGTCGTCGGGGCGATGAGCGGTCCGCTCGGCGGGGACCGGTTCGCCATCGGGGCGACGGTGGAGCGCGGGGCCCGGCTGCGGGTGGGGTCGGCCGCCGCGACCATCGCACTGCCGGGACAGGCCAAGGGCGAGGCCCGCTACGACGTCCGGCTCGACGTCGCCGACGGCGGTGAACTGCGCTGGCTGCCCGAGCAGTTGATCTCGGTCAAGGGAAGCGACCTGTACGTCACCACCCGGGTCGACGTGGCGGCGGGCGGCCGGCTCGTGCTGCGCGAGGAGCAGGTGCTCGGGCGGGCGGGGGAGGCGCCGGGGCGGCTGAGCAGCCGGCTCACCGTGCGGGTCGCCGGTGGCCTCGTACTCGACCAGGAGCTGGCCTGCGGGCCCGGGGCGCCGGGCGGCTGGGACGGGCCCGCCGTGCTGGCGGGACACCGTGCCGTGGGGCAACTCATCGTCGTACGGCCGGAGTTCGCCGCCGAGCCGGTGGCGGCGCGGATGCTGGGGGAGTGCGCCGCGCTCACCCCGCTCGCCGGGCCCGCCGTACTGGTGAGCGCGGTGGCGGCGGACGCGCTGCGGCTGCGCCGGGTGCTGGACGCGGCCTTGGGTGAATTGGGCGGCTGATCCGCTCAGCGGGACCCGATCATCCGGATATCGGATTGGTAAAGAACGGCTGACATGCCTTGTGCACAGGCGAGTCACAGCCGGAAAGATCCTCCCTGACGATTCGTAAAAATGAGCGGGGAGGGGCCCACTTGAGGGACAACTTCAGATCGAGGAGCCGTACGCTGGCGCTCGGTTCGGCGGGGGCGCTCGTCACCGCGAGCCTCATCACCGGGGCGCTCGCGGCCCCGGCGGCCGGTGCCGAGGTCCGGCACAGCGGCCAGGACCGGCAGCAGCAGGGCGCGGCGGTCGCCGCCGCGCGGGCCGCCAAGGCCGGTATCGACTGGGCGGACTGCCCGGCCGACTGGGGCTTCGAGAAGCCCATCCAGTGCGGCTGGGTCAGCGTGCCGCTCGACTACGCGAAGCCCAACGGCAAGCAGATCAAGCTGGCCGTCGACCGAATAGGCAACACGGGGACGAAGGCGGAGCGCCAGGGCGCGCTCGTCTACAACCCCGGCGGCCCGGGCGGCTCGGGGATGCGCTTCCCGCGCCGCGTCACCACCAAGAACCCGCTGTGGGTCAACACCGCGAAGGCGTACGACTTCGTGGGCTTCGACCCGCGCGGCGTCGGCCACTCCGCGCCCATCTCCTGCATCGACCCGCAGGAGTTCGTGAAGGCGCCCAAGGCCGACCCGGTGCCGGACACCGAGGCCGACAAGACCGCCCAGCGCAAGCTGGCCAAGGAGTACGCGGACGGCTGCGCCGAGCGCACCGGCAAGGCGATGCTCCAGCAGATGACCACCCCGAACACCGCCCGTGACCTCGACGTCATCCGGGCCGCGCTCGGCGAGAAGAAGCTCAACTACCTCGGTGTCTCCTACGGCACCTACCTCGGCGCCGTCTACGGCACGCTGTTCCCGGGGCACGTCCGCCGGATGATCGTCGACAGCGTCGTCAACCCGTCGCGCGAGAACATCTGGTACGAGGCCAACCTGGGCCAGGACATCGCCTTCGAGGGCCGCTGGAAGGACTGGGAGGACTGGGTCGCCGCCCACGACTCCGCCTTCCACCTGGGCACCACGCGGGACGCCGTCCAGGCCAAGTGGCTCCAGCTGCGGGCCACCGCCAAGGCGAACCCGATCGGCGGGGTCGTCGGCCCGGCCGAGCTGATCTCCTTCTTCCAGAGCGCCCCGTACTACGACTCCTCGTGGGTCCCGGTCGCCACGGTGTTCAGCAAGTACGTCGCCGGTGACACCCAGGCGCTGGTCGACGCCGCCGCCCCGGATCTCTCCGACACCGCGGGCAACATCTCCTCGGAGAACGGCAACGCCGTCTACACCGCCGTGGAGTGCACCGACGCCAAGTGGCCCACCAGCTGGCGGAAGTGGGACCGCGACAACACCGAGCTCAACAAGCAGTACCCGTTCATGACCTGGGCCAACGCATGGATGAACCTGCCCTGCGCCACCTGGCCGGTCAAGCAGCAGACCCCGGTGAACGTCGCCACCCACAAGGGTCTGCCGCCGGTGCTGATCGTGCAGTCCACGCGTGACGCCGCCACCCCGTACGAGGGCGCCGTCGAACTGCACAAGCGCTTCAAGGGCTCCCGGCTCATCACCGAGCAGGGTGCCGGCTCGCACGGCGTGACCGGCCTGGTCAACCCGTGCATCAACAGCCGTGTCGACACCTACCTGCTCACCGGCGACCTGGACGGCGCGGACGTGACCTGCACGCCGCACGCCACGCCGCAGCCGTAGGCACGTACGCACAGCGGTGAGGGGCGGCGGGAACACTCCCGCCGCCCCTTCGCCGTGCTCCGCGTGCGTCCTGAGACGTCAACTCAGCGGCGCCCGGGGGAACCTGCGCCCCTTCTCGCCCTTCGCCGCCGTCTGCTCGGCCTTGACGACCGCCGCGTACTGGTCGACGTACTCCTGCTCGGAGAGGGTCAGGATGGCGTACATGATCTCGTCGGTGATGGCCCGCAGGATCGCCTTCTCGCCCTCCATGCCCGCGTAGCGCGAGAAGTCCAGGGGCCTGCCGAAGCGGATCACGACGGGGTGGACGTTGGGGATGACCTTCCCGGGCGGCTGCGCCTCGAAGGTGCCGATCATCGCGCAGGGGATCACCGGGACGCCGGCCCGCAGCGCCATCACGGCGACCCCGACCTTGCCCTTGTACAGGCGGCCGTCGTGCGAGCGGGTGCCCTCCGGGTAGATGCCGAGCAACTCGCCCTTGTCCAGCACCCCGAGACCTTCCCGGATCGCGGCCTGGCCGGCCTCCTTGCCGGAGCGGTCCACCGGGATCTGGCCGGCGCTGCGGAAGAAGAACGCGGTCAGCCGCCCCTTCACGCCCGGTCCCGTGAAGTACTCCGCCTTGGCCAGGAAGGTGATGCGCCGCTTCAGGACGGCCGGCATCAGGAAGTGATCGGAGAAGGAGAGGTGGTTGCCCGCGACGATGGCCGGTCCCGACGCGGGCACGTGCTCCAGCCCCTCGATCCGGGGACGGAACACCACGCGCAACAGCGGCCCGAGCAGAACGTACTTGAGCAGGTAGTAGAACACGGCTCTCTCTCCTCACTTGACCAGTACCCGTTGGAACTGGTGTTTCCCCAGGTCAGATCAACTGTGGCGCTCCTGGGGTGATGTGCATCTGTCGTCATCTGCGGCCATGTTCGGTCAGCCTCATGCCGATACCTTGCTGAGTTATTTGATGGGTGGTCAGGTGATTCTTCACAAGCGGGCAGGCCAGGTCGGCGTCGGCGCCCCTCCGGGCGCGGTCGCCGGCCCGCCTGCGAGGAGAGACAGTGGGTCGAACATCGTGTCATTGGATTTCACCATGCGGGAGGCTGAGTAGTCGCCTGCGCCGCAGGTGGTAACTCGCGTCGCGAGGGCCGGGGCGATTCGCGTGCGTCGCCCGTGACGGCGCGCTTCGGGTGAAACCGATGTCGCTGCTGACTTCGCCAAAGGTTGAGCACTGTCAGGAGGCTGAGGCGGCCCGGGCGGTCTGTGGTGAACGCTGCCCCCGCCGATCTCGCGAGCTTTCGGCCGCCCGGATGCGGGCTTGCGGGCAGGCGCACCCGCTTTGGTATCCGGGTGTACCCGGATCGACTTCGCCCCCATTTGGTCTGCCCCGCTCAACCAGTGCTCACGGAGGCCGGCCGGCGAGGGAACGCGCTGTCCTCGGAGGTGCCGAGCAACACTGCCACCGTCGCGTTCGACGAGGGCCCGCGTGTGATCGGGTGGAGCCAGACGCGGGCCTGGCACAGCGAAGGCCGATCGACCGCTCCGTACTGAGGGGGTTGCAGCAGTGGCCAGCGGGATCGCCCTTCCTCTTCGCAGTGGTGCGCTCAGCTTCCCGGGGGTGGTTCGAAGGCTGTCGTGAGCGATCCTGGGGTCACCGGTGTGCGCTGGCCGCTGCCGGACACGGCAAGACGGGCGCCGTCCAAGGCGGGGTCGACGTAGGTCGCGAACCATTCGTCCAGCCGGGCGGCGAGTTCGGCGCGGACGGTGGCGTACCGGGGGAGGCCGGCGAGGTTGTGCTGCTCGCCTGGATCCGCGGTCAGGTCGTACAGCTCGTGCGGGCCGTGGGGGTAGCGGTGCACGTACTTCCAGCCCTCGGTGCGGATCATGCGGACGGGGCCGTACTCGTCGTAGACGACCACCCGGTCGTGGCCGAAGGTGCGGTCGGTGTCGGTGAGGAGGCCGGCGAAGGAGCGGCCGGGCAGGCGGGGGTCGGCGGTGTGGTCCAGGCCGAGGTGGTCGACGAGGGTGGGCAGGACGTCGTACTGCGACAGGAGGGCTTCGCAGACGCGTCCGCCGGGGACGCGGCCCGGCTGGGCCGCGATGAAGGGGACCAGCACCGAGCTGTCGTACATGTTCTGCGGGAACGTGCCGTTGCCCTTGCCCCAGATGCCGTGGTGGCCGGCGTTGAAGCCGTTGTCACTCGTGAAGATCACGAGTGTGGAGCCGGTGAGGCCGAGCGTGTCGAGCCGGTCCAGGACGCGGCCGACGGCGGCGTCCATCGCGGTGGTCGCCGCGAAGTAGCCGATGAGTGCCTGCCGGGTGTCGCTCTCCCCGCCGACCGGCGAGCCGTCCTCGGCGAGCGGCTGCCAGGGGTGCGGTGCGCCCTGGGGGCAGGTATCGAAGGCACAGTCCTTGTACAACTCGGTGTAACGGGTGGGGTGTTGGCCCTTCCAGGGCTTGTGCGGCGCGGTGAAGTGCAGGGAGAGGTGGAAGGGTTCGGGACGCTCCGACTCGGTGACAAGGAAGCGTTCGGCGTCCTCGGCCAGGGCGTCGGTGAGATAGTCCGGCTCCTCGGTGCGGACTCCGTCGCGGTACATGGGCGCTCCGCGGTAGGGCCCGCCGCCGCTCTCGTGGGCGTACCAGTGCACGAAGCCGGGGCGCGGCCGGTCGTTGGCGCCCAGGTGCCACTTTCCGCTGAGGCCGAGGCGGTAGCCGGCGTCGGCGAGCAGGTCGGTGAACAGGGTACGGCCGGCCAGGAAGTCGATGCCGGTACGGCCCGCGTGATGGTAGGAGAGCCAGTCGTGGACGCCGTGCTGGGAGGGCAGTTGGCCGGTGAACAGGGAGGCGCGGGCCGGCGAGCAGACCGGTGAGGTGCAGAAGAAGCGGTTGAGGCGGACGCCGCTCGCCGCGAGGGCGTCCAGCCGGGGGGTGCGGATCTCGTGGTTGCCGGCGCAGCCGAGGGCCCAGGGGCCCTGGTCGTCGGAGAGGATCAGCAGGACGTTGGGACGCTCCGGATCGCGGCTTGCCATGGTTCTCCCGGGCCTGGGGTGACGGGTGGCTGGCGAAGGGCCGGGACCGTGCGGTGCCGGCCCTTCGCGCGAGGCGGGCAACTGGCCGGGCTCGCGGATGGCTCACATGCTCGGTGGCCGCGTCTTTCCAGTCAATCGGCGACAGCATATGAATGGGCTATGAATATCGCGCATTCGCGCGCCGCGCCGGGGCGACCGACCCACTGTTCAGAGCAATGACGAAATTCATTCGCAATTCATTGCTTCAGTGGCCTGTTGAAATGTCTATGACTCGACGGCAATCATATGGCCACGCCTTCCCCCCTGTTCAGGTCGTCGCCTCCCGAGGAGTGCAGGTATGTCCGCTGCCAGACCGTCCGTGACCGTCTCCGAGTCCGGTCGCCCTCTGTCCCGCCGCGCGGTCCTCGGCGCCGTGCTCGCCACCGCCGCCGGGCTGACCGCCGCCGGGTGCGGGTCCGGTTCGACGTCCTCCGGGGACGGGGAGTCCTCGTTCACCTACTGGTCGATGTGGAAGCAGGACGAACCGCAGGCCAAGGTGCTCAAGGCCGCGATCGCCCAGTTCACCAAGGACACCGGCGTCAAGGTCAGCGTCCAGTGGAAGGGCCGTCAGGTCGTTCAGCAGCTGGCACCCACCCTGAACACGTCGAACGTCCCCGCCGACCTGGTCGACTCCGCCGACCGCTTCGCCTACGCCCAACTCCAGGCCACCGGACAGGCCTTCGACCTCACCCCGGTCCTGGACCTGTCGATCCCGGGGGAGAAGGGCCACACCGTGGGCGGCGTCATCCCCGCCAAGTACCGGGACCTGAGCACCACCGACGGCACGCTGTGGCAGATACCGTACGAGGTGGTCACCACCCAGGTCTGGTACGACGGACACGCCCTGCCCGACGTCGCCGCCCAACCCCCCGCCACCTGGGCGGAGTTCACCGACCTGCTGGCCACCCGCCGGGCGAGGCGCGGCGACGGGCCGCTCGCCCTCGACGCCGACGTTCCCGACTACGCCGCCTACTGGACGTACTACGCCGTCCTGCGCGGCCTTGGGCCCGGTGCCTTCGCCAAGGCCGCGAAGGACAAGAGCGGCGCCCTGCTGAAGGCGGACGGTTTCGTCGACGCGCTGCGCCACATCGAGAAGCTCGTCTCCGCGAACGACTTCACCAAGGGGTACGACGGCTCGAAGTGGCCGGCCGTCCAGCAGAAATGGGCCAAGGGCAAGTCGGACTTCCTGCTCCTCGGCACCTTCGCGCCCAGCGAGACCGCGGAGTTCGCCACCTCCGGCTTCACCTACCGGTCCTTCCCCTTCCCGGCCTTCACCGCGGGCGACAACACCGCCCAGGACATCTCCCTCATCGGCTTCTCCATCCCGAAGAAGGCCAGGAACACCGCCGCGGCACAGAAGTTCATCGCCTACTTCCTCGCCAAGGAGCACCTGAGCGGCATCGCCTCCCAGGCCAAGAACATCACCCCGCGTGCCGACATCGCGGCCCCCACGGAACTCGCCGACGCGCAGAAGGCGCTCAGCTCGGGCACCGTCGTCAAGACCCTCGACGGCGTGAAGGAGACCGCGGCCGAGTGGTACACCAAGGTGTTCCTGCCGCTGAACACCGAGTTCATCACCGGCCGCCTCACCGCGAAGTCCTTCGCCGGCAAGCTGGCGGACGGTTCCGCCGCCTACTGGAAGACGGCCTCGTGACGGCCACCGACACCCTGCGCCCCGCCGGCGAGGCCGACATCACCCCCGCCCGCCGCCGGTCCGCCGCCTGGCGGGGGGAGTCCCGGCCCAGCCCGCTCGCCGCCCGCCGCAGGAAGCTGTTCTGGCCGATGCTGCTGCCGGCGGTCCTGGTCTACGTCGTCTTCTTCGCCGGCCCCTCTCTGTTCACCCTCTGGCTGAGCCTCAACCAGTGGGCCGGGGCGGGCCCCATGCACTTCATCGGCCTGGACAACTACCGCAGGATCTTCCAGGACCCGACCTTCCGGCACTCCTTCACCAACACCCTCTGGATCATCCTCGGCGCGGGCGGTCTGACCTTCCTGGTCTCCTTCGGACTGACCATGGTGCTGCGGGAGATGAAGGGCCGGAAGGCCGCCCGGTCCATCCTCTTCTTCCCGAACATCGTGCCCAGCGTCGTCCTGGCGATCCTGTGGGGCTTCCTCTTCCAGCACGACGGACTCGTCGACGCCCTCGCCGAGGCCGCGGGCCTCCCGTCGCCCAACTGGCTCGGCCAGGAGAACCTCTTCAAGGTCATCATGATCGGCCTGGTGTGGACCTCCACCGGCTTCTACACCACCATCCTGATGGCCGCCGTCGACCAGATCCCGCCCGAGCTGTACGAGGACTGCGACCTCGCCGGAGCCAACGCCCTGCAGAAGTTCCGGCACGTCACCCTGCCACTGATGTGGGACGTGGTCGGAGTGTGCGCCGTGCTGTGGACCATCTCCGCGGTCAAGGTCTTCGAGTTCATCTACGCCTTCGCCGGCGCCGCCGGCCAGATGCCCGACACCGGCGTGTGGAACACCGCCCTCTACACCTACGGCGAGGCCTTCGCCTCCGGCGGCGTACCCCGCTACGGTTCCGCCGCCGCGAGTGCCGTGGTCATGCTCACCCTCGTCGGCGTGCTCGTCGTCCTCATCCGGCGCTTCATGCGCCGCGACACGGTGCAGTACTGACCGGTATCGCACCACTCCGGTCGCACCGGACACGACCCGCCCCTCGCACGCGCCTTCCGCACCCCGTAACGGAGGTCAGCCCCGATGGCTGTCGCCAGTCCCAGCCGCCCGCCCGGCCCCCTCACCCGCCGGCTGCGCCGGCTCACCACCGCCCGGATCGTCGGCGTACCGCTGGTCTGGCTGTTCGCCGCCTTCAACGTCCTCACCGGACTGTGGCTGCTGATGTCGTCGCTGAAGACCGGCGACCAGATCTTCACCTCACCCTGGCGGCTCCCCACCAGCCCGAACTGGGGAAACTACGCACGGGCCTGGACCGGCGGCCTGTTCGGCCAGGCCGCCGTCAACACCGTCGTCGTCGTGGGCGGCACCGCCGTCGTCACCCTGCTGCTGGCCGCGCCGGCCGCCTACGTCCTCAGCCGCATCACCACACGCCTGAACTCCTCATTCGCCCTGTTCTTCGCCCTGGGACTCGGCATCCCCGCCCAGATGGTGATGCTGCCGCTGTTCGTGGTGATGAACCAACTCCAGCTCGTCAACAGCCTGTTCGGGCTGATCGTCGTCTACGTGGCCACCTCCCTGCCCTTCGCGGTGTTCTTCCTCACCGGCTTCTTCGCCACCCTCCCGGTGGAACTGGAGGAGGCCGCGGCACTGGACGGAGCCACGCCGCTGCGGACCTTCTGGCAGATCATGCTGCCGATGGCGCGGGGCGGTCTCGTCACCGTCCTCATCCTCAACATCATCCAGCACTGGGGGGAGACGGTCTTCGCCCTGGTCTTCATCCAGACCACCGACCACCAGACCCTCTCCCTCGCCCTGCTCGGCTTCCTCCAGCAGATGCAGTACAACGGCGCCGACTGGGGAGGACTCTTCGCCGGTGTGGCCATCGTCGTCCTGCCCGTCCTCGCCTGCTATGTGTGGCTGGGCCGCCGGATCATCGAGGGAATGACCGTCGGCTCCGTCAAGTGAGTACAGCCGATGCGAGATTGAGGACCGTCGTGACCGGAGTTCGTGACCTGAAGTTCCGTCAGCTCGCCGCCGAGCTGCGCCGGCAGCTGCTCCAGGGCGTGTGGCCGGCCGACAGCCGGCTGCCCACCGAGAAGGAACTCGCCGGCAGCAGCGGCACCTCGGTGAGCACGGTGCGCCGCGCCGTCGACGAACTGGTCGCCGAGGGACTGGTCGTCCGCAGACAGGGCTCGGGCACCTTCGTCGTCCCGCCGAGCCCGCCCGGGCCCGGCCGCGCACTGATCGGTGTCAGCGTCCCCGACACCGCCTTCTACTACCCGAAGGTCCTCCAGGGCATCGAGGAGACCCTCTCCGCCGCCGGCGCCCGGCTGCTCTTCGCCTGCTCCGGCTACGACCAGGAACGCGAGGCCAAGGACCTGCGGGACATGCTGGACGCCGGCGTCGACGGCCTGCTCGTCGTCCCCACCCTCGACGGACCCGAACCCGCCCGGGACTACCTCGCCCGGCTGGCGGCACTGCCGGTCCCGAGCGTTCTGGTCGAACGGCGCCACGCCTCCCTCGGCGACACCAACGAATACGTGTGCACCCACCACGAAGCCGGTGCCTACGACGCCGTCCGTCACCTCGCCGGCCTCGGACACCGGACGATCGGTCTCGTCCTGCGTCACCCGAGCCCCACCTCCGGCCCCGTGGCCGAGGGCTTCCACCAGGCGATCGACGAACGCGGCCTGCTCACCGTCGAGTTCCGGGCCGCCCGGGAGGAGTGGAGCCCGGCGGCGGCCGACCGCTGCCTGGCCGTACTGCGCGAGGCCGGGGCCAAGGCGGCCGTCTGCTTCGGCGACCGACAGGCGGCGCTGCTGCTCGGCGCCGCGCGCCGGGCCGGTCTCACCGTCCCCGGTGACCTCGCCCTGGTCGCCTACGACGACGAGATCGCCGACGTCGCCGACGTGCCCCTGACGGCGGTCGCACCCCCGAAACGGCACCTCGGCAAGACCGCGGCCGAAACCCTCCTGCGCCGCCTCGACGACCCCGAACTGCCGCGCAGCCGCGTCCTGCTGCGCCCCACCATCATCGTCCGCCAGTCCTGCGGAGCCGCCCAGGACACCGGCTCCGTCATCCCTGAGGAGAACACCACGTGACCGCCATAAGGCTCGGCCTGATCGGCGCGGGCGCCGTGGGCGTGCTGCACGCCGACGCCGCCGCCGGCACCCCCGGCGTGCGGGTGACCGCCGTCTGCGACATCGTCGCCGAGACCGCGAGCCGCGTCGCCGGACCGCTGAACGCCGCGGTCTTCACCGACCACCGCGAACTCATCGCCTCCGGGCTGGTGGACGCCGTCGTCGTCAACACCCCGCACGCCCTGCACACCGACATCGTCACCGACGCCGCGGCGGCCGGACTGCACGTACTGGTCGAGAAGCCGATGGCCACCCGCTCCGAGGACTGCGTCGTCATGGAGCGGGCCTGCGCCGACGCGGGAGTCGTCCTCTTCGTCGGGCACATCCAGCACTTCCTGCCCTCCACGGCCGCCGCCAAGGCAGCTCTCGACGCGGGCGCCGTGGGGTCCGTACTGGCCGTCCACGACTGGCGCGGCACCGACTACCGCCCCGGCAGCAGGCCCGCCTGGTTCTTCGACCCGGCCGTGTCCGGCGGCGGGGTGTTCATCAACATCGGCACCCACTGTGTGGACCGGCTGCTGTGGCTCACCGGCCGGCGCCCGGTGGCGGTGACGGCGAAGGCCGTCCACCGCGGAGAGCTGCTCGTGGAGACCGACGTACTGGCCCGCCTCGAACTGGAGGACGGAGCCGTCGGGCACATCACGGTCACCAGCACCCAGCTGCCCGCCCGGGACGAAATGACCGTGATCGGCGAACGCGGCACGATCCGTGTCGCACGCGGCTCCGGCGCCGTCCTCCACCCCGACGACGGCAGCGCCCCGGTGGTGCTCGCCGACGAGTCGGCCGACGATGTGCCCACCGCCTTCCTCGACCAACTGGCCGCGTTCGCCGCCGCCGTACGGGGCGAACAGCCGCCCGTGATCCCGGCCGCCTATGGGCGCCACGTCGTCGAGGCCGTGGAGTCCGTCTACGCCTCGTGCGCCACCGGCGAGCGGGTCCTCGTGCCGGACTGGGCGGAGGTGCCCGTTGGCTGACCCGCCCACGGCACCGCGCTGGGAACGGGCGTTCAGCACCCTCGGCTGCCCCGACGCGGACGTCCACGAAGTGGCCCGGCTGGCCCGGACCGCGGCCGGCTCTGCCTGGAGTGGGAGAAGCGGTGGTTCCCGAGGCCCCTCCGCTGGCCGAGGCGCTGCGGTACGCCGCCCTGTGAGTCCTGAGTCCTGAGTCCTGAGTCCTGATTCCTGAGCCGCGAGCCTTGAGCGCCAGTTCACCGTCCCGAAGACCGAGCCACGAGCAAGAGGAGAAGAGGAACGTCCGTGTCGTTCACCCAGGAAGAGATCGCCACCCAGCCGGAGTGCTGGCTGCGTGCGGCCGAGGCCGCCGCGAGTGCCGGTGACGCGCTGCCGTCACCGGGCGAGGAGGTCGCGGTCGTCGGCTGCGGAACCTCCCTGTACATGGCCCGGTCCTACGCGTCCCTGCGCGAGGAGGCCGGCCACGGCCGTACCGACGCCTTCGCCGCCTCGCAGTTCCCGGCCGGGCGCCGCTACGACCGGATCGTCGCCCTCACGCGTTCGGGCACCACCACCGAGGTCATCGACCTGATCGCGGCAGTACAGGGGGCGGCCGCCAGCACCGTGATCACCGCGGACGGGAGCACCCCGGCCGCGGTGGCGGCCGATCACGTGCTGAGTCTGCCCTTCGCCGACGAGCAGTCCGTGGTGCAGACCCGGTTCGCCACCACGGCACTGGCCCTGCTCCGCGCCCACCTCGGCGAGGACCTCGCGCCCGCCGCCCAGGACGCGCGCCGTGCCCTGGCCGAGCCCCTCGACCCGCGGTGGGTCCAGGCCGGGCAGGTCACCTTCCTCGGCACCGGCTGGACCGGCGGACTGGCCGACGAGGCCGCGCTGAAGATGCGTGAGGCGGCCGGCGCGTGGACGGAGAGCTACCTGGCGATGGAGTACCGGCACGGCCCCATCAGCATCGCCGCCCCCGGACGGGTGGTGTGGGTCTTCGGACCGGCACCGGCGGGACTGTCCGAGGACATCACCCGTACCGGCGCGATCCTGGTCGGCTCCGACCGCGACCCGCTCGCCGAACTGGTCCTCGCCCAGCGCCTGGCCGTGGCGTGTGCCGAGGCCGCCGGGCTCGACCCGGACCGGCCCCGCAACCTGACCCGCTCCGTCGTGCTCGTCTGACCGAAGGGACCCGGACCCCATGAGCGGCAGCAGCCCCCCTCCCGGCCATGTGGTCGCCGTCGACCTCGGCGGCACCGACATCAAGGCCGCGCTGGTGGCGAGCGACGGCACCGTGACCCGCACCGAACGCCGGGCGACCCGGCGGGAGCGGGGACCACAGGCCGTCGTCGACACCGTGGCCGAGACGGTCGCCGCCCTCGCCGCCCAGTGCGTGGCCCGCACCGGCCGGCCTCCGCTCGCCGTCGGTGTGGCCGTACCCGGCCTCGTCGACACCGCGCGCGGCGTGGCCCGTTACTCGGCCAATCTCGGCTGGCACGACCTGCCGCTGCGGGCCGTCCTCGCCGAGCGGCTCGGCCTTCCCGTGGCCCTGGGCCACGACGTGCGGGCCGGCGCGCTGGCCGAAGGCCGGCTGGGTGCGGGCCGCGGCCGGCCCGAGTTCCTGTTCGTCGCCCTCGGCACCGGGATCGCCGCCGCCCACGTCCGCGACGGCCGGGTACTGGACGGCAGCGGGGAAAGCGCCGGTGAGCTCGGCCATCTGACGGTACGGCGGGGTGGGCCGCGCTGCGGCTGCGGGCGCCGCGGCTGCCTCGAAACACTGGCCTCCGCGTCCGCCGTGGCCCGCCGCTACGCCCGGGCGACCAACACGGCGGACACCGCGGACACCGCTGACACGGCGGACACCGCGGGTACGACCGGTACGGCGGGCGCGGGCATCGGGGACACGGAAGGTGTGGTGGGATCCGTCGCCGTGACCGCCGAGGATGTCTGCGCCCGGGCGTGCGCCGGTGAACCGGTGGCGCGGCGGATCTGGGACAGCGCCGTGGCGTCGCTGGCCGACGGCCTCGCCGCGTACACCGTGCTGTGCGACCCCGGAACGATCGTGATCGGCGGGGGACTGGCCCGTGCCGGGGCGGCCCTCATCGATCCGCTGCGCACCGGGCTCGCGGCGCGCCTGGCCTTCCACCGGCCGCCGGATCTGCTGGTCGCGGAACTCGGTGCCCAGGCCGGCTGCCGAGGCGCCGCGCTTCTCGCGCTCGACCTCACCGGCGAGCACCGGGCCGCGCGTGGGGCATCCGTGGAGGCGGGGCTGTGATCACCACTGTCACGCTCAACGCCGCGATCGACGTGACCTACACCGTGGACCGCATCCGCAACGGCGCCAGTCACCGGCTCACCGTCGCTCACCACCGGGCGGGCGGCAAGGGGATCAATGTCTCCCGGGTCCTGAGGACGCTCGGCCACGCCACCTCGGTCACCGGACTCGTGGGCGGGTTGTCGGGACAGGCCGTCCGCCGGGAGCTGGCCGCCGCCGGGATGCGCGACGAGCTGGTGACGATCGCCGGGACCACCCGGCAGACCGTCACCGTGGTGGAAGGAGAGACTGGGGACGCCACCGTTCTGCTGGAACCCGGGCCCGGCATCACCGCGGGGGAGTGGCTGGATTTCCGGATCAGCTACCGTCGCCTGCTGTCGGCCTCCCGAGTGGTGGTGATCTCGGGCAGCCTGCCCGAGGGACTGCCCGACGACACGTACGCCGAACTGGTTCTGCTGGCCCGCCGGGAGGGCGTCCCGGTGGTCCTCGACACCGCCGGCCCTCCGCTGCTGGCAGCCCTGTCCGCCGGTCCCGCCGTGGTGAAGCCGAACGCACAGGAACTGGCCGAGACACTCGGCGCGTCCGCCGACGTCCGTGCGGGAGCCGAGAAACTGCGCGCGGCCGGGGCCCGGTCCGTGGTCGTCTCCCTCGGCCCCGACGGCCTGCTCGCCGTCACCCCGGACGGTGTCTTGTCGGCCCGGCCACCGGGACGCCTGAACGGAAATCCGACGGGCGCCGGGGACGCGGCGGTCGCCGCGCTGAGCGTCGGCCTGGCCGGGAACACACCGTGGCCGGAACGTGTCCGGCAGGCGGTCGCGCTGTCGGCGGCAGCGGTGAAAGCCCCGCTGGCGGGTGACTTCGACGACCGCGTCTACCGGGACCTGCTGTCGGCGACGACCGTCACGCCCGGCGGATGAGGCCGTCCGCCCGGCCCGCCGCCGCGCACCCGCAGCCCGCGCCGCGGCACCTCACCCGCACACAGACCGATAGGCCGGCCGTGCCGCCCACGGTCCGCCCTGCCGAAGAAGGAGAACCCGCCCATGCCCCTCGTGGGAACCGGCCCGCTCGCCGACACGGCCGCCGCCGCGCACCGAGGTCTCGGCGCCTTCAACGTCGTCGACCTCGAACACATCACCGCGATCGTCACCGCGGCGGAACAGGCCGAGACCTCCGTCGTCCTGCAGATCAGCGAGAACACCGTCCGCTATCACGGCGCCCTGCGCCCCCTGGCCTCGGCCGCCCTCAGTGCCGCCGAGGAGTCCCGGGCGCCGGTGTCCGTGCACCTGGACCACGCCACCTCGCCGGCCCTGGTGGAGGAGGCCGTCGCGCTGGGGGTGCCGTCCGTGATGTACGACGCCTCCGCGCTGCCGTACGCCGAGAACGTCGCCGCCACCGCGGCGCTCGTGGAGTTCTGTCACGGGCACGGGGTGTGGGTGGAGGCCGAACTCGGTGAGATCGGCGGCAAGGACGGGGTGCACGCGCCGGGCGCGCGCACCGACCCGGCCGACGCGGCACGGTTCGTCGCCGCCACCGGGGTCGACGCCCTCGCGGTCGCCGTCGGCACGTCGCACGCGATGCTCACCCGTGATGTGGCCCTCGACTTCGCGCTCATCCGCGAACTGCGTGACACCGTGCCCGTACCCCTGGTCCTGCACGGCTCCTCCGGGGTCGCCGACGCCGCTCTCGCCGACGCGGTGGCCTGCGGAATGACGAAGATCAACATCGCCACCCATCTCAACTCGCTGTTCACCCGGGCCGTACGCGCCGACCTGGAGTCCTCCCCGGTCTCCGTCGACCCCCGCCGCTATCTGGGGGCGGGCCGCGCGGCGGTCACGGCCGAGACCGGGCGCCTGCTGCGGCTGATCGGCCGGGCGCCGCAACCGGCCGCGCCGTAACCCGACCCCGCACCCCACCCGCACGGTCCGTACCCCGCGCGTCCCGATGGAGCGCGCCCCTCGCAATGTCCCCCGACCCCGTTCCCAGCGGAGGAACACCGTGCACGAGAACACAGCCATGACCTTCGGCCGCCGTGGTTTCCTGACCGCGGCGGCGGTCGCTCTCGGCGCCCTGACCGGCGCCGTCCAGCTCGGCCCGGGCGCCGCGCCCGCCCGGGCCGAGGACGCCGAGGCGGTCCTGCGCGCCCTGTGGGCCGACATCCTCACCGGCGGATCGATCGACCCCACCGACGACGCCTACGCCTCCGCCCTGTCCAGCCTCTCCACCACCGCCACCGACCTGTGGAACTCCCTGTCCGCCGACGCCTCGGCAGGCGCCCTCTGGCCGGGACTGACCCTCACCGCCCCCGCGAACATGACGACCAGCTGCAAGCGACTGGCGACCATGGCGACGGCGTACGCCACCCCCGGCGCGACCGCCACCGACGGCAGCGGGCGCACGCTGCACGGCGACCCGGAGCTCGGCGCGGCGATCGTCTCCGGCCTCGACTTCCTCCACGCACAGGTGTACAACGCCGACACCGCCGAGTCCGGCAACTGGTGGGAGTGGGAGATCGGTTCGCCGTCCGCACTGGTCAACGCGGCCGTCCTGGTGTACCCCCTGCTGTCGTCGGCGCAGACAGCCGACCTGGTCGCCGCGGTCGACCACTTCGTGCCCGACCCGACTCTCAACAAGTACGGCACCGCCCGATCCACCTCCACCGGAGCCAACCGCGTGGACCTGTGCCAGGTCGTCGCGGTGCGCGGCATCCTCGGCGGAGACGGCGAACGCATCGCCACCGCCGTCTCCGCCCTCTCCGACGTCTTCCCGTACGTCACCTCCGGCGACGGCCTGTACGCCGACGGGTCGTTCGTCCAGCACACCTACATCCCCTACACCGGCACCTACGGCATGGTCCTGCTGCGCGGCCTCGCCGCGCTCTTCCAGCTCCTCGACGGTTCCGACTGGGAGATCACCGACACCGCGGCCACCCACGTGCACACTTCCGTCGACACCGCCTTCCGGCCCTGGACGTGGAACGGCCTGTGCATGGACGCCGTACGCGGCAGAGCGGTCAGCCGCGTCGCCGAGACGGACTTCTCCGACGGCACCCTCGTCATCGAGTCCGTGCTGCGCGCCGCCGAGTCCGCCCCGACCACCGCCCAGGCCGACCACTTCAGGAGCCTGGCGAAAGGATGGATCACCCGCGGCGAGGACTACGCGCCCTTCGCGGACACCGCGTCCATCGCCGGAATCGCCATGGCGCAGCCGGTACTCGACGACTCGTCGATCAGCGCCGCCGGTGAACCCGCCGGGCATCTCCAGTTCCCGTCCATGGACCGGGCCGTGCACCGCGGCGACGGCTGGGCCTACGCCCTCTCCCTGTCCTCGGCCCGCGTGGCCCGCTACGAGTCGATCAACGGCGAGAACCTGCACGGCTGGCACACCGGCGACGGCATGGGCTACCTCTACCTCGCCTCCGACCCGGGCCACTGGACCGACGGCTACTGGCCGACCGCCGACCCCTACCGGCTGCCCGGCACCACCGTCGACACCCTCGCCCTCGCCGACGCGGCCGGCACCGGAACCCGCTCCGCCGCCACCTGGGTCGGCGGAGCGAGCCTGTCGGGCACCTACGGCTGCGTGGGCATGGACTTCCGGCAGTACGGATCCACGCTGACCGCCAAGAAGTCCTGGTTCCTCCTGGACGACAGCGTCGTCTGCCTGGGCGCGGGCATCAGCGGAGGCAGCGGGGCGGAGGTCGTCACCACGGTCGAGAACCGCAACCTCCACGAGGACGGCGGCAACACCCTCACCGCGGACGGCACCGCCCAGCCCGCCACAGCCGGCTGGGCAAGCACCCTCCAGGTGGACTCCTGGGTCCACCTGGAGGGCGTCGGCGGCTACCTCTTCCCCGGCGGCGCGACCGTCGAGGCGGCCCGGACGACCCGCACGGGCGCCTGGAGCGACATCAACACGCTGTCCGGGCCCACCGACACGCTCAGCCGGCAGTACGTCTCGCTCTGCCTGTCGCACGGCACCGCCCCGGCGTCCGACGCGTACGCCTACGTCCTGCTGCCCGGCTTCACCAAGGCGCGGACGGCGGCCCGCGCCGCCGCCCCCACCGTCACCGTGCTCGCCAACTCGAGCGCGGTGCAGGCGGTACGGGACACCGCGAGCGGCGTGATCGCGGCGAACTTCTTCGCGGCGGGCTCGGCCGGGGGCATCACGGTCTCCGCGCCGTGCGCGGTCATCACCCGCCAGGCGCAGGGCCGGTTGGCCGTCGGCGTCTCGGACCCGTCCCGTACGGCCTCCACCGTCACGGTCCAACTCGCGCTCGGCGGGGACCTGGTGAGCGCCGACGACACGATCACCGTCATCCGGTCGGCACCGGACACGGTTCTCGTCGTCGACCTCTCCGGCGCGGCCGGCGCCACCCGCGAGGCCACCTTCACCCTCACCTCGGCCGTGCTCGCCCCCGTGGGGGACGCCTACGTCCGGGACGGCGCCTACGCGGCGACCGGCTACGGAAGCGCCACCACCCTGGTCGTCAAGAACGCGAGCGGCAGCGGCTACAGCCGGCAGTCGTACCTGGCCTTCGACACCTCACCCCTCATCGGCGCGATCAGTGCCGCCACCCTGTCGGTGTACGGCTACGTCTCGGACAGTGGCGGCGACACCACGTCGATCGCCGCCTTCGGCGTCGCCGAGACCGACTGGACCGAGTCCACACTCACGTGGAACACCAAGCCCGCCCTCGGCGCCGTTCTGTCCTCCACCGTCGCCACGACCACCAGAAGTACGCTGCGGTTCGACGTGACGTCCCAGGTGGGGCCGGCCCTCGGCGGCAGGGTGTCACTGGCCCTGGCCGAGCAGGCCGCGGGCCTGGCCGTGATCCTCAACTCCCGTGAGAACACCGTGAACCCGCCCATGCTGCTGCTCACCGTGGCCGCCGAGTGACAAGCCCGCTCGTGTCAGCTGAGCGGGGTGCCGAGTCGTCGCCCGCCTCGCGAGCGGACACCGTGCGAAGCGCTCGCCGGACGCTGTTCCCGACGTGCGTCGGCCCCGGCGGATGCCGGGGCCGGTGGGACTTGGCTGTGGGTGGCGGCGGGTCAGTGTGCCGGCCAGCTGAGTGCGGTCAGGACCGCGCTCTGCACCGTGACCGGCGTGCCGCCGTTGTTGAGGAGCCGGACGCGCATGCCGCGGCCGGCCGTCAGGTGCTTGGTGAGGGGGGTGACGTGGTAGGTGTCGCCCAGGGTGCCGACCGCCTCGTCGATCGGGTGGTCGGCGATGTGCTGGTCACCCTCGTACTCCGACATGCGGACCTGGACGGTCGCGCCGGCCGCGAGTCCGGTGATGTGCAGGCTCACCGAACCGGTGAACCGGCAGGCGCCGCGGGCGAAGACGGAGCCGTCGGTGGCGTGCTGGTCCGCGGTGTCGGCCCACTCGGTGGTGAACTCCACCGAGTCCCAGGCCCCCGGGGCCAGTTGGTAGGGCGCGGCGATGCCGAGGTTCACTTGGTCGGGCACGGGGTCCTCCTCGTCGGTGTTCGCCGTGGTGCCCGCGGCCCAGGCGCGCAGGGCGGCCTCGGAGCGGTAGGCGATGGATCGGTCGAGCGGGGTGCTGGTGAACTGCCACAGCAGCGGCGTCCAGCCGGACGGCGCGGGCCGTGCCGCGGCCTCCGCGCGCGGGTAGTCGGCGGCGCCCCAGGGGTAGGCCGGGTACCAGAGCGGCAGGCCGCCGGGGACATGGCCGGCGGCCAGGTCGTCGGCCGAGGTGTAGATCCCGACGCGCTGCCCGGGGAACGCGCCCTGGACGGCCGCGATCCAGGCCGCCGCCCACGACCGGATCTGGGCGGCGGAACGGCCGGCGTAGTTGCGCCGGTCGGGGTAGGCCTCCAGGTCCAGCCAGTGCGTGTACAGCGGCTGCGCGTCCGCGTAGGGCCGGGCGGCGCTGACGTAGTTCGCGGCCTCGGTCCTGGCGTCCTGGTTCGGCCACGCGAAGTGGTAGCTGCCGGGGAGGAGCCGGGCGGCGATGATGCCCGAGATGTGCAGGGGGAAGCGGCTGTCGTGGCTGTGCTCGCCCTCGCTCGCCTTGGCGAAGCCGAACGCCAGGCCGGCCCGCTTGTGGGCGGCCCAGTCCTGCGGGGCCTGGTGCTCGGAGACGTCGATGCCCCGGCAGGTGGACGAGGCCGTCATGCGCCGCCTTCCGTCGATGCCGATGTGGGTGGTTGGGGCTGCGGCATGGTCAACTCCCTGTGCTCAGCCGTCGACTGACCACCCTCACACCGTCCCGGCCGGTACGCTCAGGAAAGAGAGGTTTTGCACCACTTTTGGATCGTGTCTTTCGGAGACCCCCCGGAAGTGATCGTGTCGGGAGCGCCGTCCCGGGAGTCAGCCGAAGCGCTCGACGCGGATCCGGTCCACGGGCTGCCCCAGCGCGACCAGCAGCCGGGAGGCGTGCTCCGCGAAGCCGTTGGAGCCGCAGACGTACGCCTCCCAGCCCTCGGCCGGAGGCCGCGCCAGGTACGGCTCCAGGTGGGCGGCCGAGAGGCGGCCGGGCCGCGCTCCGGGCGGGGCCGCGCGGGTGAGGACGGGGGTGGTCTCGTCCCCGTACTCGTCCGCGTAGATCAGGTCCTCGGGCGTGCGCGCCGAGACCAGCAGACGCAGCGGGACGGCGCTTCGGCGCAGGCGGCGGTCGCGGACCATCGACATCAGCGGTACGACACCGGAACCCGCGCCGAGCAGCAGGGCCGGCCGGTCACCGGGCCAGGCGAAGAACCCGCTGAGCGGGCCGCGTACCTCGACGGTGTCGCCGGGCCGGGCCACCCGGTGGAACCAGCCGGACACCTCGCCGCCCTCGACGTGGTCGAGGGTGAGCTCGACATGACCGCTGTCGGCGGGCGGTGACGCGATGGAGTAGTGCCGCTGTGCGACGTAGCCGTCGGCCGCCGTCAGGCGCAGCATCAGGTGCTGGCCGGGCAGGTGGCCCGTCCAGCCGGGCACCGCGAACCGGAACGTCGACGCCCGCGCCGTCTCGCGGCGGACCTCGACGAGGCGGGCCGGCTGCCAGCCGGCCGCGGCGCGGTTGCTCGCGACGATCCGTCCCGGCACGGCGAACCGGGTCTGCGGGACGAAGGGCTCGGTCGGGCGCTCAGTCACCGGCGTAGCGCTCCTCGTTCCAGGGGTTGCCCCGGGCGTGGTAGCCGTTCCGCTCCCAGAAACCCGGCTCGTCGTGGTCGAGGACGCGCAGGCCCGCGATCCACTTGACGCTCTTCCAGAAGTACAGGTGGGGCACCACGAGCCGGGCCGGGCCGCCGTGCGCCGGGTCGAGCGGCCCGTCGCCGAACTCCCAGGCGATCCAGGCGCGTCCGCCGGTCAGGTCGGACAGCGGCAGGTTCGTGGTGTACCCGGTGTGCGCGTACGCGACGGCGTGCGTGGCCGAGGCGTGCGGGCGGGCGAGGTCCAGGAACGTGTCCAGGGACACGCCGCCGAACCGCACCCCGAACTTCGACCAGCTGGTGACGCAGTGGATGTCGCCCTCGTACCCGGACCGCGGCAGCGTGTGCGCCTCCTCCCACGACCAGGTGCGGGCCTCGGCCACCAGCCCGTCGACGCGGAACGTCCACTCGGCGGCCGTGAGGCCGGGGGTGACCTCGGCGGACAGCACGGGCCAGGAGTCGCCCGCGTCGTACTGGCCGGGCGGCAGCCGGGGATCGCGTTCGCCGGCCGGCGAACGTCCGGCGAAGCCCCGGGTGACGGTCATGCCAGGACCTCCGGACCGGACCGCGCGTCCGGGACGGACACCGTGTCCAGGTCCGCCAGGGCCTTCAGGGCCGCGGCCTCGTCGAGGGTGGTGAGCGCGCGGTCGCGCATCAGCACCCGCCCGTCGACGACCGTGTCCCGTACGTCGGAGGCCTGGGCGGCATAGGCGAGCATCGACCACACGTCGTGGCGCGGTGTGAGATGGGGCTTGCCGAGGTCCAGCACGATCAGGTCCGCGCGCTTGCCCGGCTCCAGGGAGCCCAGCTGCCCGTCGAGGCCCAGCGCGCGGGCGCCCTCGACGGTCGCCATGCGCACGGCCTGCTCGGCGCCGACCGCCGTCGGGTCGCCGCCCGCCTTGTGCACGAGCGCGGCCTGCCGCACCGCGCCCAGCAGGTCGAGGGTGTTGGAGCTGACCGCGCCGTCCGTGCCGAGTCCGACGGTCACGCCCGCGCCGAGCAGCCGCGGCACCGGAGCGATGCCGCAGCCGAGCTTCAGGTTCGACACCGGGCAGTGGGCGACCGAGGTGCCGGTGCGGGCCAGTGCCGCGATCTCCGGTCCCGTCAGGTCCACCGCGTGGGCGATCAGCAGGTCGGGGCCGAGCAGTCCGAGCCTGTCCAGCAGCTCCACCGGGCGCCTGCCGTGCGCCACCTCGACGGTGGCGACCTCGATCGCGTTCTCCGCGGCGTGGATGTGCAGCAGCGCGCCGAACTCCCGGGCCAGCGCGGCGATCCCGGTCAGCTGCTCCGGGGACAGCGTGTAGGTGGAGTGCGCGAAGAGGACGGGCCGGGTACCCGGCCGGGCCGGGCGCGCCGCCAGGTCGCGGCGGGCCCACTCCAGCCGGTCCTCGTAGGCGATGCCGTCGGCCGGGTCCGGTACGTCCATGAAAGTGGGGCCGGTGTGCAGCCGCCAGCCCGCCTCCCGTGCCGCGCGCTCGGCGGCCTCGTGGAACCAGTACATGTCCAGGGCGGAGGTCACGCCCGCCCGTACGCTCTCGGCGACCGCAACCCGCACCGCCGCCGCCACGTTCTCCGGCGACAGCAGCTCGCCCTCCCAGCGGATCACCCGTTCCAGGAAGCCCTGGAGCGTCACGTCGTCGGCGCGGCCGCGCAGCAGCGTCATCGCGAGGTGCGTATGGGTGTTGACGAGGCCGGGCATGACCAGGCAACCGGTGGCGTCGAGGGTGTCGGCCGCGGCGTACTGGGCGCGCAGGGCGTCGGTGGGTCCGACGGCCAGGATCTCGCCGTCGCGGACGGCGACGGCGCCGTCCCGTACGAGGGTCCCTGCGTCGTCGACGGTGAGGACGTCACCGCCGTGCACCAGGAGGTCGGCGGGGACGGTCACGCGTCGGCCCCTTCCTCCGCCGAGTCCTCGGCGAGCAGCCGCAGTGCCTCCAGCGAGACGACGGCGCCGCGCTCCACGCCCCGGACCACGACCTCGCGGTGCGGGTCGTAGTGACCGGTCGACAGCGGCGCGTCCTCGTCCACCAGTTCGTCCGCGTTCGCGCCGTCCACGACGAGGACGCCGCCCGCGACGAGCCCGCGCAGCGAGGCGGTCACCAGCAGCGCCGACAGCTCCATCTCGATCGCGGCGAGCCCGGCCCTGTCGTAGGCGACGAGCGGCAGCAGCCCCGGCTGGAAGGCCGCCCGGGTCCACACGATGCCCCGGTGGTGCGGGGCGGCCGCCTCGCGGGCCGCGCGCTGGAGCGCGAACACCGCCTCGGGCGCGGACACGGCCGGGTACTCGGGCGGCAGCAGCTGCTGGGTGACGCCGTCGTCGCGTACGGCCGCCTCCGCGATGACGAGGTCGCCGTCCCGGATGCCCGGCTTCATCGCGCCCGCGGTGCCGAACCGCAGGAACGTGCGGACGCCCGCCTCCGCCAGCTCCTGGAAGAGCAGGATCGCGCCGGGCGCGCCCACCCCGTGCGAGGCGACGGTGACCGGCAGCCCCTTCCAGCTGCCGCTGAACACCCGGTATTCGCGGTGGTACGCGATCTCCTCGGCTCCGTCGAGGAGCGCGGCGACCGCCGCCGCGCGCGCCGGGTCGCCCACGACCAGGGCGCGGGGCGGCAGGCCGGTGCGGGGTATGCGGGTGACGGGCAGCAGGTCGTGGCTCACGAGGCGACTCCGGAAGGGTCGGTGGAACGGGTGGAACCGGTGGAACGGGGGGTGCCGGGAGTCCGGGGGCCACCGGAAGCGCGGGGCTTACGGGCACGGCGCCGGGCCGTGGTGATGAACAGCGCGCCGAGGGTGACGACGTAGGGCGCGGCGTCGGTCGCCTGCTGCGGCAGGCCGAGGCCCTGGAGGCGGAAGCCCACCGCCTCCGCGACGCCGAACAGCAGCGCCGCGAGCAGCACCCCGAGCGGCACGGCACGGCCCAGCATGACCGCCACGACCGCGATCCAGCCGCGTCCGGCGGTCATGTTCTCGGAGAACAACGTGACGTTGCCGAGGGCGAGTTGCGCCCCGGCGAGCCCGCACAGCACCCCGGACAGGAGCACCGCGGCGTACTTGTGGCGGGCCGGGTTCACGCCGAGCGTCGCCGCGGCGTCCGGAGACTCGCCGACACCGCGCAGGCGCAGGCCCCAGACGTGCCGGGAGAGCAGCACTGCGGCGACCACGACGGCGGCCCACGACAGGTAGGTCAGCGGGGTGAAGCCGCCGACGACCGGGAGCCCGGCGAGGCTCGGGTCGTCGAAGGTGCCCTGGACACCGAAGACCGTACGGAGCAGGAAGCTGGTCAGGCCGGCCGCGAGCAGGTTCATGGCCACGCCGAGGACCACCGCGTCACCGCGCAGCGTGACCGCGCCGACGGCCAGGATCAGCGAGTACGCGGCGGAGGCGAGGGCCGCCGCCAGCACGCCGAGCCACGGGCTGCCGGTGAACCAGCTGGTCGACACCGCGGTGAAGCAGCCCACCAGCATCAGGCCCTCCAGGCCGATGTTGAAGACGCCCGCGCGCTCGCACAGCGCTCCGCCGAGCGCGGCCAGCAGGATCGGGGTGAGCGCGCGCAGCACGGACATGAGGAGATCGGAGTCGAGGAACATCAGGCCGGCTCTCCCTGAGTGACGGGCTGGTGGCCGCCGGCCGCCCTGCGTCTGCGCGGGAAGCGCAGCCGGGCCGCCAGGAAGACGATGACGATGGCCTGCAGCACCTGTGTCAGCTCGCGAGGCACCTCGGTGGTGCGCTCCATGGCGAGCCCGCCGACCTGCAGCACGGCGAAGAAGAACGACGCGAGCACCGTGCCCAGCGGGGTGGCCGAGGCGAGCAGCGCGGCGGTCAGCCCCGTCCAGGTGTAGCCGGGCGAGGTGAGCGAGCCGTCGAGGAACCGGTACGGGAAGCTCAGCACGCCGATCGCGCCGACGAGCCCGGCGAGGGCCCCCGAGGTCGCCATCAGACGGAGCGTCAGGCCTTTGCGGTCCACGCCCGCGTACGCGGAGAAGCGCGGGTTGAGACCGGTCATCCGGATCTCGTAGCCGACGGCCGTACGGGAGTCGGTGAACCAGTACGCGCCCGCGGCCAGCGCCACCACCAGCAGCCCCACCGTCACGGTCGACGACCCGAAGGCGGGCAGCGCCACGCCCTCGGGCAGCCGGCGCGTCTGCGGCAGGCTGGAGCCGGGCTCCTTGAGCGGATAGCGGGCCAGGTAGGAGGCGAGACTGATCGCCGGATAGCTCAGCAACAGGCTGCTCACCAGCAGCGGAACACCGAGGCGGTTCTCGCACAGCGCCGCGAGGGCCGCGTACGCGCCGCCGGCCGCCATCCCGGCGAGCAGCGCGAGCACCGCGGTGAGCGACGGCGGCAGCGGGGAGTACAGCCCGGTGACGGCGGCCGTGATGCCGCCCAGCACCATCTGCCCGTCGCCGCCGAGGTTGATGAGCCCGGCGCGCAGCGGGACGGCCAGTGCGAGCGCCATGCCCAGCACGCTGGTGAGGGTGGTCAGGGTCGCGCCGATCCCGTCGGCGCCGAGCGAACCGGTGAGGACGGCGCCGTACGCCGCGAACGGATCGGCGCCGGTGCCGACGAGGAAGACCGCGCCGATGACGACTCCGGCGAGGAGAGAGAAAGTGACGGGGGAGCGGAGCGCGGTGGACGCCCGCCTCACGTCCGGTATGCGGGCCATGTCAGTCCTCGTCTCCGTCCTGCCCGGCGCCGGGCCGCCGCGCCGTGCCGCCGGCCATCGCCAGGCCGAGCGTGCGTTCGTCCAGTTCGTCCTTCGGGTACTCGGCGGTGACCCGGCCCTCGTACATCACGAGAACCCGGTCCGAGAGCCCGCGGATCTCGCTCAGCTCGGCGGAGACCAGCAGCACGGCGTGGCCCGCGTCGCGGTAGGCGATGATCTGGTCGTGGATGTTCTGGATGGCGCCGATGTCGACGCCCCGGGTGGGCTGTTCGACCAGCAGCAGCGGGGCGTCATGGGCGAGTTCACGTCCGATCAGCAGCTTCTGCAGGTTGCCGCCGGAGAGCGTCGCCGCGGGCAGGTCGGGCGTGGCCGCCTTGATGCCGAAGCGTTCGACCAGCCGCCCGGCATGCGCACGTACGGCCGCGGGCGGCAGCAGGCCGCGCCGGGACGACAGCGCCCTGCGGTGGTGGCCCATCGCCAGGTTGTCCGCGACGGACGCGGCGGGTGCGGTGCCCACCGCGTGCCGGTCCTCGGGCACGTAGGCGAGACCCGCTTCGCGGCGACCGGCCGCCGACGCGTGGGTGACGTCCCGGCCGGAGAGGGTGACCCGGCCCGCGGTGACCGGCCGCAGCCCGGCCAGCGCCTCGACCAGCTCGCTCTGGCCGTTGCCCGCGACGCCCGCGACCCCCACGATCTCGCCCGCGCGGACCGTCACGTCGACGTCGCGCACGGCGTCGCCCGCGCTCAGTCCGGTGACGTCCAGCACGACGTCACCGCGGGCGCCGGGGGCGTGCACGCGGTCCAGTTCCACCGCACGGCCGGTCATCGCGGCCGCGATCTCGTCCGCGGTGGTCGCCGCGGTGCGCAGCCGGGCGGCGACCCGGCCGTCGCGCAGCACCGTGACGTTGTCGCTGACCTCCAGTACCTCGCGCAGCTTGTGCGTCACGAGGATCACCGTGCGGCCCTCGGCGGCGAGCGACTTGAGCACCGCGAACAGGGCGTCGGCCTCGGCCGGGGTGAGTACCGCGGTCGGTTCGTCGAGGATCAGCGTGCGGGCGCCGCGGTGCAGCAGCTTCAGGATCTCCACGCGCTGCCGCAGGCCCACCGGCAGGCCGCCGACCCGGGCGTCCGGATCGACGGTGAGGCCGTGGGTCTCGGCGAGTTCGCGCACGCGGCCGCGCGCGGCGGCCCGGTCCACGAACCCGAACCGGCGCGGCTCGGCCGCGTAGACGACGTTCTCGGCGACGGTCAGCGAGTCGAACAGCTTGAAGCTCTGGTGGACCATGCCGAGGCCGGCGGCCATGGCGTCCCCCGGGTCGCCGAAGGACACCTCACGTCCGTCGATGCGCACCGAACCGGCGTCGGGCCGGGTCATCCCGTACAGCACTGACATCAGCGTGGACTTGCCCGCGCCGTTCTCCCCCATCAGGGCGTGGATCTCGCCGTGTTGGACGGTCAGGTCGACGGCGTCGTTGGCGAGGGTGCCGGGGAACCGCTTGGTGACGCCGAGGAGTTCGACGGCCGGGGCCCGGACGGCCCCGGCCGGGCGGTCACTTGGCTGCGGGGTCATCGACCGTCAGCTCACCGGCGACTATCTGGTCACGCAGTGCCTTGACCTTCGTCAGGACGTCCTTGTGCTGGGCGATGACGCACTTGGACGAGTCGACGCCGGCCTCCAGCCCGGTCAGGCTGATGCCGCCCTCCTTGAGGCCGTAGGACACGGTCGTGCCGGTCTTCCCGCCGAGGACCGCCTCGATGCCCTTCTCCACGGCGACGTCCGTGCGCTTGATCACGTTGTCGACGACGGTGCCGGGCGCCGACGGGCACTGGTTGACGTCGACGCCGTACGCGAAGGCGCCCTTGGCCTTCGCGGCCTCGAAGACGCCGTAGTTGCCGGCCGCTGCGGCCGCCATGATCTGGTCGTAGCCCTTGGACAGCAGGGTGTTCGCCTGCTCCTTGGCGCGGGCGGAGTCGTCGAAGGGGGACTGGCCGCCGACGAAGCGGGTGGACGTCCCGGTCTTCGCGGCGACCTTCCTGGCGCCGGCCGCGAACGGGTCGCTGTAGCGGCGGAACTGGGGTGTGTCGAGCACGTCCACCGCGCCGACCTTGCCCGACTTGCTGAGCAGACCCGCCTCGGCGCCCGCGAGGTAGACGCCCTCGTGCTCGCGGAAGACCGCGCAACTGACGTTCTCGTACGTCTTGGTGGTGCACGCGTCGACCATCAGGAACTGCTGCTTCGGGTTCTTCTCGGCCTGCTGGGCGACGATGTCGGCGAACTCGAAGCCGACCAGCACGATGACGTCCGGCTTGGCGTCGACGGCGGCCTGCACGTTCTGCTGCTGGGAGGCGGTGTCCGTGGACTCGTAGACCTTCGAGGTCCCGTCGTGCTGCTTCGCCGCGTCCTTGATCCCGGTGACGGCCAGCTTCAGGAACTCGTTCTCGCCCACGGAGTCCGGGGTGACGAGGGTGAAGGACTTGCCGCTGCCGCCCGCGGAGGCGGACGTGCCGTCCTTCTTGGCCGCCGCGTTGCAGGCGGTGGCGAGCAGGACGGTGCCGGCGGCGAGCGCGGTCAGCTGGAGGGTACGGCGGTGTCTGCGGTGCATCGGGGACCTTCCGGATACGGCAAGGCGCGCTCGACGGCGGGCGCGTGAGAGAGGGTGATCGGACGGCGGCGGGCTGAGGGGGACGGCTCAGCGGTGACAGCAGTCGCCGGTACAGCGGCCGAAGTCGAGGTACAGACGCCGGGTGAGCAGTGGCATGTGTCCTCCTTCGTCGTCTCGGACCGCGAAACGGGGGTATCGGCCCGTGGGATGCGGTGCTGGACTGTAACACCCGGATCCGGCCAACCGTGCAACTGTCTCGAACTGTGGTTCTCCCAGGTCATGTACGGTGGCAGGCACCATCGAAACATCAGGAGTGTCCTGTTATGTCCCAGGAACTGCGCGCCGTCGACTGGACGGGAACCGGCCTCGCGCTCATCGACCAGACCCGGCTGCCGCACCACACGGAGACGGTGGACGTCCGGGATGTGGACACCTTGGTGGACGCGATCCAGCGGCTCGTGGTGCGGGGCGCGCCCGCGATCGGAGCGGCCGGCGCCTACGGCGTCGCTCTCGCGCTGATCCAGGGCGAGCGGGAGGGCTGGAGCGAGGCGCAGACGCGCAAGGCCGTGGCCCGAATACGCGAGGCCCGCCCGACCGCGGTCAACCTGATGGTGTGCGTGGACCGGGTCATGACCCGCTTCACCGAGGGCCTCGACGCCGTGCTGGAGGAGGCCGCCGCCGTCCAGCGCGAGGACGTCGACGCCAACCGCGCGATGGGCGGGTACGGCGCCGACTGGCTGCTGAAGAAGGCCGGCGAGGACCGGCCGCTGCGGATCCTCACGCACTGCAACACGGGCGCGCTGGCGACGGCCGGCTGGGGCACCGCGCTCGGCGTCATCCGTGAACTCCACGCGCGCGGACGCCTGGAGGTCGTGTACGCCGACGAGACGCGCCCCCTGCTCCAGGGCTCCCGGCTGACCGCCTGGGAACTCGTCCAAGAGGGCATCCCGCACTACGTCCAGGCCGACGCGGCCGCCGCCGGCACCATCCTGCGCGGCGAGGTCGACGCGGCGATCGTCGGCGCCGACCGGATCGCGGCCAACGGCGACACGGCGAACAAGGTGGGCACCGTGGGCGTGGCCCTCGCCTGCGCGTACGCCGGCATCCCGTTCCTGGTGGCGGCTCCCACGACCACGGTCGACCTGTCGACGCCGACCGGGGACAACATCCACATCGAACTCCGCGGCGAGGACGAGGTGCTGGAGTGGGCGGGCGTCCGTACGGCGCCGGCCGGGTCGCGCGGCCACAACCCGGCGTTCGACGTGACACCGGGCCGGCTGGTCACGGGCCTGGTGACCGAGCGGGGCGTACTGGAGGTGTCGGCGGGCGAACTTCCCGGGGACCGGCTCGGCTGAACAGGCCGAGGGCCACGGCCGGACGGCCGTGGCCCTCGTGCGTCGTCCACTCGGCTCAGCGCCGGGTCAGCTCCAACTCCAGGAGCCATTCCACGACTTCGGTGTGGTGCCGGGCCTGCCGCGGATCGGCGCCCCACACGTACAGCCCGTGCCCGGCCACGACCACCGCGGGCATCCGCGGATCCCGGGCCGCCGCCAGCCGGTCCCCGAGCACCTTCATGTCCTGGCTGTTGGCGATGACCGGCAGCGTCACCTCGACGTCATGGGCCGGCTGGCCGACGCCCTTCAGCATCTCCAGGTCCCGGAAGACGATCCCGCCGGGCTGCCGGTGTCCCATCGCCACCGAGGCCACGGTGTGCACGTGCACGACCGCGCCCGCGCCGGTCAGCGCGGCCACCCGCGCGTGCAGCTCGGCCTCCGCGGACGGCCTGCCCTCGCCCGTGGCGGCGCCCTGCCCGTCGACCAGCACCACGTCGGCGGGCGTCAGTTCGCCCTTGTCGTGGCCGCTCGCGGTGACCGCCAGCCGCAGCGGCTCCCGGGAGAGCACCACGGACAGGTTGCCTGACGTACCGCGCATCCAGCCGAAGGAGGCGAACCGGGCGGACTCGGCGGCGAGGACCGCCCCCGCCTCCCGGAGGTCGGACGGGGTGATGTCGGCGCTCACGTGCTGCTCCCGGTGGTGCTGATGCTGATCTCGTCGAACGACCCCGCCTGCGCGTGGTCGCCGACGCCTTGCTGGAAGAACGGTTCTCCGGGACGCCGGATCCCGACGGTGTGCCAGCCCGCGGTACGGGCGGCGTCGAGTTCGCCGGGCCGGTCGGAGAGGAACAGGAGCCGCCCGGCGGGCAGTTCCGCGGACTCCGCGATACGGCGGTAGGACTCCGGCTCCTGCTTGGGACCGGCGTTCTCGGTGTCGTAGAGGCCGGAGAGCAGGGGCAGCAGGTCGCCCTCGGGTGTCGAGGAGAACCACGCCCGCTGGGCCGCCACCGAACCGGACGAGTAGACGTACAGCCGCAGCCCCGCCGTGTGCCAGCCGCGCAGGGCCGGTAGGACGTCGTCGTAGAAGTGCGAGACGAGGTCGCCGCGGGCGAAGCCCTCCGCCCAGATGAGGCCCTGGAGGGTCTTCAGCGGGGTCGCCTTGCGGTCCTCGTCGAGCCAGGCGTTCAGCGTCTTCACGACCGCGGCCGGGTCGGCGTGCGGGTCGCCGGTCAGCTCGCGCACCTGCGCGAGGGCCCGTGCCACCGCCGGATCGCCGCTCCGCTCGGAGAGCAGCGCCGCGAAACGGGACCGCGAGTACGGGTACAGCACGTCCACGACGAAGCCCGTGGCGCTCGTGGTGCCCTCGATGTCGAGCACCACGGCGTCCACGTCGAAACGGCGGGCCGGGTCCGGCAGGCTCACGCGGCGCCCTTGTCCGCCTCGTACCCCGCCGCGATCGTGTCGTAGTCGGGGAAGCGGGAGGCGATGGTCGAGCCGGTGAAGCTGCCGATCCAGCCGTCCTCCTCGTGGAAGAAACGGATCGCGGTGAACGACGGCTTCGTGCCCATGTCGAACCAGTGGGTGGTGCCGCGCGGCACGCCCAGCAGGTCGCCCTTCTCGCAGAAGACCGCGTGCACCTCGCCGTTGACGTGCAGGTAGAAGATGCCGGAGCCGGAGACGAAGAACCGGACCTCGTCATCGTCGTCGTGGGTGTGCTCCTGGAGGAACTTCTCCCGCGCGGCCTTCGC
The DNA here is from genome assembly GCF_022343545.1 of Streptomyces arenae. NCBI lineage: Bacteria > Bacillati > Actinomycetota > Actinomycetes > Kitasatosporales > Streptomycetaceae > Streptomyces > Streptomyces arenae. Next base: position 86,101 of record NZ_JAKQYH010000013.1, read on the forward strand.
CTTCACGGGGTACTCCGGGTCGTCGCTGGGGTGCAGACCGAGGACGTCGACGGTGGTGAAGCCCTCCTCGGCGTTCAGCTTGTCGATCTCGGCGCCGTACGCGGCGAACACCGTCTCGCTGTCGGCGTCGGCCGGCACGTCCTCACGGATGGGCCACTGCTCGAAGCGGACTCCGAGCGGCTTGAGCGCCTCCGCGATCGCGGCGGGGTCCGAGGTACGGCGGATCTGGTTCTCGGGGCCGGATTCGGACCAGGTCGTGAGCAGCGTCATGGGAGCAACTCCTATGCGGCGAAGGGAAGTCCGGATACCGAGACGGATCGGACGCGGGGAGAGGGGGGAGGGAGGACCGTGACGGCGCGGCAACGGCGGACAGCCCCGCCCTCGTGATGTTAACTCCAGGTCGGAGGGCGACCGGGTGTGACCCAGTCGTTGTCTCACGTGGTGAGAAACCGCTTCCCAAGCTTTGACGAGTGGCCGAAAACGTTCCCATGATCTGCGTATGAAGACGCTGCTGCTCGTGCGGCGGCTGTACGTGGACCTGTTCCGGTCGACCACGGCCAGCTGTCGCTGACCCCTCCCGGAACCCCCGCACGCCCGTCGCACGGGCATGCGCCACATCCCGCGCAGTGACGCGTTCCGCTCCGGTCCGAGCCACCGTCATCTCTCCTCGCGCTCTCCCGCGCCCCTCTCTCCCCTTTCCGCTCTTCTTGCGCACCACCCTTGCACCTGGAGCCCGTCATGTCCCGTGTCCGCCTGCCCCTCGCCGCGCTCTCGCTGGCGTCCGTCTCCGCTCTCGTCCTCTCCGGCTGCTCGCAGTCCTCGGACGCCTCCACCCAGGCGGGCGCCGACACCGCCTCGGCCTCGGCCGCCACCGGCAAGAAGCCCGCCCCGTTCAGCAAGGGCACGGTCAAGGTCGCCCTGGTCCGGCAGAGCGGCGCCGGCGACTACTTCGAGCAGTGGGGCAACGGCGCCAAGGCCCAGGCCAAGGCCCTCGGGATCGACCTGACGGTGTACGACGCCCAGGCCGACAACGCCAAGCAGGCCACCGACCTCTCGTCCGCCATCAACTCCGGCGCGCAGGCGATCATCGTCGACCACGGGTTCCCCGCCACCATCCAGCCCGAGATCGACCAGGCTGTGAAGAAGGGCATCAAGGTCGTCGTGTACGACGTCGACCAGAGCAACAAGTCCGTCGTCAGCACCGAGCAGGACGACGCCAGCATGGCGCAGGCCGTCCTCGACGTGATGGCCAAGACGATCGGCGAGAAGGCCAAGGTCGGCTACGTCAACGTGGCCGGTTACGCGGCCCTCGACAAGCGCGACTCGGTCTGGAAGAAGGCGCTCACCGCCAACGGCTGGACCCAGGAGTTCAAGGTCGGCAAGGTCACCGACTCGACCGCCACCGACAACGTCCCGCTGGTCTCCGCCGCGCTGACCCAGCACTCCGACGTGACGGGCGTCTTCGCGCCCTACGACGAACTCGCCAAGGGCACCGTCCTCGGCGTGCAGAACAAGAAGCTCCAGAGCAAGGTGAAGGTGTTCGGCGCGGACGTGTCCAACGCCGACATCCAGAACATGACGGCCGCCGGCAGCCCCTGGGTCGCCACCGCCGGCACCGACCCGTCCGCCGTGGGCGCGGCCGTGGTCCGCACCGCCGCGCTGGAGCTGGCCGGACAGCTGAACAAGTCCTCGGTCGAGTTCCCGGCCGTCGCCATCACCCGCGACTTCCTGGTCAAGAACAAGATCGAGAACATGGACCAGCTGCGCACCGCGCTGCCCGCGCTGAACCTCTCCAAGGTCAGCACCGCCGACTGGATCCCCAATGTCGCGCACTGAGACGGCGCCTGACGGGACGCCCGCGGTCGGCCTGACGGACGTCAGCATGGCGTTCGGCGGCAAGACGGTGCTCGCCGGCGTCTCGCTCGACATCGCCCCCGGCAGCGTGGTCGCGCTGCTGGGCGCGAACGGCGCCGGGAAGTCCACGCTGATCAAGATCCTGTCGGGCGTGCACCCGGGCCACGGCGGCGAGGTACGGGTCGCGGGGGAGCCCGTGGCTCTCCCGACCCCGCTCGCCGCCCGCCAGCTGGGCATCCAGACCGTCCACCAGCGCATCGGCGAGGGCATCGTGCCCGGCCTGAGCGTGGCCGAGAACCTGGTCTTCGAGGAACTGGCCCAGCGCCGCGGCAACCCGTTCCTGAGCGGGAACCGCACCCTGGCCCGGGCCCGCGAGATCCAGGCGGGCCTCGGCCTGGACTGGAGCGACCCCGTGCTGCGCCAGGACGTCACCGAACTCGGCATCTCCGACCGCCAGTTGCTGATCCTCGCCCGCGCCCTGGCCACCCGCCCCCGCCTCCTCATCCTCGACGAACCCACCTCCGCGCTGTCGGCCGCCGAGGCCGAACGGCTCTTCGCGCTGGTCGAGAAGATGCGTGACGACGGCATCGCGGTGCTCTACGTCTCCCACCGCCTCGGCGAGATCGACGCCCTCGCCGACCGGCTGGTGGTGCTGCGCGACGGCCGGCTCACCGAGGACCAGGCCAGGCCCTTCGACTGGGACGCCGCCCTGCGCGCGATGCTCGCCCAGGCCCAGGAGGCCCAGACGGCCCGGCCCACCCGCGAGGGCGAGCAGGGCGGAATCGCCCTCTCCCTGAACGGAGTCCGCCTCTTCGACGGCCACGCCCCGCTCGACCTCGACCTGCGGGCCGGCGAGGTCACCGGTGTCGTCGGCCTGCTGGGCGCCGGCAAGACCGAACTCGCGCGCGGTCTGTTCGGCGCCGAGCCCTTCCGCACCGGCACCGTCGCACTGGACGGCAGGCCCTACGCGCCCCGCCGCCCGGCCGACGCCATCCGGGCCGGCGTGCACCTGGTGCCCGAGGACCGGCATGCCGACGCCCTCGTCCCGGGCTGGTCGGTGGCGCAGAACGTCTCGCTGCCGTTCCTCAGGTCCCTCTCCCTCGCCGGCCTGGTGAACCGCTCCCGCGAGGACGCCCTGGGCCGCGACACGATCGAGGCCCTCGGGGTCGTCGCCCGCGACGAGCACAGCACCGTGGAGGAACTCTCCGGCGGCAACCAGCAGAAGGTGGTCGTCGGCCGCTGGCTCGCCGAGACCCCCCGTGTCCTGATCCTGGACGAGCCGTTCCGCGGCGTCGACATCGGCGCCCGCCGCGACATCGGCCGCCGGGCCCGCGCCCTGGCCGCCGAGGGCGCGGCCGTGCTCGTCCTGTCCGCCGACGTCGACGAGATCCTCGAGATCGCCGACCGGGTCGTCGTCCTCGCGGCCGGCGAGGTCCACCTCGACGCGTACGGCGAGGACGCGGAGCGCGACCGCGTGATCCAGACCATCGCCGGGTCCCTCTGAGCCCCCGACACCGGCCGCCGAAGGAAGCAGCACCCATGACCACCACCCAGAGCACCGAGGTCCCCGCCGCGGCGGCGATCCGGCCCGCGACCTCCACCGCCGCACGCGTCCAGAACGCCGTGATCAAGTACGGCTTCATCCTCGTCACGGTCGCGCTCTTCCTGTACTTCGCGCTGAGCGAGGGCACCTTCCGCGAGTCGGCGACCCTCCTCGACACGCTCCGGTACGTCTCCGTCGCCGCGATCCTCGGCCTCGGTGTCACCCTCACCATGGCCGTCGGCGGAATGGACATGTCCGTCGGTGCCGTCGCCGGCCTCGGCGTCTCGGTCGCCGCCCAGACGATGGTCGTCCACAACCAGGTCGGCACGGTCGCCGTCCTCGCGGTGCTGGCGGCGGGCGCCGTCGCGGGCCTGCTCAACGCGCTCCTGATCGTCGTGCTCAAGATCCCGGACATGCTGGCCACCCTCGGCGTCATGTTCGTGATCCAGGGCGGCAAACTCATCCTGGTCGACGGCCAGTCCGTCACCCCGGGCATGACGATGTCCGACGGCAGCACGGCGCCCGGCAAGTTCACCGCGGGCTTCCTGCGCATCGACCGCGGCACGGTCCTCGGGATCCCCGTCTCGGTCCTGATCTTCGGCGCGCTGACGGTCGCCGCCTGGGTCTTCCTCGCCCGCACCCGCTGGGGCCGGGTCCTCTACGCGATCGGCGCCAACGCCGAGGCCTCCCGGCTGGCCGGCATCCGGGTCGGCGCCTACCGCGCCCTGGCCTATGTCATCTCCGGCGTGCTCGCCTCGGTCGGCGGACTGATCCTGGCCTCCCGGATCGGCCAGGGCGACGTCAGCGCCGGCACCTCCCAGCTCCTGGAAGCGGTCGCCGTCGCCCTCGTGGGCACCTCGGTGCTGGGCCGGGGCCGGCCGAACGTCTGGGGCACGGCCCTGGGCGCGGTCCTCATCGGCATCATCACCACCGGCCTGACCATCAAGGGCCTGCCCTACTACACGCAGGACGTGGTCGAGGGCGCCGTCCTCATCCTGGCCCTGGTCTTCAGCTTCACCCTGTCCAAGCGCCGTACCGCATAAGGAAACCGACACCATGGGCTACCGCATCCTGGACACCGACGACGTCCCCGGCTACCTGAACGAGCGCGGTCACTGGGACGACCTCGACGACATCCACGTCCGCGAGGTCTCCGACGGCAACCTCAACCGCGTGTTCCTGGCCTCGGACGGCGCCGGCACCCGCAGCCTCGCCGTGAAGCAGGCCCTGCCCTGGGTGCGCGTCGCCGGTCCCTCGTGGCCGCTGAGCCCCGACCGTTCCGACGCCGAGGCCCGCGCGTACGAGCAGATCGCCAAGGCCGCCCCGGACAAGATCCCCGCGATCCACGGGTACGACGCCGAGAACCACGCCCTCGTCATGGAGGACCTGTCCGACCTGACGGTCCTGCGCACCCACCTCAACGAGGGCGGCTCCTACGGCCCGTCCACCTCGGCCCGCATCGGCGAACTCGTCGCGCAACTCTCCTTCAGCACCAGCGACTTCGGCATGCCCTCCGGCGACCGCAAGGCCCTGATCGCCGCCTCCGTCAACCCCGAACTCTGCAAGATCACCGAGGACGTGGTCCTGTCGGAGCCGTACGTCGAGCACGAGCACAACCACTGGCACCCCGGACTCGACGACCTGGCCGCCGGGTTCCGCGCCGACTCCCGGCTGCGCACGGAGGTCGCCGAACTCCGCCACGTCTTCATGACGAGCGGGCAGGCGCTGCTCCACGGTGACCTGCACACCGGCAGTGTCATGGTGGGCCGACGGGACGGCGAGGAGGTCGTCCGCGTCTTCGACCCCGAGTTCTCCTTCGTCGGCCCGGTCGGCTTCGACCTCGGCCTGTACTGGGCGAACGTCCTCGTCTCCGAGGCCCGTGCGGACGCGCTGGGCGCCGACGGCGATCACGCCGGCCAACTGCGCCTGAGCTGGGCGGGGTTCGAGGCCGAGTTCCGCAGGCTCTGGCCCGCGCGCGTCGACACCTTCTTCGACGACGCCTATCTGGAGCGGTTCCTGCGCCGGGTCTGGACGGAGTCGGTCGGCTTCGCGGGCACGGAGATCATCCGCCGCGTCATCGGCTTCGCCCACCTCACCGACCTGACGACCCTGCCCGACCCCCTCCAGGTGACCGCCTCCCGCCGTGCCCTGCTCCTGGGCCGCGAACTTGTCGTGCGCCGGGCCGAGTTGCCGGACCCCGAGTCCGTCCGCGCCCTCGCCCGGCAGATCCCGGCCGGTCACCGGGAGGCGTCGGTCTGACACCGGTCCTTGCCGCACCTATCGATATTCGATAGCTTTCCATCGTGATTCGATGGAAGGGCAGGCCATGGGAAAGCTGACGGTGCTCGCGTTGCGGGCCGTGCTCGTCGTGGTGCTCGCCGGCACCGTGTTCGTCCAGGCGGGGATGGTGTGGGCGTTGACCGCCAAGCCGGACGACGGGTCGCTCCCGCTGACCCTGTTGCGCGTGATCACCATCCTGGGCATGGTGTCGGCCCAGGTCGCCGTGGTCTGCGTGTGGCGGTTGGTGACGATGGTGCGCCGTGGAACCGTGTTCTCCCACGCCGCCTTCCGGTACGTGGACGCCGTGATCGGCTCGATCGTCGCGGCCGCCCTCATGTGGTTCGCGGTCACCGCCGTCAACGCGCCGGGCCAGCGGGACGACCCGGGCGTCACCCTCATCATGGGCGGGATCGGCGTGGCCATCCTGGGGGTCGCGCTCATCGTGCTCGTCCTGCGGATGCTGCTCGCGCAGGCCGTCGCCCGGGACGTGGAGGCGACCCGGATGCGGGCCGAGCTGGACGAGGTCATCTGATGCCGATCGCCGTCGACATCGACGTCATGCTGGCCCGCCGGAAGATGTCCGTGGGCGAACTCGCGGACCGGGTGGGGATCACGCCCGCCAACCTGGCCGTCCTCAAGAACGGCCGGGCCAAGGCGGTGCGGTTCGCGACCCTCGCCGCGCTCTGCGAGGTACTCGAGTGCCAGCCGGGCGACCTGCTGCGCTGGGAGGCCGAGGACATCGCGGGCGAATGACGTACCGCGGCACTGACTTGGCAGCTCACCGGCTCAGCCGGCGTACACCCTGCCCTGCTTCACGACGTAGTGCGCCGGGGCCGAGCAGCCGATGGACGGGGTGACCAGCAGGCTGACGGTGAGGGGCGCGGGCTCCGTGCTCGCGGTCGTGAACTCGCAGACGGCCTGGCTGCCGGTCAGCGGGTACCAGAACCAGCCGTCGACATCGCCCACCGTGACCCGGTCGGACTCCTTCCAGGTGCCGGTGTCGTGCGTGAAGACCTGCAACCGCACCGAGGCGGCGTACTCGTCCTCCGGCGACCGCAGCGCGGTGAGCGTGATCTTGTAGTCACCGCCGAGGACGGACGAGGCGATCTGCTGTGACTGTGGCGCGGCGGTCCCGGCGTCGGCGGTGGTCGCCCCGACGGTTCCGAGGACGGCTGCCGTGACCAGGGCGACACCCGCCATCGCGGCGCGCCGGGTGCGGTGGTTGCGGACCAGGTTCATGTTCTTCCCCCGTCGGGTCGAGTGCGGCGGGACGTCGGACAGCGGCACCTGCCGGGCCGTGCCACGCCCCGCCGCCGATGCTCGCCCGTGCGCCGGGCCGGGGAGAAGCAATTCGAATGTGCTCGAAGCAGTGTCGGTCGCGCCGCCGCGGCCCGGGCTCCCGCTACGGCGTGCCGCCGACGGGCTGCCCCAGCCGCCGCAGCTCTCCCGCGTCCCCTTCGCCGTCCAGGAGCCGGAGGCCCATCAGCGTCGCCGAGTGCCGTACGTACTGTCCGTCGCGCCGGCTCGCCAGCAGCCCCCCGTCCCGCAGGACCGAGAGCTGGTAGCTGGCGCTGGGCAGGGCGATGCCGACGGCCGTCGCCACCTCGGACGTGGTCCGGGGCCCGCGGCGGGCCACCTCGGTGAGGACCGAGGCCCGGGTGCGGCCCAGCAGGCGGTCCAGTCCGTTGTCGTTGAGGGTGACCGAGTCGAGGGGCCGTTCGCCGACCGGGTAGACCAGGACCGGGCCGAGGGCGGGGTCGGCGAGGGCGGTGGGCCTGCGCCAGCAGAAGTACGACGGGACGAGAAGCAGTCCGCGTCCCTCCAGACGGAGGTCGCGGTGGGTGGGGTACTCCACCTCCAGGACGGGCGCCCGCCACCGGGCCAGCGGACGCAGGCTCTCCAGCAGGGCCAGGACACCGCCGTCCAGGAGGATGCGGGAACGCAGGTCGACCTCGTCACGGACGGCTCTGCGGGTGTGGGCCCAGCGCGGTTCGAGCAGCGTCCGGGCGGAGATCTCCAGGGCCTTCACCAGGGATCGCATGCCGTTGTCGCCCGGCCGGGCGAGCGTCGTGGTCCACGCCGGGAGGGGACGCGCGGCGCCGAGCCTGCCCAGCTCGTGCCGGAGCCGGCCGGCCGGGGTGGCCTGGATCTCCTCGAAGGCCGCGGGCAGCCCTCCCTCCAGGACGGACGGGGTGAGGAAGTCGGGGATGTACCCGGTGGGCGGGACGAGTGTCCGCAGCGTGTGCACGGCACGGCCGGCCACCGGATCCGCGGTGACCCGTTCCCGGACGGAGCGGCGCCAGGCCCCGAACTCGAGCGGACCCTGTTGCGTGACCAACCGGCAGGCGGCGCAGACGAGTTCCCACATCGGATCGGGCCGGCGCGCGATGCGGATGTTCTGTAAGTCCTGCGGTGTGAAGTGGATTCGGAGCATGCGGCCTCATTCTCGGACGGTGGGGGGTCGGCCGGGGGTGACGAGTGGTGGCTGTCGCCATGGGTGACGACTGACAGGACCCATGGTTGGTTGCGGGGAGGAGACGGACGGCCGGGAACATCGGCCGGATTCCGCCGCCGGTCACGGTCGTCGCTGCTGAAGCCCGGCGTCCGGTCCGCCCTGGACCGGGCGCCGGGCTGCTTCCCCGCACCATCGTGCTGGTGCGCCGGTGTGGGCGAACAGCTCACGCACCGTTCACCTGTGACCGGTTCAGCCGGCCGCGCCCGTCGCGCGGGGGAACACGCGGCCGTTGTCACGCACCCCGCCGTCCGTGCCCGCCGCCGGTGATGTCACCGGGCGCCGTCGGCGTCGTCCCGTCCGGCGAGTCCGTCAAGGAGCCGCTCGACGTCCTCGGCCTCCTGATCGCGTCCCTGCCGCCGGTACAGGTCGCGTGCCTCCCACCACACCGCGCGGGCCCGGTCGTGCTGGCCGAGCGCGGCATGGGGGTGACCGAGCCGGTCGAGCGTGTCGGCGGCCTCGTAGGTGTTGTCGAGCTCGCGGTAGAGGCCGATGGCCTGGCGGTAGTGCTCGACGGCCGAGTGGTGGCGGCCGCTGTGGTGGTCGATGTAGCCGAGGCTGTCCAGGGTCTGCGCCTGGCCGTTCACGTCCTGGTGGGTGAGGTAGAGGGCCAGGGCGGCCCGGCAGTGCTCGCGGCCGGTGTCGTACTGGCCGAGGCGCGCGGCGTACCAGCCCACCGCGTTGAGCGCGTTGGCCTCCGCGATCGGCTGGTCCAGCCCCCGGTAGAGGTCCAGCGCGCGCCTGGCGTGCTCCAGCGCCCGCCGGCCGTCCGGCCAGATCGACGCGAGCGTGTAGTGCGCCTGCGCCTGGAGCGCGCGGTCGTTCTGCTGCTCGCTGAGGGCGAGCGCCCGGTCGAGCGCCGCTATCGCCTCCTCGTGGTGTCCCAGCACGACGTGGGCCCGGCCGAGGAGCCGCTGGGTGATGATCTGGGCGCCCGGGTCGGGCAGCCGGGCCGCGGATTCGGCCGCGGTCCGCCACACCGCGAGCTGGTCGTGGCGGTGCCCTCGCCGGTAGTGGAAGTTGTACAGCGTCCAGGCCAGTTGCCAGGCCGTGCGGTGCCCGGCGGCCGCCACGGCGGCGCCCTGGGCGGCGAGCAGGTTGCGGTGCTCGGCGTCGAACCAGTCCATGGCCGCCGGGATGTCCGCCAGTTCCCGGGGGTGGCAGCCGGGGGCCGGCGGAGCGAGCTCGATGGGCTCGCGGTGGGAGTCCAGCAACCGGTCGGCGGCGTAAGCGGTACGGAGGTAGAAGTCCAGCACCCGCCGCAGCGCCGCGCCGCGGGTGCCGGCGGGCGGGTCGTGGGCAGTGGCGGCGTAACGGCGGATCAGGTCGTGCATGCGGTAGCGGCCCCCGGCGTCCTGGCCGATGAGCGAGGCCTGTTCCAGCCGGCGCAGCAGGGCCCTGGTCCGGCTCAGGCCCAGGCCGGTGAGGCTGCCGGCGGCGGACAGGCCGATGTCCGGACCGGGCGCGATCGCCAGCAGCCCGAACACCTCGGCCTCCTCGCCGGTCAGCGCGCGGTGGGAGGACGAGAGGACGGCGGGCAGGCTCGCCGCGGGATCGGCGTCGTCGAGCACGTCGAGGGCGTCCTCGCGCAGTTCGGCGGCGAGATCGGCCAGCGACAGGTGCGGGTCGGTGTGGGCGCGGCCCGCGATGATGCTCAGGGCCAGCGGGAACCCGCCGCACAGGCGCACGAGTTCGTCCACCGCCGTCGCCTCGGCGTCGATGCGCGCGGAGCCCAGGCGGACGGTGAGCAGTCCGCGGGCCTCGGTGTCGGTGAGCATGTCGACGGACACGTGGTGCGCGCCGTGCCCGGTGATCAGGCCCGACAGCCGCTTGCGGCTGGTGACCAGCACGGTGCAGGTGTCACCGCCCGGCAGCAGCGGGGTGATCTGGGCCGTGTCGGCGGCGTTGTCCAGCACCAGCAGCATCCGCCGGTCCGCCACCAGGCTGCGGAACAACGCCGCCTGCGCGTGCGCGGCCAGGGGTACCCGGCCCGGCTCGACACCCAGCCCGTCGAGGAAGCCCCGGACCGCCACGGCCGGGTCCATCGGATCGCTGTCGGGGCTGAAGCCCCGCAGGTCGACGAAGAGCTGCCCGTCGGGGAACCGGTCGGCGTTCCGGTGCGCCCAGTGCAGGGCGAGCCAGGACTTCCCCACTCCGCCCGCCCCGGCGATCGCGGAGACGACCACCGTGGCCGCGGGCCCCGGGTGCGACCCCGGTCCGGCACCGGACCGAGGTTTCAAGGCGGCGTCGAGGCGCGCCAGTTCGTGCTCACGCCCGACGAACGGCGCGGGTGGGGCGGGTAGTTGCCGTGGTACCGGGACCGCCGGGGGTTCGGCCGCGCCGGCCGCGGCCAGCAGGTCGTCCCGTTCGGCCGGCCGCAGGCCGAGCGCGGCGGCCAGTCCCCGCACCGACGCGAGCTGCGGGTTGCGGCGCCTGCCGGTCTCCATGCCGCGGATCGTGCTGACCGAGACACCGGAACGCTCGGCCAGCGCCTCCTGGGTCAGCCCCGCGCGCAGCCTGAACCGCCGTAGGGCCGTGCCGAAGTGATCTTCCATACGGCCCTTCCTACCAGGGCGAACGGTCACCGGTGACCGGTTCGGCGGGAGGACCGCCGCGGGCGGCTGTCCGCCGGGCACCGGCCGGGGCTGCCCGGAAGGGCTAAGCGCCACACCGGATTTGACGCTGGTCGAAACGTTTGTGGGGCCCGGGCGGCGGACCTCAGTCTGAAGCGGCAGTCAATCGCACGGGGGCGACATCGTTCCCACGGGGGCTTCCGCTCCGTGGGACGGTTCGACGGGGCCGCGTTCCGCTGTTCTCGACCGGTTCGATGCGCGCCGCCGTCCAACGGAGGAGGTCATGATGGAAAGTTACTCCCTGGAAAAGAAGCCGGCGTTCTTCCGCACCACTTCGGTCGCGATGTTCTTCGAGTCCGAGGCCCTGGAGACCGAGGTCGTGCTCGGCTCGCTCGCCGAGGACGTCGACGTCGACGCGGAACTCGACGCCCTGCTCGGCGCCGAGGCCTGACCGGACCGCGGACGGGCACGCCGGGTGGGCCCGCGCGTGCCCGGAGCACTCCGTGAAGTGATCACGCGGGGGCGGCGGACCCGCCGTCCCCGTACCTCAGTACGGCACAGAGGGCTGCGCATTGTCCAGAGACAACAGGACGACTTCCTTCTGCGGGCTGCCCTTCGCGGACCCGCGGAGCATTCCGGCCGGCACCGTGGCCGCCGTCGCCGGCGTGGGCCATTCCCTGGGGAGCCCCCACCGCGGCGCGGAGCACGGGCCGTTCTTCCTGCGCACCGTCTCGAAGGAGTACACCTGGTCGGCCGCGTCGGCCCGGGTGGTCGACCTCCGCCACGGTGTGACACCGCTCGACGGCATCGTCGACGTGGGCGACCTGGCCACCACCGAGACCACGCTCACCGGCGTCCTGGCGGCGACCCGGGCGTTCGTCACGGAGCTCCCGCCGCGCGTGGTGCCGTGCGTGATCGGCGGCGACCACACCGTGACGCTCCCGGTCGTCTCGGCCCTCGCCGCACGGCGCGCCCGCCCCTTCACCGTGGTCCAGTTCGACCACCACCTGGACCTGCAGATCTGGGAGGGCGCCCCCGCCCGGCCCGGGAAACGGGATCCGGTCTTCCACACCAACGTCATGTCCCACGTGTCCGACGTGCTCGGTCCGGGACGCCTGCTCCAGGTCGGTGTCTTCCCCTTCGCCACCGTCGAGGACGACAGCGCGCACGCCCTGCCCGCCTTCCTGCGCTCCGTCGGCCGCCAGGTGCCGGTGTCGGCCCCCGAGATCGACGACGCCGACGCCTTCCGGGACGTGGTCGGCCGGGGCGGGGACCTCTACGTCAGCGTCGACCTGGACGTGCTGGACGCGGCCGAGATGTCGTCGACCGGCTACCCCGCGACCGTCGGACTGAGCCTGCGCCGGCTGCTGCGGCTGATCGACCTCGCCCTCGCGGCCAACCGGCTCGTCGGATTCGACGTCGTCGAGTTCGCGGCCGACCGGGCGGACCGGTCCCCGAAGACACTCGCCGACGCACAGCGCGCCGCACTCGTCTTCGTCCACCTGCTGAGCTGGGCCGGCCGGCAGCGGGACGCCCGGACGGACCCCTGACACCGCAAGCCCGCAGCCGCACGTACCGCGGCCTTCCCACGGGGGGACCATGCCCACCAGCGCACCGCGTACCCGAAACGCCTTCCAGGAGACGATGCTCGGTCTCACGTTCTCGCCGCTCCAGAAGAGCGACCTGTTCTCACGGGCGTGTGTGGAGCAGTACCAGACCGCCGACCTGTCCCGCCACGCGTACCGGTTCGCGCAGGTCTTCGAGCCCGACGTGCTCCGAGAGGTGGCCCTGCTCGAAGGGATCGCCTACGACTCGCTGGCCGAACTGGACCACCGCCCCTCGGAGGCGACCGCCCGGCTCGGTGAACTCGCCGACGGCGCGGCCGACCTGTCGGTGGTGGCGGCGGTCAACGTGGCGGCCGCCCTGATCAGCGTCTCGCGCTTCGGCCCCGCCGCCCGGATCCTGGACCGGACCGAGCCACGGGCCACCACCCCGCGCGACTCCTTCGAAGTGGGGATGCTGCGCTTCGTGGTGGCCAACCGGCGGGACGACGGCCCCGCCGTCTCCCGGGCCTTCCACGCGATGCGCCGGGCCGTCGAGTCCGGCACACTGCCCGCCGACCGCACCCTCGACGCCTGCGCGCAGGCCGTCGTCTGGTACATGAAACGCCGCGACCTGCCGACCGCGGACTTCCTCTGGTACGTGGCGGCCGGCCGTGAACTCGCCCAGCACCCGCGGGACCTGGGCGCCGGTTCACTGTCGGCCTGGTACCGCGCCCTCGCCATGGTGCCCGCGGCCCGCGGCAGGGCCCGGCTGACGCGCCGCTACATGGAGTTCACCCGTGAGGCCGCCGCGCACTCGCTGGCCGGCCGGCCGCGTGCCTACGAGGCCCACTTCCTCAAGACGTACCACGAGTCCACGCTGAAGGAGCACATGTACGTGACCCGGGACCCGGACCGGGCCGAGGAGGCGGGCCTCGACCTCATCGCGCTGGACCCGGCCTGGTCCCCGAGCTACGGCGAACTCGCCGACGCATACGCCCACTTCGGCTGGCTCGCGGACGCGGCCGCGCTCTACGAGAGGGCCGTCGCGACCGGGCCGCCGTACTACGGGCACCACCTCCTGCGGGCGGCCCGGGCCAGGGAGCGCCTCGGCGACGACGTACGCGCCCTGGAGCACTACGGGCGCCTGGCCGACCTCGTGCCCGGCGACGAGAGCGTGCTGCGGCAGGGCCTGGCCGTCGCGCGGCGCGTCGGCGACCCGGCCGCCGACCGCTTCCGGTCGCTGCTCAACCGGCTCCGCACCCCGGCGAGCGAGGCGACATGAAGCACACCGAACTGACCGTCAGGAACTACAGCGGCTTCGCGACCACGATCTTCCTCACCGGACTGGTCTCGGTCGGCTTCGGAGCCATCGACATCCTGCTGATCTCGCCCAAGGGCCTCGACCAGGTGGCGGCGGTCGGCCTCGGTGACGTCGTCAACGCGGGCCTCACCGCACTGCTCGCCATCGGCGTCGTGGACACCTTCAGCAGCCGCCTGGCGATCGCCGAGGGCCGCGGCGACCTCGCGCGGCGGCTGCCGGTGCTGGCGGCGGCCCTGCTCGTCCTCCTGCTGGTGGCCCAGGCGTCGGCCGTGCTGCTCTCGTCCGCCGTGCAGCCCGCGCTGCGCCTGGCCGGACAGGACCCCCGACTGGCCGGTCTCGCCGGGGACTTCGTGATCGTGCGCGGTTGCAGCCTCGGTTTCACGATCCTCTACGCGGCCCTGAACGAGGCCCTCAGGATCTGCGGGCTGAAGAACAGGTCCCTGCTGCTCCTGGTGGTCGGCTTCGCCACGAACGCCGCCCTCGACTGGGCCTTCCTCTACACGCCGCTGTCCGGCCGGTTCGCGTCCCCGGTGGTCGCGGTCGCGGCGGCGACCACCGGCTCCCAGCTCCTGATCGCCTGCTTCGCGCTGCGTTTCTTCCTGCGCCGGATGCGGGCACGCGGCGAGCGGTTCACCCGCCCCGACCGCGCCTCGGTCGTCGCCGAGACACGCTCGATGGCACGCAACGCGCCGGGCGTGGGCGCCCGGCACTTCAACGACTACGCGGGCACGATCACCGTCACCCTGCTGCTGGGCACGCTGGGCGTGCAGGTCCTCGCGGCGGTCACGGTGGCCACCAAGGTCTGGAGCCTGTTCTGCCGCATCCCGCAGGCCTGTGTGTCCGGCACCTTCGTGTACTACGGCTACCGGCTCGGCAAGAACGAGAGCGACCTGCCGGCAACGGCCCGCACCCTGCCCGCCACCGCCCGCACCCTGCTGCGCTACGCGGCGGTGCCCACCGCGGCCGGGGCCGTGACCGTGGCGCTGGCCGCCCCCTGGCTGGTGCGGCTCTTCGCGGGCGCCGGCCAGGACGAACGGCTCACCCGTTCCCTCCTGTTCGCCTTCCTGCTCACCGTCCCCGCCTACCTCCTGGAGAACCACTTCGGAGAGATCCTCTCCGTGCACCAGCGAGGCGCCCTGCTCGCCACCGCCTCGGCCGTCACCACGTACGCCCTCGCCGTGCCGCTGGCCGCCGTCGGCGTGTTCGTCCTGCACTCCCCGTTCCTGGTGATCGCCTCGGGCGTGCTGCCCTCGGCGGTGCTCGCCACCGCCTTCCACAGGTCGCTGCGCAAGGACCACTGGACCGGAAGCGAGGTGGACCGTGACACAGGTGTCGGCGTTCCGGCATGACCCGGTGAGGTCCGTCCTGCCCGGCGGCGGCCACGGCACCTTCCACTGGGACAGGGAACCCGTGGTGTTCGGCCACCGCCGCCTCACCCACCACAACGAACGGCTGGGCCGCACCCTGCCGGTCCCGGTCAGCGCCTCTCCCGCGGTGGTGCCGGGCATCGGGGTGCTGCTCGCCGCCGACGACGGCCGGGTGCGGTTCTACGGCCGCGGCCTGCACAAGGTGTACTGGGAGCGCCGCCTCGACAGCGGGGTGTACGCCTCGCTCGTGGTCGACCCCGGGCGGCGCCGGGTGGTCGTCGCGGCGACCAGCGGGCTGATCACCTGCCTCGACCTGCGCGGGAAGCTGGTGTGGGCCGCTCGCACGCGGCTTCCGGTGTACGCGACCCCGGTCCTGCTCCCGGCCGCCGACCTGCTCGTGGTGGCGGCCTTCCACGCGCGCTGTCTGGCCTTCCGCCTGTCCACCGGCGAGCCCGTCTTCGACCGGGAGCTGCCCGCACCCTGGCACGCGGCGGACGGCGGCACGGCCTCGTACCGGGACCCCTACGCCAGTCCGGCCGGCACGGACGAGGGCACCGCCGTCGTCTGCTGCGGCCACCACGTGATCGCCCTGTCCGGCGACGGCGGCGAGCTGTGGCGGTTCGCGGCCGACGCCGACATCAAGGCCTCCCCGGTCTTCGTCCGGGCCACCGGGGAGGTCGCGGTCTGCACCGTCGGCGGCACCTGCCTGTTCCTGGACGCCCGCACCGGACGGCTGCTGCACACGGAGTTCCTGGGAGCCAAGATCACAGCAAGTCCGGCGCTCTCGGCGGGGGTTCTGGCGGTGGGCGCCCAGGACGCCACCGTGACCGGCGTCGACGTCCGCACCCACACGCCCGTGTGGCGGACGGCCCAGGGAGCCCCGCACTCGTACACGTCCTTCAGCGTGCTGCCCAACGGGGACTTCGTCGCGACGGCCGAACGCGGCAACGTGATCGCGCTGCGCCGCCGCGACGGACGGTTCCGCTGGGAGAGCAGCCAGGTCCTGGGCCTGCCCGACCACGAGCCCCGGATGGACACCACCCCGCTCGCCTCGCCGGACGGCGCCCTCTACTGCGCCTCCTACGCCGGGGACTTCTACGAATTCCGATTCCAGCCCGCGAACACGGAGGTCGCCCCGTGCCGGCAGTAGCACCCGGCGCCGGTCCCGAGGCCGGCGCGAGCCCGATCGAGGAGTCGCTGGAAGGAATGATGTCCCGTCTGGACGTCATCCTCGCCGCCGACCGCCTGACCGACCGGACGCTCGTGGAACTCATGGCCATCTACAACAACGTGGCCTACGTGTTCCTCTACCTGGAGGCCGTCGACGACGACGAGAACTTCACCCGGTTGCTGCCCTGGCGCCGGGCGTTCTACCAGGACGACGACCGCACCGCCCGGATCGTGCGCCGGCTGCGGCAACTGCGCTGCGCCGACGCCCGGCTGGACGCCGTCCGCGAGGAGTACCTGGCGGAACTGACCGCGGGGGAGCGCCGCGACCCGGCCGAGGACGCCCGCCTCGACGACCTCCTCGACGAGGCGAAGGCGGTGCTGGCCGGGGTGCGGGACGCCCGGCGGGAGATCCTGCGGCGGGTGGGCGCCCGGGACGCGGAGGCCGATCCGGCGGCGGTCTACTACACCGTGCTGGGCTCCATGGAGAGCACGGCCACCCGGGACAAGCTGGCACGCGTGTGGGCGGCGGCACGGGACGCCCGGCAGCCCGCCCTGCTCGCCGCGCTCGACGCGATGGTGACGGTACGGCGCCGGCGGAGCGCGCGGGCCGGTCATCCGAACGTCGCGGCGGGGACGCTGGCCCGCTGCCGGGCCACCGAGGCCGACATCGCCGCCTTCGTGACGAGCTGCCTCGAGACGGCCCTGGCCGCACACGCGGAGGTGGAGTCCGAGATCGCCGCCGTCACCGGCGCCACCGGCCGGCCGATGGACCACCTCGGGTTCGCGATGCGCACCGTGTTCGGCGCCGGACGGGCGCCGGCGTTCCGGGTGGGGGAGTGCCTGGACTTCCTGTTCGCCGTGACCCGCGCCGTGTTCGGCCTCACGCTGACCCGGCAGCCGAGCGGGCACCCGCAGGTGATCAAGGTCGCCGTGCGGGACGCGGACGACGAGATCGGGGACATCCTGTTCGACCTGTGGGACACGGACCGCGGGACGCCCGGCCCCAACCACACCCTCGGCCTGCGCAACCGCACCGACTGGAGCGGACTGGTCCAGCGGCCCGTCGCGTACGTCTCGTGCCGGTTCCGTCCGGACACCGAGGGCACCGGACACATCACGTTCCAGAACGTGCACGGCATGTTCCACGAGTTCGGTCACGCCCTGAACCACCTCCTCCTGCGCACCGGCGTGCCGTTCCGCTCCGGACTCGAGTCCCTGCCGCCGGAGCGGCTGGAGTGCCTGAGCATGTGGTTCGAGAAGTGGGCCTGCCACCCGGAGTTCGCCCGTCGGCTGACCCTCGGCCCCGCGGGCGAGGAGCAGTGGGCGCGGTGCGTCCGCATCAAGATGTTCGAACAGCGGGCCGGCCTGCTGGAACAGGCCGTCACCGCCGCCCTGGACCTGGAGGTGCACCGCAGCGGCACCGGCGGACTGCGGGACGCCTTCGACCGCCTGGACGGCCGGTACGGCATCGGCCGCCACTACCAACTCGGCGATGTCGCCGCGTACTTCACCTGGCCCATGTACGTGGCCAACCCCGGCGCCAACTTCAGCTACCTGTGGGGAGCGGCCGACAGCGCCGGGAGGTTCGCCGCGTTCCGGGAGCTGAGCCTCGCGGACATCACCGGGCGGCCGGAACCGCGCGGGCTCCTCGCCCCCTGCTTCGACCCGGACGCGCCGGCCGAAGTCCCCGACGGTTCGGCCGTGTTCCGGCTGTACGGCTCGTCGGCCCTGACCGGATGAGGGGAGAACCCGCCACATGACCACGCTGTCGAACGGATTCACCCGGGCGCTGCTCGGCCCGCGGGACCCGGTCCTCGACGCCATCCTGCACCGCTCGCTGGCGGCCGCCGGGCTGCCCACGATCCAGGTCGACGACAACACGGGCCGGCTGCTCCGGCTGCTGACCGAGCTGCACCGGCCGCGCCATGTCATCGAGATCGGCACCTTGTTCGGGTACTCCACCGTGCACATCGCGCGGGGGCTCCCGCCCGGTGGCACCGTCACCACCCTGGAGGTGGACCCCGAGGCGGCGCGCGTCGCGGCGGAGAACTTCGCCCTGGCCGGGGTCGCGGACCGGGTGACCATCGTGGTGAGCGACGCCGTGGACCATCTCGCCACGGTGGCACCGGAAAGCGTCGGGATGCTCTTCATCGACGCCGACAAGAAGTCCTACCCGCGCTACCTCGCCCACGGCTTCCCGCTCCTCGAACCCGGCGGCCTGCTCGTCGCCGACGACGTCCTCGCCCTCGGCGACTACGGCGCCGAGTCCCCGGACCAGCCCACGGACGCCCGCGAGGTGGCCGCCCTGACCGCGTACACCCGTGCCGTCGGCCGCAGTCCACGGCTCCTCTCGGCGTTCGCGGGCACCGAGAACGGCCTGCTGATCAGCCGGAAGGAACGCCGATGACCGACCGGCGCGCGCTGGTCACCGGCGCCTGCAAGGGACTCGGCCGGTTCCTCGCCGCGAGCCTGGCGGCCGAGGGCTGGGACGTGACCGGCGTCGGCCGCTGTCCCGAGGAGCGCGTCCCGGCCGGACCCGACGTCACCTACCTCCAGGCGGACCTCTCCCGTCCGCAGACCGCCACCGCCCTGTCCGAACGGCTCGACCCCGCGCTGGACCTGGTCGTGCACTGCGCGGTGGCCTATCCGCCCGCCCGGCCGTCCGGGCCCGTGCCGCGCGACCTGGAGGAGGTGTTCCGCGTCAACGCCTTCGCCCCCTACCTCCTCACCCTGGACCTGCTGGCACGCAAACCCGCGGACCGGTTCTGCGCCTACGTCGTCGTCAACTCCGAGGCCATCTACGGCGCCGACGACCACTCGGCGGTCTACGCCGCCAGCAAGGCGGCGCTGCGCGTGCTCACGGCGGGACTCGCCGCCGGGTGCCGGTCCGCGGGCGCCGCCGTGGCGACGCTGCTGCTCGGCCCGCTGGCGGACCCCGCCAAACTCGCGGAGGCCGAGACGATCGCGGCCCGCAAGGGGCTCCCCGCCTCCGACGTCGTACGGCTGTTCCTGCGCAGATCGAACCCGAACCTGGTGATCGACCAATTCATCGACTACGCGGCCTGCCTCCGCAGCGTCCGCTACCTCGCCGAACTGGGCCCGACGGCCAACGGCATGCTCTGCAAGCTGGACGGCGGATCGTCGGGATCGCTGGTCTGACGTGCCACAGAGGGAGACGACCACATGATCGACCCGTCCCGGCAGATCGTCCTGGGCAACGACGTGCAGCAGCAGTACACGGAACTCAAGCACGAGCTGGACGCGGCGATGTCGCGGGTGATCGCGGACGGCCGGCTCGTCCTCGGCCCGGCGGTCCAGGAGTTCGAGCGCGACTTCGCGGCCTTCTGCGGTACGCCGTACGCCCTCGGCGTCGGCACCTGCACGGACGCCCTGTTCATGGCACTCACCGCGCTGGGCATCGGCCGCGGCGACGAGGTGATCACCTCGCCGGTCACCTTCGTCGCGACCGTCTCCGCGATCGTGCGCACCGGGGCGACACCGGTCTTCGCCGACATCGACCCCGGCACGTTCACCCTCGACGCGTCCGCCGTGGCGGACGCGTACACGGAGCGGACGAGGGCGATCGTGCCGGTCCACCTGTTCGGGCTGACCGCGGACCTGGATCCGCTGCTGGAGGACGCCCGCCGCGCGGGAGCGGCGGTCGTCGAGGACGCCGCCCAGGCCGTCGGCGCGGCGTACTGGGGCAGGCCCGCGGGCTCCTTCGGCGACGCGGCGGTGTTCTCGTTCTTCCCGACCAAGAACCTCGGCTGCTACGGGGACGGCGGCGCCGTCGTCACCGGCGACCCGGCGCTGCACGCCCGGATCGGCAGGCTCCGGGAGCACGGCTTCGAGCCCGACGGCTACGTCGCCGTGGAGGAGGGCGGCATCAACTCCCGCCTCGACTGCGTCCAGGCCGCCGTCCTGTCGGTGAAGATGCGTACCCTCCGGCAGGACATCGCCCGGCGCATCGCGGTCGCCGCCCGCTACGACGAACTCCTCCGGGACACCGACATCCGGACTCCCGAGGTCCCGGTCGGCCGGACGCACGCGTTCCACCAGTACACCGTCACCGTGCCGGGCGGACCGGAGCACCGGGACGAGACCCTGGCGTACCTGCGGAAGAACGGCGTCGACGCCCGGGTCTTCTACGGGCAACTGGTCCCGCACCAGCCCGCGATGGCCGCGCACGCGGGGGCGCCGGGCCGGTGGCCGGCGGCGGAGAGGTACGCGGACCACGCCCTCTCACTGCCCTGCCACCCGCGCCTGACGGCCGATCAGCAGAACTACGTCTGCGCACTGTTGAAACCCCGGTACTGACCGGCACCGACCCGAAGCACCGACCCGAAGCGACGCGAAGAACCGACGCGAAGAACCCGACACGAAGAAGGAGCCGGTGGATGACCGAGATCAGGGAATGCGAGCGCAGCGCCTTCGACTTCGACGAGTTCTTCGCGGTCTTCTGGAGGCAGCGGCCGCTGTTCGTCCGGGGCGGGGCCGAAGCCTTCCTCGGCCGTTCCTGGTCCCCGGACCAGTTCGCCGCCGCCCGCACCCGGGCGCTGGCACAGGACCCCGGCGCGGTGACCGAACGCCCGGACGAGGTCACGTTCATCGAGCGGGTCTCCGCCTTCGACCCCGGTCTGGCCGAGCGCGCCGAGGAGTTCGCCCGTGTCTTCGGCGCGCCCCGGGCCTGGTTCGACACCGTGCGCACCCACGGCGCGGACGGGATCGGCGCCCACTTCGACCACAGCGACAACTTCGTGCTCCAGCAGACCGGTACGAAGCGGTGGTCGCTCGCGGCACCGCACCACATCCGCGCCGAGACCAGGGCCCGGCGCATGATGGACGTGCCCGGCGTCGGAAGCCACGCCCTGCCGGACGCGGAGGTACTGACCTTCCAGGTGCGGCCGGGAGACCTGCTGTACATCCCGGTGCTCTGGCTGCACTCGGGAGTCTCCGAGGCGGACTCCCTGAGCCTGTCCCTGGTCTGCCCCGCGGTGTCGTTGCAGTCGGCGGTCCTGCCGTTCCTCGCGCAGGTCGCCAGGGGCCGTGCCGTCGGCCACCAGGTGGTGCCGGCCTTCCACGCCCACCTGTCCGACGCGGCGCGGGCCGAGGCCGAGGAGACCCTGCGACGGGCGACCCTGATGCTCCTGGAGCGCCTGACGACCGGGGACCTCCTGGCAGCGACCCTGCGGCTACAGGCGGAGCACCTGACCCGGCAGGCCGGCTGACGTGGCCCACTACAGCAGGATCTGCAAGGTGGTCGTCGATGTGCCCGCGGCCGACCACGACCGCGTCGCGGCCTTCTGGGGAGCCGCCGCCGGCGCACCCGCCGCGGTGGTCCCCGACTCGCCGGAGTACCTGAGCGCGTCGCTGCGCAGCCCCCGCATGTGGCTGTACTTCCAGCGCCTCGACTCGGCGGAGAGCGGCCCCCGCGTCCACCTGGACATCCACACCGACGACGTGGAGGCCGAGGTGACGCGACTGGAACGACTCGGGGCGGCACGTGTACGGCGCGTCCACTCCTGGTGGGTCATGCGCGACCCGGCGGGCCTCCTGTTCTGCGTCATCCCGCATCCCCCCGGCAACCTCGACGACAGCAACGCACAGCGCTGGGATTGACGTTCCCGGCGGTGCCTGTGCGAAGTCGAGCACAGGGCACGCATAGGATGACCCCGATGCGCCCCACCGAGCTGCCCGCCGAGCGACCGCCCCACCGGCGGTGGCGAGCGCTGCTCGTACTGGGTGTGCTGGCCGGGCTGCTGGGCATGCACGCGCTGGCACCCGGTGGCCTGATGGGGGGCCACGACGGACACGGTCGTGCCGTCCCCGCCACGGCGGTCATGGTCATGGCGTCCGACGGCTGCGCCGGCGACGACGGTCACTGCGGCGGCGGCCACGCACATCACGCCGACGCGACCTGCGCCTCCGGTGCGCTGAGCGGCGGACCGGCGCTGCCCGCGCCGGCACCCGACCCGGTGCACGTGCCCGTGCCCGCCCGCACCGCCCTCTCCCACCGGGCCACGGCACCGGACGGCGCCCGCGCCCCGCCCGACCTGGCGGAACTCCAACTCCTGCGGATCTAGAGGCACCCGAGCCGGCCGCGCACAGCGCAGCGGTCGTGCTCCCGCGTGCCCATTCACCGCCATCGCAGGAGATCCAGCATGACCACCACACGTACCCGTGCCGTCCTCGTCGCGCTCACCGCGACCGCCGCCCTCGCCCTCACCGCGTGCGGCAGCGGTGACGACAGCGCCGGCACCACGCACGCGTCCCACTCGGCGGCGGCCGGCGGCACCGCCTCCGCCACCGCAGGCGCGCACAACGCGCAGGACGTGTCCTTCGCCCAGGCCATGATCCCGCACCACCGGCAGGCCGTGGAGATGGCCTCCCTCGCCGCAGGCCGCGCCTCCTCCGCCCAGGTGAAGGACCTCGCCGGCCGGATCGAGAAGGCCCAGGACCCGGAGATCGACACCATGACGGGCTGGCTGAAGGCCTGGGGTGAGGACGTGCCCATGGCGGGCATGGACCACAGCGGTCACGGCGGCATGGCCGGGATGATGTCCGACAAGGACATGACCATGCTGAAGCAGGCCAAGGGGACGGACTTCGACAAGATGTTCCTGACCATGATGGTCCAGCACCACCAGGGCGCCGTCGAGATGGCCGGCACCGAGCAGGCCAAGGGCGCGTACGCCCCGGCCACGAGCATGGCCGGCTCCATCGTCACCGGGCAGAACGCCGAGATCAAGGAGATGAACAAGCTCCTCGGCAAGGGCTGAGCAGCAGCGGCGGCCGCGCCTCACCGGCGCGGCCGCCGTCCGCTCAGAGTGCCAGGACCTTCTGCAACGACGCCAGCGCGGACCGCAGTTCGTCCGCCGTGACGGTCAGCGGTGGGGCCAGCCGGATCGTGGAGCCGTGGGTGTCCTTGACCAGCACGCCCTCGTGCATCAGGCGCTCGCTGATCTCCCGCCCGGTGCCGATCGCGGGGTCCACGTCGACGCCCGCCCACAGTCCGCGCGCCCGGAAGCCGACCACTCCGCTGCCGACCAGCTCCGCAAGACCGTTCCGCAGGACCACGCCCAGCTCGGCCGCCCTGCGCTGGAACCCACCGCCCTCCAGCAGCTCCACCACCGCCGTGCCGACCGCAGCCGCCAGCGGGTTGCCGCCGAACGTCGAGCCGTGCTCGCCCGGGTGCAGCACGCTCATCACCTCCCGCCGGGCCACCACCGCCGACACCGGCACGATCCCGCCGCCCAGCGCCTTGCCCAGCAGCAGCACGTCCGGCACCACGTCCTCGTGGTCGACGGCGAGGGTACGCCCGGTGCGGCCGAGCCCTGACTGGATCTCGTCGGCGATGAACAGGCAGCCCGCCCGCCGGGTCAGCTCCCGGACACCGGTCAGATAGCCGTCGTCGGGGATCAGTACCCCGGCCTCGCCCTGGATGGGCTCGATGAGCACCGCCGCGGTCGTCTCGTCGACCGCCGCCTCCAGTGCCGCCAGGTCGTTGTACGGCACGACCCGGAAGCCCGGTGTGAAGGGGCCGAAGCCCGCGCGGGCGGTCTCGTCCGTGGAGAAGCTGACGATCGTGGTCGTACGGCCGTGGAAGTTGTCCGCGGCGACGACGATCGTGGCCCGGTCGGCGGGGACGCCCTTCACGTCGTAGGCCCACTTGCGGGCCACCTTGATGCCGCTCTCCACCGCCTCCGCGCCGGTGTTCATCGGCAGCACCATGTCCAGCCCGGTCAACTGGGCGAGGCGTTCGGCGAACTCGGCGAGCCGGTCGTTGTGGAAGGCACGGGAGGTGAGGGTCAGCCGGTCGAGCTGGCGGTGCGCGGCCTCGATCAGGGCGGGGTGGCGGTGGCCGAAGTTGAGCGCCGAGTAGCCGGCCAGCATGTCGAGGTAACGGCGGCCCTCGACGTCCTCCACCCAGGCGCCCTCGGCGCGGGCCACGACGACGGGCAGCGGGTGGTAGTTGTGCGCGAGGACCGGCTCCTCCGCCTCGATCAGGCCGGCGGAGGAACGCGTGCGTGCGGGTGCGGTCATGTGTGGGATCTCCTGGTCCTCAGCGGATTTCCTGGGTGCAGCACTTGATGCCGCCGCCGGCCTTGTGGAATTCGGACAGGTCGACGGGGACCGGCTCGTAGCCCTGGTCGGCGAGCCGGCCGGCCAGCGCCTCGGCCTGCGGGGCGATGAAGACGTGGCGGCCGTCGGAGACCGAGTTCAGTCCCCAGGCCAGCGCGTCGTCGCGGGTGGCGAGCACCGCGTCCGGGTAGAGCCGGCGCAGCACCTCGCGGCTGCCCGCCGAGAAGGCCTCCGGGTAGTAGACGACGTTCTCCTCGTCGAGGACGAACAGCGCGGTGTCCAGGTGGTAGAAGTACGGGTCCACCAGCGTCAGGCTGATCACCGGGTGACCGAAGAACTCCTGCGCCTCCCGGTGCGCCTCGCGGGACGTCCGGAAGCCGGTGCCGGCCAGCAGGTACCGGCCCGTCCACACCAGGTCGCCCTCGCCCTCGACCACCGAGCCGGGGCGGTGCACGTCGTAGCCCGCGGTCTTGAACCACAGGTCGTAGTGGCCCGACTCGGGGCGCCGCTCGGGGGCGTGGAACAGCGAGCCGAACACGCGCCCGCCGACGACCACCGCCGAGTTGGCGGCGAAGACCATGTCGGGCAGGCCGGGGACCGGTTCCAGCCGGTCCACGCTGTGACCGCGGGCACGGTAGGCGTCGATCAGCGCCGTCCACTGCTCCTGGGCCAGATCGACGTCGACCCTGGTGTCGGGGTTCATCCAGGGATTGATCGCGTACTGCACGGCGAAATGTCTGGGTTCACAGACAAGGAAGCGCCTGAGGCGCGGCACACGGCTTTCGGACACAGAGGGGTTCCTCCGCTTTCCCGCGGTGTCGACTGAGGGTTGACACCAAGGTAGAAAGCGTCGGATACGGGCGACAAGAAACGAATGCTGCGCGTTCGCGCAGGAATGCTGCGTCTCCGGTCGTACAAACGCAGCATCGGTGCGTTTACTCCGGGGCCGCGACCGTCGCACCGGCCTCCGGGCTCTCCGGCAGCAGGTGCGACAGCACCATCACGCTGATCGTCTTGCGGATGAACGGCTCGACCCGGATCCGCTCCAGCACCTCCTCGAAGTGGTCCACGTCCCGGGCCCGGACGTGCAGCAGCGCGTCCGCGCCGCCGGTCACCGTCATGGCCGCGGTGATCTCCGGATGGTTGCGCACCACCTCCGCGAGCCGCCGGGGCGGCGCCGCGCCCTCGCAGTACACCTCGACGTACGCCTCCGTGCGCCAGCCGAGCGCGGACGGCTTCACGGTGGCCGTGAACCCGGTGATCACACCGGTCTCGCGCAGCCGGTCGACCCGCCGTTTCACGGCCGTCGCGGAGAGCCCGACGGCCGCGCCGATCTCGGCGAAACTGGTCCGCGCGTTCGCCATCAGCGCGGTGGTGATCTTCCGGTCGAGATCGTCGAAGGAGGCGGTGCCGCTGTTCATGTGCGCACTGTAACCGCGGCGAACGGCACTTCGGGAACGCCACTTCAACCGGTTCGTCCGCCGCGGACGTCCACGTCCGCGACATGTCCAGCGCCCCGCTCCGCCGCCTACACTCCGTTCATGCTGCGCGCTCTCGCCGTCGACGACGAACGCCCCTCGCTGGAGGAGCTCCTGTACCTGCTGCATGCCGATCCGCGCATCGGCAGCGTCGAGGGCGCCGCGGACGCCACCGAGGCGCTGCGCCGCATCACCCGCGCGCTGGAGTCCGGACCGCAGGGCCCCGAAGCCGTCGACGTCGTCTTCCTGGACGTCCAGATGCCCGGCCTGGACGGACTGGAGATGGCCCGCCTGCTCACCGGCTTCGCCCGCCCGCCGCTGGTGGTCTTCGTGACCGCCCACGAGGACTTCGCGGTAAGGGCCTTCGACCTCAAGGCGGTCGACTACGTCCTGAAGCCCGTCCGCAAGGAACGCCTGGCGGAGGCGGTACGGCGGGTCGCCGAACTGCGCGGCGCGGCACCCCGGATACCCGTGCACGAACCCGACCCCGACCACATGCCGGTCGAACTCGGCGGTGTCACACGGTTCGTGGCCGTCGACGACATCACCCACGTCGAGGCCCAGGGCGACTACGCCCGGCTCCACACCGACCGCGGCAGCCACCTCGTCCGCATCCCGCTGTCCACCCTGGAGGACCGCTGGCGCTCCCGTGGCTTCGTCCGCATCCACCGCCGCCACCTCGTCGCCCTCCGCCACATCGGCGAACTCCGCCTGGACGCGGGCACGGTGAGCGTCCTGGTCGGCGGCGAGGAACTCCAGGTCAGCCGGCGCCACACGCGCGAGCTGCGGGACCTGCTGATGAGGAGGGTCTGACCGTGCCCAGCGACCCCGTGGAGCGCCGGGTCACCGTCACCGGACCGCCCCGCCGCAGCCGCCGCACCTCGGGCTACTACCGGCCCCGCACCGAGATCGACGAGCAGACCACCCTCGGCCACACCTACGTCCGTTCCCTCATGCGTTCCCAACTCCGCGTCGCGCTCGTCGTGTTCGCGGTACTCGTACTACTCGTCGGACCGCTCCCGCTGGTCTTCGCGGCCGCCCCCGAGGCCCGCCGCCTGGAGTGGCTGGTGCTCGGCTTCTGCCTCTACGCCCCGCTGATCCTGCTCGCCCGCTGGTACGTGCGCCGCGCCGAACGCAACGAGCAGGACTTCGTCCGTCTCGTCGAGGACCGATGAACTCCCGCCGCCACGAGGTGAGATGAACTCCAGCTACGCCGTACCGGCCGTCGCCCTGGTCGTCGTCGCGACCGTCCTCGTCGGCGCCTTCGGCCTGCGCATCTCCCGGACCACCTCCGACTTCTACGTCGCCTCACGCACCGTCGGACCGCGCCTCAACGCGGCCGCGATCAGCGGCGAATACCTCTCCGCCGCCTCCTTCCTGGGCATCGCCGGACTCGTCCTCGTCCAGGGCCCCGACATGCTCTGGTACCCGGTCGGCTACACCGCCGGCTACCTCGTCCTGCTGCTGTTCGTCGCGGCCCCGCTGCGCCGCTCCGGCGCCTACACCCTCCCCGACTTCGCCGAGGCCCGGCTCGCCTCGCAGCCGGTGCGACGGCTCGCCGGGGCCTTCGTCGTCGGCGTCGGCTGGCTCTACCTGCTGCCCCAGCTCCAGGGCGCCGGACTCACGTTGACGGTCCTCACCGGCGCCCCCGACGTGCTCGGCGGACTCATCGTGGCCGTCGTGGTGGTGGCCACGGTCGCCGCCGGCGGCATGCGCAGCATCACCTTCGTCCAGGCCTTCCAGTACTGGCTGAAACTCACCGCCCTGCTGGTCCCCGCCCTCTTCCTCGTCCTCGCCTGGCAGGGCGCAGGTGCCCCCACCCACGCCTTCGACGAACCGGCCGCCTTCCGCGACCGGCGCACCGTCGACGTCCAGGACACCCTGGCCGTCAGGCTCGACCGCCCCCTGACCGTCACCGTCTCCGGCACCGTCGACGGACACGCCCACGACGGCAGCAGGGTCACCCTCCCCGAGGGCACCCACCGGATCGCCGCCGGCACCCAGCTCACCTTCGCCAAGGGCACCCGCGTCCCCGCCACCGACCGGGGCACCAACGGCGGCATGTCCACCTCGCTCGCCGAGAGCCGCGAGGAACGCCCCCTGTACGCCACGTACGGCCTGATCCTCGCCACCTTCCTCGGCACCATGGGGCTGCCCCATGTCGTGGTCCGCTTCTACACCAGCCCGCACGGCGTCGCCGCCCGCCGCACCACCGTCGCCGTCCTCGCCCTGATCGGCCTCTTCTACCTGCTGCCCCCCGTGTACGGCGCCCTCGGCCGTCTCTACACCCCCGAACTGACCCTCACCGGGGACGCGGACGCCGCCGTCCTGCTGCTGCCGGACCGGGTCGTCGGCGGTCTCGGCGGCGAACTGCTCGGCGCGCTGGTGGCGGGCGGCGCCTTCGCCGCGTTCCTCTCCACCGCCTCCGGACTGACCATGGCGGTCGCCGGCGTGCTCACCCAGGACGTCCTGCCGTCCCGCGGCGTCCGGCACTTCAGGCTCGGGACCGTACTGGCGATGGCCGTACCGCTGGCCGCCGGCGCCCTGGTCGGCGGCCTGCCGGTCGCCGACGCGGTCGGGCTCGCCTTCGCCGTGTCCGCGTCGTCCTTCTGCCCGCTGCTGGTCCTCGGCATCTGGTGGCGGCGGCTGACCCCGCCCGGCGCCGCCGCCGGAATGCTGGTCGGCGGCGGCTCGGCGTTCTGCGCGGTGGCCGCGACGATGGCCGACTTCCCGGGCACCGGCAACCTGCACGCGCTGCTCGCCTGGCCGGCCCTCTGGTCGGTGCCGCTGGGCTTCCTCACCATGATCCTGGTGTCGCTGGCGACCGCGAGCCGGGTACCGCCCGGGACGGCCGCCGTCCTGGCCCGCTTCCACCTTCCGGAAGAACTGCGCGCGGAGGTCAAGGCGTGACCGGTTTCCTGGCGGGCCTGTGCGTGGCCGTCCTGCCGCTGCTGGCCGCCGGTTTCTGGCTCGGCCGCCGCACCGCACGCCCCGAGAGCCTCGGCGGCCTGGGCACCCCCGTCGAGCACGCCACCTTCGAGACCCTGCACACCGCGTCCCTCGCCGCGCCCCCGCTCCGGGCGGGCCTCACCGAGGAGACCGCCCGCCGCTCGGCACGACGGCTGCGCACCCTGCTCGGCACCGACGCCCTCTGCCTCACCGACCACGAGAACCTGCTGGTCTGGGACGGCGTCGGCGGCCACCACCGCGCCGAGATCCTGGAGCGCCTGGCGGGGCCGCTGGACTCCGGCCGCGGCGAGGCCTTCCGGCTGCACTGCGACACCCCGGACTGTCCGGTCCGCTGGGCCGTGATCACCCCGCTCACCGTCGACGACCGGGTGCACGGCACCCTGGTCGCCTGCGCCCCGCGCGAGTCCGCCGTCCTGGTCCGCGCGGCCGGCGAGGTCGCCCGCTGGGTCAGCGTCCAGCTGGAACTGGCCGACCTGGACCGCTCCAGGACCCGGCTCATCGAGGCCGAGATCCGCGCCCTGCGCGCCCAGATCTCCCCGCACTTCATCTTCAACTCGCTCGCGGTGATCGCCTCGTTCGTGCGCACCGACCCGGAACGCGCCCGTGAGCTGCTGCTGGAGTTCGCCGACTTCACCCGCTACTCGTTCCGCAGGCACGGCGACTTCACCACCCTCGCCGACGAGCTGCACGCCATCGACCACTACCTGGCGCTGGTCCGGGCCCGGTTCGGCGACCGGCTCACGGTCACCCTCCAGATCGCCCCCGAGGTGCTGCCGGTCACCCTCCCCTTCCTCTGCCTCCAGCCGCTCGTGGAGAACGCCGTCAAGCACGGCCTGGAGGGCAAGACCGGCACCTGCCACATCCAGATCACCGCCCAGGACGCGGGCGCCGAGGCACTGGTCGTCATCGAGGACGACGGCGCCGGCATGGACCCGGCACTGCTGCGCCGGATCCTCGCCGGCGAACTCAGTCCGTCCGGCGGCATCGGCCTGTCCAACGTCGACGACCGGCTCCGCCAGGTCTACGGCGACGACCACGGCCTCGTCATCGAGACCGCGGCCGGCGCGGGCATGAAGATCACCGCCAGGCTGCCCAAGTACCAGCCCGGGGTGCACCAGGCCGCCCGCCTCGCGACGGACTGACCGGTCAGTTGCTCTGCTGGGTCATCACCATCGCCAGGGTGAGCAGTCCCAGCACCACCCACCCGAACCACAGCCAGCCGTTGCTGCCGAGCGCCACCGTGTACGCCGTCACCACCACCAGGCCGCCCACGGTGAGGACTCCCATCGCCTTGGTGGAACCGTTCGAACCGTTCGTAGAACCGGGCATCGCGGCAGCCTCCTCGTGGTCCGTCCCCTCCATGGTGCCCCGGTTCAGCCCTCGCGGGCGTTCAGTGAGGCCAGATACGCGTTGTACGCCTCAAGCTCCTTGTCGCCGTCCCGGTCGGCGGCCCGGTCCGTACGGCGGGCCTGGCGCTGCTCGGAGCCGTACCACTGGAACAGCAGCGCGACCAGGACCAGCACGGACGGGATCTCACTGAACGCCCAGGCGATGCCGCCGGCCGCGTTCTGGTCGGAGAGCGCGTCGATGCCGAGCGAGGCGGGCGGGTTCCTGAACGTCTCCACCATCGGCTCGGACGCCATCATCAGCGCGATGCCGAAGAACGCGTGGAACGGCATCCCGGCGAACAGCTCCAGCATCCGCATCAGGTGTCCCGGCCGGTGCGGCCCCGGATCGACACCGATGATCGGCCAGAAGAAGACGACACCGACCGCGAGGAAGTGCACCATCATCGCGACGTGCCCGGCCTTTGAACCCATGAGGAAGTCGAACAGCGGGCTGAAGTAGAGCGCGTACAGGCTCGCGATGAACAGCGGGATCGTGAACGCGGGATGGGTGATCACCCGCATGTACCGGCTGTGCAGCAGCGCCAGCAACAGCTCACGGGGCCCCTTGCGGCCCTTCCCCGCGACGGGCAGCGCACGCAGCGCGAGCGTCACCGGGGCGCCCAGCAGGATGAAGATCGGCGACAGCATGCTGATGACCATGTGCTGCACCATGTGCACGCTGAACATGACCATCCCGTAGTCGTTCAGCCGGGTGCACATCACGAGCATGATGGTCAGCACACCCACCACGAAGGACACCGTACGCCCCACGGACCACGCGTCCCCGCGCCGCCGCAGCCGCACCACACCCCAGCCGTACAGGGCGAGCCCCGCGACACAGGCCACGAGGAAGAAGGGATCAGCCGACCACACCAGCCCCCGCCCCAGCGTGAACGGCGGCAGATCCATGGTCATGCCGTGCCCGCTGTGCTCCATCCGGCGGCTCCTGATTCGTGGGGGGGTTGTACGTTTACTGCCGACCCCACCTTAGAACCGTCCCCGGCCACTGTTACGACCGGGGGCACGAGCGCCCCGTCAGGGGCGCGGGGAACTGCGCGACCGGCCACGCACAACCCGCACCCGGCAACGAATCAGCACCCCCTACGGCGCAGCCCCTACAGCACGGTCTCCGCCTCGTCGTACCGCTGCGCGGGAACCGTCTTCAACGTCTCCACCGCCTCGGCCAACGGCACCATCACGATGTCGGTCCCCCGCAACGCGGTCATCCGGCCGAACTCCCCCCGGTGCACGGCCTCCACCGCGTGCCACCCGAACCGCGTCGCCAGCACCCGGTCGTACGCCGTGGGCGTCCCGCCCCGCTGCACGTGCCCGAGGATCACCGGCCGCGCCTCCTTGCCGAGCCGGTGCTCCAGCTCGACCGAGAGCTGCCGGGCGATCCCCGCGAACCGCTCGTGGCCGTAGATGTCCTTGCCGCCCTCGTCGAACTCCATGCTGCCGGCCTTGGGCTTCGCCCCCTCCGCCGCGACGACGATGGCGAACCGCTTCCCGGCCTCGAACCGCTCGCCGACCCGGCGGGCCAGCTCCTCGATGTCGAAGGGCCGCTCGGGTACGACGATGGCGTGGGCGCCCGCGGCCATGCCCGAGTGCAGGGCGATCCAGCCGGTGTGCCGCCCCATGACCTCGACGACGAGCACCCGCTGGTGGGACTCGGCGGTGGTCTTCAGCCGGTCGAGGGCCTCGGTCGCGACCCCCACGGCCGTGTCGAAGCCGAAGGTGACGTCGGTGACGGCGATGTCGTTGTCGATGGTCTTCGGGACGCCGACGACCGGCAGGCCCGCGTCCGACATCAGCCGGGCCGCCTTCAGCGTGCCCTCACCGCCGATCGGGATGATCGCGTCGAGGCCGAGCTCGGCGACATGGCCCTTGGCCCGCTCCACGCCGTCCCGCAGGTGCGAGGGCTGGACCCGGGAGGACCCGAGGATGGTGCCGCCGCGGGCCAGGATGCCGGCCACGGCGTCGAGGTCGAGCTTGAGGTAGTCGCATTCCAGGAGGCCCTTCCAGCCGTCCCGGAAACCGATGACCTCGTCGCCGTGGTCGGCGACGGCACGGTGGACGACGGACCGGATGACGGCGTTCAGGCCGGGGCAGTCGCCGCCGGACGTGAGGACACCAATGCGCATAGCCCGAAACAACCTTCTCCACGTGGGCCTAAGACCGGACCACGCTGTCCGGCTGTCATCGCCGTCACCCTACCCGCGCAGGGGGGTCGTACCGCACCGGGCGTCCGCCTGCTGGACGTGCCCGCACATGTGAGCGGACACCCTGTCAGGCGGGCCCGGAACCGGACTCTCCGGTACAGCTCAGGCGGGCTGCTGGGCGGACGCGATGCGCTCGTTGCGGAGCGCGTCGTACCAGCGGTCGTCGATCGGCGGCAGCGCGTTCACGTCGAGTGCCAGCTTCAGCAGCAGGTCGGCGATGAGCGGGTTGCGGGCGAGGACGGGCCCGTGCATGTACGTACCGAAGACGGTCTCGTTGTACGCGCCCTCCGTGCCGTCCCCGGTGCCGTTGCCGCGGCCCAGCTGCACCCGGGCGAAGGGGCGGGCGGTGGGGCCGAGCTGGGTGACGCCCTGGTGGTTCTCGAACCCGGTGAGCTGGGGCAGCCCCAGGCGCGGGTCGATGTCGCCGAGGACGTCACCGACGCACCGCTCCCCGGTGCCGCGGACGGTCGTCACGTCCAGCAGGCCGAGGCCGGGCTCCCGCTGCCCCAGGTCGTTGATGAACTCGTGCCCGAGGATCTGGTAGCCGGCACAGACGGAGAACACGATCGCGCCGTTCTCCACCGCCCGGTACAGGTGGCCGTCACGGCGCAGCCGCTCGGCGGCGAGCCGCTGCGGACGGTCCTCGCCGCCGCCGATCAGGTAGATGTCGCCGGAGGTCGGGATCGGCTGGTCGCTGCGCACGTCCAGCCGGGCCACGTCGAGACCGCGCTGCCGGGCCCGGCGCTCCACGACGAGCGCGTTGCCCTGGTCGCCGTAGGTGCTGAGCAGGTCCGGGTAGATCCACACCAGCCGCAGTTGGTTGTCGCTCATGAGGTGATCGTTCCTTCGGGGTCAGTCAGTTGCCGACGCGGCGGCGCAGGTCCTGGAACGCGGTGTAGTTCGCGATGACCTCGATACGGCCCGGCGGGGACATCTGCACGGCCTGGTCGAGGGAGTCGCACACCTGGAAGTGCTGGTTGGCGACCTCCAGGCGCACGGCGAGGTCCAGCTTGCGGTCACCGAGCACGAAGATCGGGTGGCCGGTGAGGCGCGTGTAGTCGACGTCCCACAGCCAGGAGGTGTCGGTGCCGTCCGCGCCGCGGGCGTTCACCGAGAGGATCACCGGCGTCGGCGGCGGGTCGATCAGCGAGAAGGTCTCCAGCCAGCCGGCCGGGTTCTTGGCGAGGAGCAGCCGCAGGTCCCGTCCCTGGAACTGCACGACGTCGTAGCGCCCCGCGACGGCCTGCACCTGGTACATCCGCTCCAGGGCGACCTGCGGCGGCACCCCGAAGACGGCGGCGACGGCGGCCGAGGAGGCGGCGTTCGCCTTGTTGGCACGGCCCGGCAGCTGGAGGTGGATGGGCCAGGCGGACCCGTGCGGGTCGAGCACGTGGTCCCCGGACAGCACCCAGCTCGGGGTGGGCCGCCGGAACCCGCACTCACCGCAGAACCAGTCGTCGCCCGGACGCTGCATCACGCCACCGCAGGACGGGCAGGACCAGGCGTCGTCCTTCCACATCTGCCCGGCGGCGACCCAGACCACGTTGGGGGAGGAGGACGCGGCCCACACCACCAGCGGGTCGTCGCAGTTCGCCACGATGACGGCCTTCGACCCGGCCAGGCCCTCCCGCCAGTTCTCGGCGAGCATCCGGGTCTCGGCGGCGCGGTCGAGCTGGTCGCGGGAGAGGTTGAGCAGGGCGATGCACTTCGGGTCGGTGTCCCGGGCCACTCCGGCCAGGTACTTCTCGTCGACCTCGATGACGCCGAACTTGGACTCCGAGCCGCCCGCCAGCGCCGACGTGATGCCGGCCGGCATGTTGGCCCCGAGCGCGTTGGACACGACCGGCCCGGCGGCCTTCAGCGCCTCGGCGATGAGCCGGGTGGTCGTCGTCTTGCCGTTCGTCGCCGAGACGAGCGTGACGTCCAGGTTCTGGGCGAGCCGGGCGAGAAGGTCGGGGTCGAGCTTGAGAGCGACCCGGCCACCGATCACGGATCCGCTGCCGCGCCCCGCTGCCCGCGATGCCGCCGCGACCGCCTTGCCCGCGGTCACGGCCAGCTTGGCCCGCGGCGTGAGCGGGTCCGAGTTGCCTGCCATCAGTTCTCGATCCTCCTTGCGTACGCGCCGCGCCTCAGCCATCCGGCAACGTGGTGTGAGGTAAGCCTATCGAGATCCGTTCGCACACCCGAATTCCGGCCCTCGCCTGCGCGGCGGGCGGGGGCTGATTCGAACCGTACCCTTGCGACCATGCGACACGGCTCCATTCCGGGCGCCCACGGGCGGGTCCGGCCCCTCACCCTGCTCGGCGACCCCGTCCTGCACGCCCGTTGCGCGGAGGTCACCGACTTCGGCCCGGAACTCTCCCGTCTGGTGGAGGACTTGTTCGCGACGATGTACGCGGCCGAGGGCGTGGGCCTCGCGGCCAACCAGGTGGGGGAGCCGCTGCGGGTGTTCGTGTACGACTGTCCCGACGACGAGGACGTCCGCCACCTGGGTCACGTGGTGAACCCGCGCCTGGTGGCGGTGGACGGCGTGACGCTCCGCGGCCCGGAGGGCTGCCTGTCCCTGCCGGGCCTGGAGGCGGGCACGGAACGCCACGACCACGCCGTGGTGGAGGGCTTCACGGCCCAGGGGGACCCGGTCACGATCCACGGCACGGGCTTCTTCGCGAGATGCCTCCAGCACGAGACCGACCACCTGGAGGGCCGCGTCTACGCCGACCACGTCACAGGCTGGCGCAAACGCAAGCTGATGCGACAGGTGGCCAAATCTTCGTGGCGCCGGTGAGGTGAAGCGCCCCGAAGGGGCGCTGGGGGTACCCCCGGCCGAAGGCTGGGGGAGGAACTGCGCGACCAGCCCCCACCGGCGCTCAGCCGAAACCCGACCCCTCAGAACCCGGGACTCCCCACCTTGTCTCCCGCCGCAGCAAGTCGCCCCCACAGAAGATCGGCCAAACTCTTAACCAACTCGTCACGAGAACACGGCCGTTCCCCCAGCCACCAGTCCCCGGCCGCGTGCATCATCCCGACGATCCCGTGCCCCCACACCCGCGCCAGCTGCTGACTGTTGGGCCCCAGATCCAGCCGGTCCTCGATGACCTGCGCCAGCTCCTCGCCCATCCTCCGCAGCAGCGGCGCCGAGTGCTTGCCGACGTCGAACCCCTGGTCCGCCCCGGTGCTGCCGTCCGCGGGGTGCATCAGGAACCGGTACACCTGGGGCCGCGCCTCGATCGCCGCGAGGTACGTGTCCAGTGTCGCCTCGACCCGCTCACGGCGGTCCGCGGGCGCGTCCAGCGCCGCGCGCAGCGAGTTGAGCAGCGCGTCCGTGTGCCGCTTGGCCAGCGCCGCGTACAGTCCGCTCTTGTCGCCGAAGTGCCGGTACAGGATCGGTTTGGTGATGCCGGCCTCCGCCGCGATCGCGTTCATGGAAGCCTGTGGACCGTCGCGCAGCACCACCCGGTCGGCGGCCTCCAACAGCTCACGCCGTCGGCGGTCGGCGGACCGCTGCTGTTCGGTCCGCTGTGTGGTGTCCATGAGCTCTCCCCACCCCGTGCTGTTTCGGTGACGCCTGCGCAAACTAACACCTGACGGTCAGCCCGTCTCGAACTGGCTACCGAGGTGACCTTGGGAGTTGACTTTTCCTACTGACCGGTAACAGACTTGGGTTACCGCTAGTAACACATTATGCGCCGCCGCTGGAGGGGTCATGGCCGAGTTCACCATGGAGCTCAACGACGAACAGAAGGAGGTCCGCGACTGGCTGCACGGTTTCGCCGCCGACGTCATCCGCCCCGCGGCCGCCGAATGGGACGAGCGTGAGGAGACTCCCTGGCCGGTCATCCAGGAGGCCGCGAAGGTGGGCATCTACTCCCTGGACTTCTACGCGCAGCAGTACTTCGACCCCACCGGCCTCGGTATCCCGATGGCCATGGAGGAGCTGTTCTGGGGCGACGCGGGCATCGCGCTGTCCATCGTGGGCACGGGTCTCGCCGCCGTCGGCGTCCTCGCCAACGGCACCGAGGAGCAGATCGGCACCTGGATCCCCCAGATGTACGGCGACCAGAACGACGTCAAGGTCGCCGCGTTCTGCTCCTCCGAGCCCGACGCCGGTTCCGACGTGGCCTCCATGCGCACCAAGGCCGTCTACGACGAGGCCAAGGACGAGTGGGTGATCAACGGCACGAAGACCTGGGCGACCAACGGCGGCATCGCCAACGTCCACGTCGTCGTCGCCGTCGTCGACCCGGAACTCGGTTCCAAGGGCCACGCCTCCTTCATCGTGCCGGCCGGGACGCCCGGACTGGCCCAGGGCCAGAAGTTCAAGAAGCACGGCATCCGTGCCTCGCACACCGCCGAGGTCATCCTGGACAACGTCCGGGTCCCCGGTTCCTGCCTGCTCGGCGGCAAGGAGAAGCTGGACGAGCGGCTGGCCCGGGCGCGGGAGCGGGCCAAGTCGGGCGGCGAGCGCGTCAAGAACGCGGCGATGGCCACGTTCGAGGCCTCGCGGCCCGCCGTCGGCGCGATGGCCGTCGGCACCGCCCGTGCCGCCTACGAGGTCGCCCTCGACTACGCCAGGACCCGTGAGCAGTTCGGGCGGCCGATCATCGACAACCAGGGCGTCGCCTTCCAGCTCGCGGACATGCGGACGGGGATCGACGCGGCCCGGCTGCTGGTGTGGCGGGCGTCCTGGATGGCGGTCAACGGGAAGCCGTTCACGGCGGCCGAGGGGTCGATGTCGAAGCTGTACGCCAGCGAGACGGCGAAGAAGGTCACCGGGCAGGCCATCCAGATCCTGGGCGGCAACGGCTACACGCGGGAGTACCCGGTGGAGCGGATGCACCGGGACGCGGCGATCTACACGATCTTCGAGGGGACGAGTGAGATCCAGCGGCTGGTGATCGCCCGTACGCTGGCGGGGGTGCCGATCCGGTAGCGCCGTAGGGGTGCGGGAGCGTCGCGGGCTCGCGGTGCGTCGTGGTTGCTCGCGCAGTTCCCCGCGCCCCTAGGCAAATCTCCTCACCGGTGCTTCAGAGGGGTGAGTTGTTCGATGTCGTAGCGTTTGCGGAGGGCTTCGATCGCCTCGTGGTCGGGGGGGCCGCCGCTTCCCAGGATCTCCAGCAGTTCCTCGAAGTAGCGTTCGTGGTCCGGGGGCGGGGACGCCTGGAAGAACATCCGGGCCGGGGCGTCCGTCGGGTTGGCGAAGGCGTGGGGGCAGCCCGGGGGTACGACGATCACCGTGCCCGGGGTCGCCCGCACCACCTTCGACCCCGAACTCGACTCCCAGCGCTGCCAGTTGTCGGGTGTGCGGATACGGGGCTCGAAGGCGAGCACGTCCAGCTCGCCCTCGAGGACGTAGAACAACTCCTCGCTGCGGGTGTGCACATGGGCGCCCACGTCGAAGCCGGGCGGGACGTCCACCTCGAAGGTGGAGGCCATCCGCGAGTGGGTGCCCGTCACCTTGAACGTGACGCGCTGGGCCGGTGTGTGGACCACCCGCCCGTGGCCCGGTGGCACCAGAAGTCCCTCGGTGGTGGTCATCGGCCGCTCACCACGTCACCGGAAGGGCCTCGGGTCCCCGGATCAACGCACCCTTCCTGAAGGGGACCTGTTCCGGGGGCACGGCCAGCCGCAGCCCCGGCAGCCGGTCGAGCAGCGCGTCGACCAGCAACTCCTCCTCCAGCCTGCCGAGCTGGCCGCCGGGGCAGTAGTGCGGTCCGAAGCCGAAGGCGACATGGGGGTTGGGGCTGCGGGTGAGGTCGATCGTCTCCGGGGCCGGGAAGACGTCCGGGTCGCGGTTGGCGGCCAGGTACGAGACGTAGACCGCGTCGCCCGCGCGGATCCGCACGCCCTTGATCTCCACGTCCTGGAGGGCGATCCGGGACAGCCCGACCGCGCTCCGGTGCGGGATGTAGCGCAGGAGTTCGTCGATCGCCCGGGGGCGGATCTCCGGCTCGGTGCGCAGCCGGCCGAGGAGGTCGGGACGGGTCAGCAGCAGGTAGAACATCTGCCCGCTGTTGTTGGTGACCGCCTCGCCGCCGATCTGGAGCAGGACGGCGAGACCGACCGCCTCCTCCAGCGTGACCTCGCCACGGCCCACGGCGGCGCCGAGCAGCGAGGTCACGTCCTCGCCGGTACTGTCCTCGCGGAGCGCGACGAGATCGCTGAAGTAGGCGCTCATCTCACGCTTGGCCCGCTCGCTGACCTCCTTGCCGTGGCTGGAGGACAGGATCAGCTGGGTCCAGAGGTGCATGCTGTGCCGGTCGGCGGCCGGCACGCCCATCACCTCGCAGATCACCGCGATGGGGAACGGGCTGAGCACCGCCGCCGTGAGATCGGCGGGCGGGCCGGCCCGGACGAGTTCGTCGACGATCTCGTCCAGCATCCGGCGTGCCTTCTCCCGGACCCGTTCCACACCCTTGGTGGTGAGCGCGGAGGCCACCGTACGGCGCAGCCGGGTGTGGTCGGGCGGGTCCAGGAAGCCGACCGCGCCCCGGTCCGGGATGAAGTGCGGCGCCAGCCGGGTGACCGGCTGCTCCATCACCGCCTCCCGGCTGAACCGCGTGTCGTTGGCCACCATCCGTACGTCGTCGTACCGGGTGACCAGCCACGCCCAGCCCTCGCCGTTCGGCAGCTGGATCCGGGTGACCGGCCCCTCGCGCATCAGCTCGCTGAGGGTGGGGTCGAAGTCCACCCCCGCCAGGTCCGGCACCTCCCAGTGCCGGACCGGGCAGGCGGCCTCGACGGGCACCTCGCCGGGTGCCTCGTCGGCCGGGTCGAGCGGTTCGGTGAGCGTCATCTCGGTCAGGCCGCCCCTTCGTCCGAACGCCGCCAGCGACCCAGCGACATCTCCGCGGTGATGCCGGGACCGAACCCGGCGAGCAGCCCGCGCGCCTGGTGCTCGACACCGCCCTCGTCGAACATCCGGCGCAGCGCGTCCAGGACGACGGCGCTCGCGATGTTGCCGTACTCGGTGAGCGTGGACCGGCTGAACCGGAACGCGTGCGGGTCGACCTGGAGGAACTTGCTCAGGTCGTCGAGGATGCGGGGGCCGCCCGCGTGGACTATGTAGAAGTCCAGGTCGGCCGCGTCCCAGCCGTGCAGTCCCGCCAGGTCCTGGAGGGCCGGCGCGAGCGGTTCCATGGTCGCAGGCACCCGCTTGTCCAGCAGGAAGTGGAACCCGGTGGCCCGGACGTCGTACATGATCCACTCTTCGGTCTTCGGGATCAGGTACGAGCCGTTGCGTTCCAGCTCGACGCCCGTGCCGCCCTTGCCGCGGACCACGGCGGCGGCGATGCCGTCACCGAAGAGGCCGTTGGACAGGAGCGAGCCGACGCCGAGGTCGGTCGGCTGGTAGCACAGCGAGCAGAACTCACAGGCCACGATGAGCGCGTTGGCGTCCGGGTACGCCGAGCAGAAGTCGTGCGCCCGGTTGATGGCCGCTCCGCCGGCCGCGCACCCCAGCTGGGCGATGGGGAGCTGACGGGTGGTGGAGTCGAAGTCCATCTCGTTGATCAGCCACGCCGTGAGCGACGGCATCATGAAGCCCGTGCACGAGACGTAGATGATCACGTCGATGTCGGTGGTGAGCAGCTCGGCGTCGTCGAGCGCGCGCTGGATGACTGCGGGGACGCGGGCCTTGGCCTCGGCCTCGTAGAGCTTGTTGCGCTCCTCGAAGCCGGGGTGCTTGAGGGTTTCCTCGATCGGCTGCACGATGTGCCGGGTGCGAACGCCCGTGTTCTCGATCAGTCTCAGCGCCAACGGCAGCTGCGGGTGGTTCTCGTGGTGGGAGCGCGCCAGTTCCAGCGTCTCCTCCATCGTGATCACGTACTCCGGGACCGACACTGAGGGCTTGCACAAAGTCGCCATGAACCGTCCCTGCTTTCAGCCTTCCGGCGGGTTTGGGCCCGCCGGCCAGAAGGTGGTTCACCTCAGGAGGTGGTTCCCTCACGATCACCCGAGAGAGCGACGATCTCGCGCCGGACTACTCCGAACCGGTGACCCCGTGTCAGGGCCGGATCACCCTGGAGGTACCCCGAGGAGCAGGACGCGCCGTCCGGCCCGGCCGCGGAAAAGGCTGAAGAAGACCAGGTCAGGGCAGTCGCCGCAGCGGCGCGCGGTGCTGCACCGCCCCCACTGCGACCCGCACCCGCCGAGCTACCCCCCCTGCCCACTGCTGTGGGCGATACAGGCCACGTCGATCCGGTCAGCCAGCTTCGCGAGCTCGATGGTCAGAGCGGCCACCGTGTCCTCGTCCAGCCCGCCTTCGTCGGCCTCGACAAGACGCAGCCACCGCGCCCCCATCGTCCGCAACAACTTACTCACGTCGGCCGCGGTCACCTGCAAGGTACCGCGGTCGTCGACGATCAGAGGCAGGGTCACTTCGCGGTTCACAACCGGGATCGTAGCCGCGTAACCGTCACGCACCCTGCCAAACGGTGGTGATGTTGCAGAACTCCCGGATTCCGTGCCCGGACAGCTCACGGCCGTACCCGGACCGCTTCACGCCGCCGAAGGGGAACGCCGGGTGGGAGGCGGTCATGCCGTTGACGAACACGCCGCCGGCCTCCAGGTCCCGTACGAACCGGTCCACCTCCGCGTCGTCCCGCGTCCACACGTTCGAACTCAGTCCGAAGGGCGAGTCGTTGGCGATGAGGACCGCCTCGTCCAGGTCCCCGGCCCGGTACAGCGTGGCCACCGGTCCGAAGGCCTCCTCGCGGTGGATGCGCATGTCGCGGTGGATCCCGGCGAGGACGGTCGGCGGGTAGAACCAGCCGGGCCCGTCCGGCCGCTCCCCGCCGCACAGCACCTCGGCGCCCGACCGCTTCGCGTCCTCGACCAGCTCCTCCAGGTCCTTGCGCCCCTGCTCGCTGGAGAGCGGGCCGACGTCCGTCCCCTCGTCCATGGGGTCACCGACCGTGAGCTCCCGCATGCCCGCCACGAACCTCTCGGCGAACGCGTCGTAGACGTCCGTGTGCACGATGAACCGCTTCGCGGCGATGCAGGACTGCCCGTTGTTCTGCACCCGCGCGGTCACCGCGATCCTCGCGGCCCGGTCGATGTCCGCCGAGGGCATCACCACGTAGGGGTCGCTGCCGCCCAGCTCCAGCACCGTCTTCTTGATCATCTCCCCGGCGGTGGCGGCCACCGCGCGGCCCGCGGGCTCGCTGCCGGTGAGCGTCGCCGCCTTCACCCGGTCGTCGCGCAGAATGTCGTCGACCGCGCCGGAACCGATCAGCAGGGTCTGGAAGCAGCCCTCGGTGAAGCCCGCCCGGTGGAACAGGTCCTCCAGATAGAGCGCGGTCCGCGGGACGTTCGAGGCGTGCTTGAGCAGTCCCACGTTGCCCGCCATGAGCGCGGGCGCCGCGAACCGCACCACCTGCCAGAGCGGGAAGTTCCACGGCATCACGGCCAGCACCGGGCCGAGCGGGCGGTAGCGCACCCGCACCCGGGACGCGCCCGACTCCTTCACGTCCGTCTCGGCCGGCTCCTCGTCGGCCAGCAGTTCCTCCGCGTGGTCCGCGTACCAGCGCATCGCCTTCGCGCACTTCGCGGCCTCCGCGCGGGCCTGCTTCAGCGGCTTGCCCATCTCCGTGGTCATGGTGCGCGCGACGGTGTCCTGGTCCGCGTCCAGCAGGTCCGCGGCCCGGTGCAGCAGCCGGGCGCGCTCGGCGAAGCCACTCGTGCGGTACGTGCGGAACGTCGCCTCGGCGAGTTCGAGCCGGCGTTCCAGCTCGTCCTCGTCCATGGCCTCGAACGTCTCGAGTGTCTCGCCGTCCGCCGGGTTGACCGTGGCGATGGGCATGGCTGACCTCCCTGGGAGCGGGCTTGCTATGACCTTCCCGCGCGGCCCTGGCGACCGCAACGCGTGGGCCTCTTTCAGCCCGAGTGCTCCGCCAGCCGGTCGAGAAACGCGGCCTGGGCGGGAATGATCACCGTGCGGGCCCGGTCCGGGGCGAACCACGCCACCCGGTCCAGCTCCGGGAACTCCTGGACCCGGCCCGAGCGGGGCGGCCACTCCATGGTGAACGTGCCGGGCACGATCGTCGCCGGGTCCAGGTCGGCCTCGACCGCCCAGGCCGTGACGACCTTGCCGTTGGCCTGCCGGACCTCGCCCAGGGCGATCGCCTCGCCGTCCGGCGGCGCCAGGCCCAGCTCCTCCCGGAACTCGCGCCGGGCCGCCTCCCAGGCGGGTTCGCCGGGCTCGTACTCGCCCTTGGGGACGCTCCAGGCGCCCGCGTCCTTCTTCGCGAAGTACGGACCGCCCATATGGCCGAGCAGCACCTCGATGCCGTCGCCGGTGTGCCGGAACAGCAGCAGTCCCGCACTTCGCCTCGGCTCCGTCAATGCCGTACCTCCGGGTGAGCGGCCAGCAGGGCCTCCACGGTATCGGCCTCCTCCGGACGCTTGTCCTCGCGATAGCGGACGACCCGGGCGAACCGCAGGGTGACGCCGGCCGGGTACCGGGAGGACCGCTGCAGCCCGTCGTAGGCGATCTCGACCACGAGTTCGGGGCGTACGGTCACCACCCGGCCGTTGTCCGAGACCTCCAGCTCCTTCAGCCGGGCGGTCTGCCACTCCAGCATCGCGTCGGTCATGCCCTTGAAGGTCTTGCCGAGCATGGCGAGGGTACCGTCCGGGTTGAGCGCGCCGAGGTGCAGGTTGGAGAGCCTGCCGGTGCGGCGCCCGTGCCCCCACTCGGCGGCCAGCACCACCAGGTCGAGGGTGTGCACCGGCTTCACCTTCAGCCAGGAGGCACCCCGGCGGCCCGCGCTGTAGGGGGCGTCGAGTGCCTTGACGACCACGCCCTCGTGGCCGCGGGCGAGGGTGGCGGCGAGGAAGTCCTCGGCCTCCGGCGCGTCCGCCGGTCCGGTCACCAGCGCCCGGCGTACCCGCATCGGCTCGGGGACGAGACGGGCCAGGGCCGCGTGGCGCTCGGCGAAGGGGAGGTCCAGCAGGTCGTGGTCGCCGACGGAGAGCGCGTCGAAGAAGACGGGGGAGACCGGGACCTCCCGCGCCGCCCGTGCCACGTCCGTGCGGGAGCCGACCCGGCCCGCCGTCTCCTGGAACGAGCGGGGACGGCCGTCCGCGTCGAAGGAGATCACCTCGCCGTCCAGGACGAACCGCTCGCCCGCCAGTTCCCGTACGGCGGACGTCACCTCGGGGAGCCGGTCGGTGATGTCGTCGAGGGTGCGGGTGAAGACCCGCACCGTCTCGCCGTCCCGGTGGACCTGGACGCGGATGCCGTCCAGCTTCTCCTCGACCGCGCAGACGCCCAGTCTCCCCACCGCCTCGGTGACGGAGGCGGCGGTGTGGGCCAGCATCGGCAGGACCGGGCGGCCCACGGTGAGCCGGAACCGGGCGAGGGCCGGCGGCCCGTCGGCCAGCAGCGCTCCGGCCACCGCCTGGAGCGACCCGGCGAGCATCACCGCCCGCCGCACGTCCGCCGCGTCCGCGCCGGTCGCCTGCGCGAGCCCCTCGACGGCGACCGCGTCCAGGGCGCCCTGCCGTACCTCACCGGTGATCAGGCCGAGCAGGAACCGCTGCTCGTCCGCGGTCGCCGCGCCCATCAACGCGCCCACGATCCGTTCCCGTTCGGCCTGCGAACCAGGTCCGGAGACCTTGCCCAGCTCGGTCAGCCGGGCGTCGGTCTCGTGGACCGTGAGGGCAGGTTCGGCGGCGGGCTCGACGGGCCGGCTCAGCACCTTCCAGCCGACGCCGAGCCGGCCCTGCGGGAGCCGGCCGGCCAGATAGGGGATGACGACCGGTACGTCGTCGGGGGCCGTCTCCCGGAAGAGCTCGGCGAGCAGGGCGGTCTTGCGGGACCTGGCCGCGGTGGCGGCCACCTCCCGGGACACTTCGGCGAGCCGGGTCAGCAGCATGCAGCCATAGTGCTCCGGGAGCGCCGCGGCTACACCCGCACCGCCGCGTCCAGGCCCGCGGAGAGCAGCTCGCCGTTGATCACCGCCCCGGCCCGGCAGCCGCGGTTCGCCGCGCCGACGACCGGGGTGCGCCGCCGGGCCCGGCCCAGGACCGGCGCCGCGGACAGCCCGGCCGCGCCTCCGCCGCCGACGCCCGCTTCGTACGCGTCGGTCAGGGTGACCACCTCCGCGCCCGACGGTCGCCGGTCCGGTGCCGCATTGACAAACGTCTTTGCCGAAACTGCAATACGACCATGACTACCGACGACGTCCTCGCGGGCGTGGGCCCCCGGCTGCGCCGGCTCCGCAAGGAGCGTGAGGTCACCCTCGCCGCCCTCGCCGAGACCACCGGCATCTCGGTCAGCACCCTCTCCCGGCTGGAGTCCGGGCTGCGCAAGCCCAGCCTGGAGTTGCTGCTGCCGATCGCGCAGGCCCACCAGGTGCCCCTGGACGAACTGGTGGGCGCCCCACCGGTCGGCGACCCCCGGGTGCGGGCGAAGCCGGTGGAGCGGCACGGCCGTACCTTCTATCCGCTGACCCGGCAGCCCGGCGGCCTGCAGGCCTTCAAGGTGGTCGAGCCGAAACGGCGACTCGAACCCGAGCCGCGTACCCACGAGGGCTACGAGTGGCTGTACGTGCTGGCGGGGAAGCTGCGGCTGGTGCTCGGCGAGCACGATGTCGTCCTCGGGCCGGGCGAGGCGGCGGAGTTC
Organism: Streptomyces arenae; assembly: GCF_022343545.1. NCBI lineage: Bacteria > Bacillati > Actinomycetota > Actinomycetes > Kitasatosporales > Streptomycetaceae > Streptomyces > Streptomyces arenae. The sequence goes on from NZ_JAKQYH010000013.1 coordinate 131,027, forward strand.
GACACCCGCGTGCCGCACTGGTTCGGATCGGCAGGGGAGGGGCCGGTGGAGTTCCTGAGCCTGTTCGGGCCGCAGGGGGAGCGGATGCATGTCCGGGCCCGGCCCAAGGCGTGACGCTGTTACCCCGGACACGGTTCCCCAGTCGGCAAGCGACCGCTTAGTATGCGATGGACCCTGACGAAGCAGTCCCTGGAGGCACCGCATGCAGGCATGGCAAGTGCACGAGAACGGTGAGCCGAGCGAGGTGATGCGGCTCCAGGAGGTGGAGCGGCCCACGCCCGGCGACGGCCAGGTCCTGCTGAAGGTGCGCGCCGCCAACATCAACTTCCCGGACGTCCTGATGTGCCGGGGCCACTACCAGGTGCGCCCGCCGCTGCCGTTCACCCCGGGCGTGGAGATCTGCGGCGAGACCGAGGACGGGCGCCGGGTGATCGCCAACCCCGCGCTGCCCCACGGCGGCTTCGCCGAGTACGCGGTCGCGGACGCCGCCGCCCTGCTGCCCGCCCCGGACACGCTGGACGACGCCGAGGCCGCCGCGCTGCACATCGGCTACCAGACCGGCTGGTTCGGCCTGCACCGCAGGGCGGCGCTCCGGGCCGGCGAGACGCTGCTCGTGCACGCCGCCGCGGGCGGGGTGGGCAGCGCGGCCGTACAGCTCGGCAAGGCGGCCGGTGCCCGGGTGATCGGTGTCGTCGGCGGTGCCGACAAGGTGGCGGCGGCCCGTGCGCAGGGCTGTGACGTCGTCGTCGACCGGCGCTCCGAGGACGTCGTCGCCGCCGTGAAGGAGGCCACCGGCGGGCGCGGCGCCGACGTGATCTACGACCCGGTCGGCGGTGAGGCCTACACCCAGTCCACGAAGGTCGTCGCCTTCGAGGGCCGGATCGTGGTCGTCGGCTTCGCCAGCGGCACCATCCCGAGCCCGGCCCTCAACCACGCCCTGGTGAAGAACTACTCCATCCTGGGCCTGCACTGGGGTCTGTACGCCACCAAGAACCCCAAGCTGATCCCGCACTGCCACGAGCAGCTCACCGAACTGGCCGCCAAGGGCGCCATCAAGCCCCTGGTGAGCGAGCGGGTGCCGCTGACCGGGGCCGCGGCGGCCGTGCAGCGGGTCGGTGACGGTGTCACCACCGGCCGGGTCGCCGTCGTACCGAACGGAGCCGCCGCATGACCGACGCAGCCGGACTGAGGCGCCGCACAGCCGAGTTGCTGGCCGCCAACCCGCCCGCCACGACCGAGAAGCTCGACTTCCTCAAGGCCCGTTTCGACGCGGGTCTGGCCTGGGTGCACTACCCGGAGGGCCTCGGCGGCCTCGGCGCCCCGCGCTCCCTCCAGGCCGTCGTGGACGCCGAACTGGAGGCAGCGGGCGCCCCCGACAACGACGCGCGCCGCAACGGCATCGGCCTCGGCATGGCCGCCCCGACCATCCTCAAGTACGGCACGGAGGAGCAGAAGCAGCGCTTCCTGCGGCCGCTGTGGATCGGCGAGGAGGTCTGGTGCCAGCTGTTCAGCGAGCCGGGTGCCGGATCCGACCTGGCCGCGCTCGGCACCCGTGCCGTGCGAGAGGGAGACGACTGGATCGTCAACGGGCAGAAGGTGTGGACGTCCGGCGCGCACAACGCCCGCTGGGCCATCCTGATCGCCCGTACCGACCCGAGCGTGCCCAAGCACGCGGGCATCACCTACTTCGTCTGCGACATGACCGACCCGGGCGTGGACGTACGCCCGCTGCGGCAGGTCACCGGAGAGGCCGAGTTCAACGAGGTCTTCCTCACCGACGTCCGCATCCCCGACGCCCACCGTCTCGGCGAGACCGGCGACGGCTGGCGGGTCGCGCAGACCACGCTCAACAACGAGCGCGTCGCCATCGGCGGCATGCGCCTGCCCCGTGAGGGCGGCATGATCGGCCCGGTCGCGAGGACCTGGCGCGAACGCCCGGAACTGCGCACCCACGACCTGCACCAGCGGCTGCTGAAGCTGTGGGTCGAGTCCGAGGTCGCCCGGCTCACCGCCGAGCGGCTGCGCCAGCAGCTCGTCGCCGGACAGCCCGGCCCCGAGGGCGCCGGCATGAAACTCGCCTTCGCCCGCCTCAACCAGGAGATCAGCGGCCTCGAGGTCGAACTCCGAGGAGAGGAAGGCCTGTTGTACGACGACTGGACCATGCGCCGGCCCGAACTGGTGGACTTCACCGGCCGGGACGCCGGTTACCGCTACCTTCGCGCCAAGGGCAACAGCATCGAGGGCGGGACCAGCGAGGTCCTGCTGAACATCGTCGCCGAACGCGTCCTGGGCCTGCCGGCCGAGCCGCGCACCGACAAGGACGTCGCATGGAAGGACCTGGCCCGATGACAAAAGCGCCCGACCTGCTGTACTCGGAGGAGGAAGAGGCGCTGCGTTCCGCCGTGCGGGACCTGCTCACCGACCACTGCGACGCCCCCGGTGTCATCGCCCGCACCGAGTCGGACGCCCCGCACGACCTGGCGGCCTGGAAGGCGCTGGCCGACGGCATGGGTCTGGCCGGTCTGCTGGTGCCGGAGGAACTGGGCGGCCAGGGCGCCTCGCACCGCGAAGTCGCCGTCGTGCTGGAGGAGTTGGGGCGCGCGGTGGCGCCCGTGCCGTATCTGACCAGTGCGGTGGTGGCGACCGAGGCGCTGCTGGCCTGCGGTGACGAGGAGCTGCTGGGGCGACTGGCGTCCGGGCGGACGATCGGGACGCTGGCGGTCGGCCTGCAGGTCGCGCCAGGCGCCGCGTTCAAGACCGTACGGGTCGAAGACGGGCTGCTGCACGGGGAGTTGACCGGGATCGCGGACGCGGTCGCCGCGGACGTGCTGCTGGTGCCGGGCGACGACGGCGGGCTGTACGCGGTCGACGCGGCGGCGGTGACCGTCACCCCGCAGGTGGCCTTCGACCTCACCCGGCCGCTCGCCACGGTCACGCTCGACGGGACCGCTGGGCGTCGCCTCGGAGACGCGGAACCCGCTGTACTGCGTGCGCTGCGGGCCGGGGCCGGGCTGCTGGCCTCCGAGCAGTTCGGGGTCGCCGAGTGGGCGCTGACCGAGACCGTGCGGTACCTGAAGGAGCGCAAGCAGTTCAACCGGCCGGTGGGCGGGTTCCAGGCGCTGAAGCACCGGTTGGCGCAGCTGTGGCTGGAGGTCGTCAACCTGCGGGCCGCGGCGCGGGGGGCCGCAGACGCGCTCGCCTCCGGCGGGGATGCCGATGTGTTGGTTGCCGTTGCTCAGGCTTATGCCGGGCCGGTTGCCGTGCACGCGGCTGAGGAGGCGCTGCAGTTGCATGCGGGTATTGGGATGACCTGGGAACATCCGATTCATCTGTATCTGAAGCGGGCCAAGGCGGATTCGATCGCCTTCGGCACGGCGGGGGCGCATCGGGAGGCGCTTGCCGGGCTCGTCGATCTTCAAGCGCCGTGATGCAACGGTTTTCGGGTGCGGGTGCGTGGGGGCTGGTCGCGCAGTTCCCCGCGCCCCTTCGGGGCGGCCGTAGTGAACCGGGGGTGGCAGTCCAGCCAACTCCCTTCGCAGACAACTGAATCGGGCTCTGTTTGCCCGCATACTCCCTTGGGTCCCACAAGGCCCTACAAGGGAGGCAGAGCATCATGGCCCTCACCACCCGTCGCAGAGCCCTCACCACCCTCGGTGCCGCCCTCTCGGGTGCCGTCGTGCTGCCCGGCACGCAGGCCTGGGCGGGCGGGCGGCACCGCGGTCGGCGGCCGCTGTGGCGTGCACACGCCCACAACGACTACGAGCACACCCACCCCCTCTTCGACGCCCTCGGCCACCGTTTCGGCAGCGTCGAGGCCGACATCTTCCTCGTCGGCGACCAGCTCCTCATCGGCCACACCGAGGACGACCTCGACCCGAGCCGCACCCTCGAATCGCTCTACCTCGACCCGCTCGCCGCGCTGGTCAAGGCCAACCACGGTGCCGTGTACCGGGGTTGGCGCCGACCGCTGCAACTGCTGATCGACATCAAGACCGAGGGGTCCTCGACGTACCTGGAACTCGACCGGCACCTGCGGCGCTACCCGCACCTGTTCACCACGTACGCCCACGGCCGCGTCGTTCCCGGTGCGGTCACCAACGTCGTCTCCGGCGACCGCGCCGCGCGCACCCCGATGGCGGCGCAGACCGTGCGCCGGGCCTTCTACGACGGCCGGCTCACCGACCTCGGTACCCCGGCGCCCGCCTCCTTCGCCCCGCTGATCAGCGACAACTGGACCCTCAACTTCACCTGGCTCGGCGAGGGCGACTGCCCGGCGGCCGAGCGGCAGAAGCTGCGTGCCATCGTCCAGCAGGCGCACGCCGCGGGGCAGCAGGTGCGGTTCTGGGCCACCCCGGACACGGCCGGACCGGCGCGCGACGCGCTGTGGGGCGAGCTGCTCGCGGCCGGCGTCGACTACCTCAACACCGACGACCTGGCGGGCCTGGAGGCCTTCCTGGACGCCCACCAGGCGTCGTAAGACCACCCGAACGGGGGACGTGTCAACCGCACGGGCCGACCCTCCGCTGGGCCACACTTGCGGCCGAACGCCCTGGAACGGGCGTGGCGGAGGAGGTTCGCGATGGCCGTTTCCATTTCTGTGGTGCTGCTGCTCCTGTTCGTGGCGGTGCTCTTCATGCGCCAGGGCGGGCTGAAGATCTCGCACGCCCTGGTCTGCATGGTGCTCGGCTTCTTCCTGGCCAGTACCAGCATGGCGCCCACCATCAGCAGCGGGCTCACCGCGACCGCCGACCTGGTGAGCACCCTGCGGCCCTGAGCCGACCGCCGGGGCCGTCGCCTCAGGGCCGTACCGGTCAGGGTCTCCAGAAGACGCCGATGCCGTTCGCCACGGCGCGCTCCGGGCTGTCGGTCGGGTGGTTGAGCACGCTCACCGTCTTCGCCCCCGCCGTGCGGGCCACCATCGTCGTGGAGCCGCCGCCGTCCAGACTGAAAGCGTCGACGGCTCCCAACTCCCGCATTTCAGAGGCCACTTCCGCGATGGTCAGGCCCCTGCGGTAGGCGGTCGCGCCGTCCAGCGCCAGGAGCAGCAGCCTGCGCCCGCCGTGCGCGTAGCCCGCCGCCGTGCGCACGGCGGAGACATTGTCGTCCAGGCCGGGCAGGGGCTCGCCGTCGCGCAGCACCGGATAGCCGCCGACCGCGAAGCGGTACGGGATCCTGGAAGCGGACCGCACCAGCCGCTCGCGCACCGCGACCCGTTCACCCTTGACGAGGGCCCGCAGCCGGTCGGCGCCCCCCTCCCGGCCGAGCAGGACGGTGGTCCCGGGTGCGATCGCCCCGCTGCCCGGCGTGGCCGACACGGCGACGACCCTGCCGTGCCGGACCTGGACCTCGTAGGTGTCCGTGCTGCACCCGGCCGCCCGGTCGGTGTCCGAACCGCAGGTGGCGCGCCTGCGGGAGACCGAGCCCCAGGCTGCCGTGTAGGCGCCGACCGAACCCTGGGCCAGCGCGTACTGGTTGAGGCCGCGCAGCGTGAGCTTCCCGGCGGGGGTGCGGACCGAGCCGGCGAGCGTCAGCCGGTCGAGGCGGGCCCGCCCGTCCACGCCCACGCCGAGGACGTCCGTGGTGGCGGTGCCCGGCGGCAGCGAGGGGCCGAACCGCTGGGCCGTCGGCACCGCCGCCTTGAGCACCCTGCCGTGCGCGATCGCCGGTCCGACGCTCGCGCCGGTCGCCTCGACGCCCGGGTGCTGGGTCTCGTTGATGTTGAAGAAGTCGCCGTTCACGCCCGCGACCGCGCCCGACGCGTCCGCCATCGCGGACACCCGCGCACGGGCGGCCACCGCGCCCGGGGTGAGCAGGTCCACCCGGACGTGCCGGTCGGTGAGGTCGACGGTCAGCAGATGGACGTGGACCGTGCCCTTGGCCGCCCGGACGTCGAACTGCCGGTAGCTGACGCCGGACGAGATCCGGTCGCCCGCCGGCACGGCGCCGGCCGGTGCCGCACCCGTGAGGGCGGCACCGGCCAGCACGCCGGACGTGGTGAGAATCGTGAACAGAGTTCGGATCGTCGCTGCAGGCCGTCTCCGACGATGCGTCACCGCACCCCCTGATGTCTCGTCAGTTTCCTCAGGACACAGGGAAGTGCAGCAGACGCGGGTGACCTACGGGGCGGCTAGACGTCGACTACGCGAGAACGGGTGAGAAAACGCACCCCCTCGGGTGCTTCCAGCGAGAATCCGCTCCCCCTGCCGGGCACCACGTCCACGATCAGCCGGGTGTGGCTCCACACTTCGTACTGGCTGCGGGAGATCCAGAACGTGACGGGCGCCTCGACCCCGTCCACCGCCAGCTCGGCCAGCAGCACGTCCGAGCCGCCGGTGCGGAACTCGCCGTCCGGGTAGCACATGGGCGCGCTGCCGTCGCAGCAGCCGCCGGACTGGTGGAACATCAGCGGACCGTGCTCGGCGTGCAGCCGGCGCACCAGGTCGGCCGCCCTCGGCGTGAGTTCCACCCGCGGCGGGGCTGTCGTGTCGTCGTCCATGGTTCACCCTCCTGGGCCGGATCCGGCGGACCTCCCAGTCTCACGCCCGAGCATCCCTTCCTGACAAGAGAGTTGCGTCAGAAGTGCTGGGAGTTCTTCCGTGAACCCGGCAGGGTGGGCCGGGGCTGACCGGTGCGGCTCAGGAACCGGGGACCAGGTCCGTGACGAGCCGTTCCAGGAAGGGCAGGGCCCGCTGGCTCCAGACGGCCAGTGCGACTGACGCGGCCACGGCGGTCAGGGCAACCGGGCCCAGCGGGGTGCAGCCGAAGAACTGACTCGCTCCCGGTGTCTCGATGAGCGCGACCAGAACGGCGGCCGAGCCGAGCGAGGTGAGACGCACCAGCGTGCTGCCCCGGCGGTCCAGGAGGGTCTGCACGAGCTGGGTACCGACCACCGCGGCCAGCGCCATGGTGCCGGAGCGGCGGGGCGTTCCGGGGGTGACCCGACCGAGGAGCCAGGCCAGCAGCGCGCCGGCGCTGGTCGTCAGGGCCCGGTGCCGGATCTGCTCGATCAGGGGCGCTCCGAGCACGTCCGACGGCGCCCCGGGATCCGACCGCTCCTCCGGCTCCTTCGGCGTGACGGCCACCGCCATCGCCGGGAACAGGTCGGTGAACAGGTTGACCAGCAGCATCTGCCGGGTGGACAGCGGGGCCCGGCCGGCCATCAGGGTGCCGAGGATCCCGAAGCCGATCTCGCCCGCGTTGCCGCCGATCAGGATCGCGACCGCGTCCGCGACGCTGTGCCACAGTGCCCTGCCCTCGCCCACCGCGTCCATCAGCACCGTCAGGTCGTCGTCGGTGAGGACCAGGTCGGCGGCGTTGCGGGCGGCGGCGGAGCCCTGGGCGTTGATACCCACGCCGATGTCGGCGGCGCGGATCGCCGCCGCGTCGTTGGCGCCGTCGCCGACCATGCCGACCACCCGCCCGGCATCCCGCAGCGCCTCGATGACCTGAAGCTTCTGTTCCGGTGCCACGCGCGCCACGACACCCGCGTCGCGCAGCATCCGGGCCCTGCCCGCGCGGTCGGCCGCGGCGAGGTCGTCACCGGTCACCACGACCGTGTCCGCGGGCCAGCCCAGCTCCGCGGCGATCGACCGGGCGGTTCCCGGGTGGTCGCCGGTGAGCATCACCGGCCGGATGCCCTCCTCTTGGAGACCCCGTACCAGGGCCGTCGAGGTCTCCCGGGGCGTGTCCGCGAGCCCCAGGAGTCCGACGAACTCCAGGTCCTCCAGGGGCTGTTCCAGAACCTTCTGGGCGTCCTCGGCAGCACCGAGCCCGCGTTGGGCGACGGCCAGGACGCGCAGTCCCCGGCCGGCCAGCTCGTGCGCGACCTCAGAGGCGTCCCCGGAGAGCCCACGACAGGCGGGCAGCACCGTCTCGGGCGCTCCCTTCAGCACCAGCACCCGCCGCCCGGCGCCGGCCCGGCCGACGGCGGCCGCGTAGCCGCGGGCCGCCTCGAACGGCAGCCCCTCGGTCTGCTCCCAGTCCGGGTCGGGCGCGGCCGCGTCGAGGACCGCCGCGTCGGTGACATGCTCGGGCGGCCGGGCGCCGTCACCGACCTGCGGGCAGGCCCGGGCCGCCACCCGCACCGTGCCGGCCGCCGCCTCGTCGCCGGCCGCGAGGACCCTCCCGTCCGCGTCGGTCGCCCGGGCCAGGCGCAGTTCGTTCGCGGTGAGCGTGCCCGTCTTGTCGAAGCAGACGGTGTCCATCCGGCCCAGCGCCTCCAGTGCGCGGGGCGCCCGGACCAGGACCCCGCCCCGGCTCAGCCGCCGGGCGGCGGCCAGCTGTGCCACCGTCGCCACCAGCGGCAGCCCCTCCGGTACGGCGGCCACGGCGACGGCCACGCCGCCGCCGACCGCCTCCCGGATCGGGGTCCCGCGCAGCAGCGCGAGACCGGTCACCGCGGCGCCGCCCGCCAGTGTCAACGGCAGCGCCTTCGCGGTGAGTTCGTGCAGCCGGGCCTGGACTCCGGCGGCCGGGGGCGTTCGCGCGGCGAGGTGAACGGCGCGGGCGGCCTCGGTGCGCTCGCCGGTGTCGACCACGACCGCGCGCGCATGACCGGCGGCCACCGTCGTGCCCTCGAAGACCATGGAGTGCCGGTCGGCCACCGGGACGTGCGGGGTCGCGGCGGTGTGCTTCTCCGTCGGCACCGACTCGCCGGTCAGCGCGGACTCGTCGACCTCCAGGCCGTCCTCCGAGAGGACCCGGGCGTCGGCCGGCACCACGTCGTCGGTGTGCAGGTCGATCACGTCGCCGGGGGACAGGCGCACCGCGTCCACGGTGTGCGTCTCCGGATCGCCCGGGGCGTCCGCGACCCTGGCCTGCCGCTTCTGGTCCGCGAGCAGCCCGGACACGGCTTGTTCGGCCCGCAGCCGCTGGATACCGCCGACCAGCGCGTTCAGGTCGAGCGCACCGACCACCAGGAGCGCGTCCACCGCCGATCCGACGATCGCGGACGCGGCCGAACCGACGGCGAGCACCGGTGTCAGCGGGTCGTCCAGTTCACTGCGTACGGCGTGGGCGAGCCGCCGGATCCACCGCACCGGCACGAGCACCGGGTGTCCGGGCGGCCCGGTGGCCTGCTGCCGCTCCTCGGGCGGTGCCGCCTCCCGCTCGTGCTCCAGCCGCTCCAGGGTCTCCCGCGGCCCGAGTTCGTGCCAGTGCACCCGGGCCCGGGGGTGCGGCGCCTCGGCCCGCGCCACCCGCAGGGCCGCCCGGATCGCCGAGAGCAGCGCGGCCGCGGCGGCGCCGTCGACCGGCGCGTGCCGCAACCCGGGCAGTGCGGCCAGCCGGCCGCGTCCGCCGCGCGACTCGCCGACGGCCACCAGCAGCCCGGAGAGCGCGGCGCCCGACCGGGCCAGGGTCCCCGAGCGGCGGCCCACCCGGCGGGCGGCCGGTATCGCGCTGAGCAGCCGCCACACATCGGGCAGTCCGTGCAGAGCGAGGGCGTCCGCGCTCCACACGACCGCGCTGTCCGTGTCGGTGAGCGCGACCGCGATGTCACCGGCCAGCAGACCGGCCAGCAGTACCTGGTCCCGGGCCGACCACAGCCGGGCCACCGTGATCACCGCGCCGGCGTCCTCCGGCAGCGAGTGGACCACGTCGTCCAGGGGCCGACGGGCGTCCACCACCTGGTCGGCGAGGCCCGTGAAGTCCTCCAGCGCCGGGTCGTCGACCAGCACGACCCGCAGTCCGGCTCGCCGGGCGGCGTCCAGCACCGGTTCCGTCCAGGGATCGGCCTCACCCTCCTCGGTGCGCACCGCCGACGGATGCAGCACGATCGTGCCGGCCAGTTCCAGTTCCCGCAGCCGCTCCGGATCGCGGACGAGCAGCCCCGAGCGGGCCAGCACGGCACCGAGTACCGCCTCGAATGCGGTCGGCCCGTAGCGGGCGGCCTTCGGCGAGCCGGCGAGCACCGCTTCGGCGGCCTCGGCGACCCGCTGTTTCACCAGCAGCGTCGCCGCCGCGCCCAGCACACTGCCGGCGGTGGCGTGCGTGGCGTACTCCTGGGCCGGGGTGGTGCGCAGGGGCGGGCGTGGCCGACCACCGTCGCCGACGCTCGGCCGGTCCGGGGTGCACAGCTCGTCCTGGAAGAACTCGAAGGCGGATGCCCGGGCGACGGTGTCCGCGAGCTGGCAGCCGCGCAGCACGGCGTCGAGCAGCAGCGCGGTGGGCGTCTGCCCCGCGGCGTGGGCCGCGGCGTTCGCACAGGTCAGCAGCAGGTCCGTGGCATCGGCACCCAGGCGGGCGCGGAGCAGTCCACGGAAGCGTGGGTTCTCCCGCAGTACCGTCACCAGGGCGGTCACCACCCGCGAGGAGGGTGGCAGCCGCAGGGTGTAGGCGGCGATGCCCACGCCGGTGCCGACAAGATCGGCTGCGAGGGTCGCCAGCGCCGCCCGGACCCCTCTCGGGTCGGCCGGATGCGTGACCTCCTCGGGGCCTTCTCCGGCGGCGACCAGACCGTGCCGGGCGGCGAGGTCGGCCGCGCGCTGCATGACCTCGTCGGTGACCGCCTCCTCGGCGGCGGCCACCACCAGACGGCCGAGGCCTTCGTCCCAGTAGGCGAACAGGACGTCCGGGTGTTCCGTCAGCACCTCGGCGACGTGCGCGGCGAGCCGGTGCGCGCCGCCCGCGGCCCGGGCCTGCTCCGGGTCGGCCGCGCGCAGGGAGAAGTGCGCGCGGGCGCCGGAGCGCCACTGCCACTCGGCGCCGGCCAGCGTGTTGCGTGCCGCCCTGGTGAGCCGGGTGGCCGTGTCCAGGCTCCGGACACCGGCCCGTGCGGTACCGGCCGCGGCTCCCGCGACCGCGCCGACACCCTCCGTGGCGACCCCGGCCAGCAGCCGGGGCGCCGCGGAGAGGGCCCGCGCGGCCACGGACGGCACCGCCTGGAGACCGAGCGCCATCACACGTCACCCCCGGCCCGGATCAGCTGGACGGCGGCGCGACCGGCGCACCGGGCCCCGCGTCCGGCTCCCCGCCCGACTCGGCATCGGCGGGCGGGGCGACCGGAACCGGCGCGGCGGTGGGCGGTACCGACTCGGCGACGGGCAACGGCCCCGGCCCGACGCCACTCACGCCCGACTCGGCGGCGGATGAGGCTGGTTCGGCGGCGGGGGTGTCCGACTCCGCGGCGGGCCGGGCCGGTTCGCTGTCAGGTGCACCCGACTCGGCGGTGGGTACGGCCGGTTCGGCGACGGACGGCGGGCCCGGCTGGGTGGCAGGCGTGTGCGGCGCGGCGGTGGGCGGGGCCGACTCCGAGGCGGGCGGGCTCGGCTCGGTGTCGGGCGCGCCCGGCTCCGCGGAGGTCAGGCCCGGCTCGGTCGAGGGCACTGTCAGGCCGTGGGTGCCCGGCTCCGGCATCTGGTCCTCCCGCACCGGGCCCGGCGCTGCCGTGCCCGTGGCCGTCTCCTGCGCCGTCGCCGCGTCGCCCATGGCCACGTAGGCGCCTTGACCGGTGCCGGCCGTCGGGTCGTCGGTCGCCTCCGGCGGCGCCGTCCGCGGGCTCTGCCCCGGCCGGGGTTGGGTGAGCCAGGCGATCGCCGCACCGCTCAGCGCGACGGGCCACTCCACGACGCCTGCCACGCCCAGCACTCCCGCACCGGCGTACACCGCCATTCGACGGCTCCGGGGCGAGACGACGCCGATCTTGTCCAGCGTTCCTTCGGCGGCCCTGGTGACGGCCCCGGCGCCGGGCACCTTGCGCACCGCCGAGGCCGCGTTCCGCAGGGGCGCGGTGAGGGCCGAGGACGACTTCTGCTCAGCCATGACTACTCCTCGTCAATGCCGGGATCACACTCTCTGGCCGCCGAGTTCCCCGCACCGCGGTGCCCATCCGGAATTAATCGGGCATATCGGAAGTCTCGCCCGAACGTGACGGGCTCGCCCCTGTCGAAGTCCTTCGTGCCCCCTGGCCTGCCCTCTTGACCTGGGCATGCCCGCATCTCTAGCCTCTGTCTTCATACGGAGACACTGTCTCTGTATGTGGGCGTCAGTCCGTCCTGGATGACGTCAGAGCCCGTAAGGACGTTCTCCCATGAGCCAGCCCGTCGTCACCCGCTTCTCCGTGTATCCGGTGGCAGGCCGAGACTCCATGCTGCTCAACCTCTCCGGCGCCCACGCCCCGTACTTCACCCGCAACGTCCTGGTCGTCGAGGACTCCGAGGGCCGGACCGGGCTCGGCGAGGTGCCGGGCGGGGAAGCCATCACGCGGACTTTGCGGGACGCGGAGCGGCTGGTCGTCGGCGCGCGACTGGGCGACTGGAAAAGGGTGTTGCGGACCATGGGGGAGGAGTTCGGCGGGCGGGACGCCGGCGGCCGCGGCGCGCAGACCTTCGACCTGCGGACCACCGTGCACGCCGTCACCGCCGTCGAGTCCGCCCTGCTCGACCTGCTCGGACAGCATCTGGAGGTGCCCGTCGCCGCCCTGCTCGGCGACGGCAAGCAGCGCGACTCGGTACGGGTCCTCGGCTACCTCTTCTACGTCGGCGACCCCGGCCGCACCGGCCTGGACTACCTCCGCGAGGCCGACTCGGACGTGCCCTGGTACCGGATCCGCCGCGAGGAGGCCCTGACCCCGGAGGCCATCGTCCGCCAGGCGGAGGCGGCCCACGACCGTTACGGCTTCCGGGACTTCAAGCTGAAGGGCGGGGTCCTGGCCGGCGCCGAGGAGGTCAAGGCCGTACAGGCACTGAAGCAGCGCTTCCCCGAGGCCCGGATCACCCTCGACCCCAACGGTGCCTGGTCCCTGCGCGAGGCCGTCGAGCTGTGCCGGCCGCTGCTCGGCACCCTCGCCTACGCCGAGGACCCCTGCGGGGCCGAGGACGGCTACTCGGGACGCGAGATCCTCGCCGAGTTCCGCCGGGCCACCGGGCTGCCCACCGCGACCAACATGATCGCCACCGACTGGCGGCAGCTCACCCACGCCCTCGCGCTCCAGTCGGTGTCGATCCCGCTCGCGGACCCGCACTTCTGGACCCTGCGGGGCTCGGTACGGGTGGCGCAGCTCTGCCACGAGATGGGCCTGACCTGGGGCTGCCACTCCAACAACCACTTCGACATCTCGCTCGCGATGATGGCCCACTGCGGTGCCGCGGCCCCCGGCGAGTACAACGCCCTGGACACCCACTGGATCTGGCAGGAGGGCCGGGAGCGGCTCACGGCCGAGCCGCCGCGGATCGTCGGCGGCGAGGTCGCCGTCACCGACGCCCCCGGGCTCGGCATCCGCCTCGACACGGACCGCCTGCTCGCGGCCCACGCCCTCCACCAGGAGAAGAACCTCGGTGCGGGCCGGGACGACGCGACCGGGATGCGGTACCTGGTGGAGGACTGGACCTTCGACCCCAAGCGACCCTGCCTGGTGCGGTGAGCCGGCAGGCGCTGTGGGGTGAGCCGTCAGGGGCTGTGGGGTGAATTGTCAGGGGCTGTGGGGTGGGTTGTCAGGCGCTCCGCGCGGCCGAGGGCTGCTCGTCCCTGCTGGGCTGGGCACCCGCCGCCCTGAGCGTCGGCTGCCGCCGGGGCGTGCGCAGCAGGACCACCGCGACCAGGGCCGCCAGCAGGGTGAGGCTGCCCGCCGTGATCAGGCACAGCCGCATGCCGTCCAGGAAGGAGTCGCCGAGCGCCCCCATGGCCTGTCCGGTCTCCGCGCCCAGGTCCAGTCCGGCGACCGCGCCGAGACCGTCCGTCTGCGCGACGGAGACGATCCGGTCCTGGACCGCGCCGCCCACTCCCGCGTCGGCGAGGTGACCGGGCAGCGCGTGGAGCGCCCGGGTGGTGAGCAGGGCACCCAGGACGGCCGGCCCGAGGGCGCCGCCGACCTGCCGGAAGGCGTTGTTGCCCGCGGCCGCCATGCCGGCCAGGTGATACGGCACGGAGGCCACCGCGGTCGCCGTCATCGGCGTCATCACCAGCCCCATGCCGAGGCCCAGCAGGGCGAGCCGCCAGGCGGCGGAGCCGAAGGAGGTGTCGGCGGCCAGGCCGATCAGCGCGAACTGGGCGGCGGCGACCATCAGCAGACCACCGGTGATCATCCAGCGTGCCGAGACCCGGTGCATCACCCGCCCGGCCGGTCCGCCGACGAGCAGGGCGGCCCCGGTGACCATCAGCAGCCGCCAGCAGGCCTGCAGCGTGTCCAGCCGCTGCACCATGCCGAAGTAGAGGCTGAGTACGAAGAAGAACCCGATCAGCGCCAGGAAACTGGTCATCGCCACGAGCGTGGTGGCCGTGAAGGCGGGACTGCGGAACAGGCTCAGGTCCAGCATCGGGCTGTCACTGCGCCGCTCCGCCAGCACGAACGCGACCCCGGAGACCACGGCGGTGAACAGCGCCACCATCACCTTGACGTCGGTGAACGAACCGGCGCCGCCCTCGATCACGCCGTACACCAGCGCGGTGATCGCGAGGGTGGCGGTGATCTGCCCGGGCCAGTCCAGCCGGCGCCCGTGCGGAGCGCGCGAGTCGGACAGCTGCCGGGCCGCGATCGCGACCGAGAGCAGCGCGACGGGGACCGACGGCAGGTAGATCCAGCGCCAGGAGAAGTGCGCGACGACCACACCGGCGACGACCGGACCGACCGCCAGGGCCGCCATCAGGCAGGTGGCCCAGATGCCGATGAACTTCCCGCGCTCCCGGTGGTCCGGCACCGCATGGCTGATCAGCGCCAGCGTGGTCGGCAGCAACGCCGCCGCACCGAGCCCGGCCAGTGCCTGCCCGGCCCAGACGACCTCGACGGAGTGCGCGCACAACGCGGTGACCGCGCCCGCGGCCGAGAACAGCAGACCGGCCTGGAAGACCTTCTTGCGCCCGTGCACGTCCCCGAACACACCGGCGGTCAGGATGAACGCGGCCATCGGCAGCACGAACGCGTCCTGCACCCACGACAGCTGGGCCGTCGAGGCGTCCAGTGCCGCTTGCAGGGCGGGCAGGCTCACGGCGACGGTGGTGACCGGCAGATAAGCGACGAAGACGCCCAGGCAGGCCATCACGATCGTGGCCGTCCGCCGCTCGACCGGCCCGCTCGCCGGTGTCGTGAGATTCACGGAGACACTCCTTCGCGGCGCACGGCACCGCGCTCGTAGGCCGCCCGGCATCCCCGGCGGCCCGCTGTCGACCGGGCCTCCGAGGGGAAACCCGCCGCCATAGCATCCGGTCCGAGGCCGCACAACCGCCAACCCCACCCCCGTGCACCTGCGAAAGCCTCCATTTTCTCGTCTTCTCATGTCAGAATTCCGCCATGCTCGACACCGTGGACAGGAAGATCCTCCGCGCCCTGCAGTGCGCGCCCCGGCTGCCCTTCCGCCGGATCGGTGAGGTGGCCGGTGTCTCCGAGCAGACCGCGGCCCGCCGTTACCAAGCGCTGCGGCGGGCCGGCGCACTGCGGGTCCTGGGCCTGGTCAACCCGCGGGTGTACGGCACCGTGGAGTGGGCCACCCGCATCCGCTGCCGCCCCGACCTGGTCCGCCCGCTCGCCGACAGCCTGGCCCGGCGTCCCGACATCGCCTACGCCCATCTGGCCTCGGGCGGCTCGGAGATCTTCTGCGTCATCCGGGCACCGCTCGACATGCAGCGCGACGACGTCCTGCTGCGGCAGCTGCCGCGGGCCGCCGCGGTCCTGGACATCACCGTCGACCTGCTCATCCACTCCTACGGCACGCCGGGCAGCAGCGAGTGGACGGGCTACGGCGACAACCTCGACCCCGAGCAGGTCCGGCAGCTCACCGCGGAACGGCCGGCCCCCGCCCCCGGCCCCCCGCCGCCCCCGGCCGAGGAGGACACCCCGCTGCTCGACGCCCTCGCCGAGGACGGCCGTACCACCCAGACCCGGCTCGCCGAGCTGACCGGCTGGTCGCCGGCCCGGGTGGCCCGGCGCCTGGAGGCGCTGGAGGGCTCGGGCACCCTCACGTACGACGTCGAACTGCTCCCCGAACGGCTCGGCCACCACCTCAACGCCACCGTCTGGCTGCGGGTGGCCCCCGCCCGGCTGGAGCGGGTCGGCGAGGAGATCGCCCGCCATGAGGAGGTCGCGTTCGTCGGGGCCATCAGCGGCGAGCACAACCTGATGGTGATCGTCATCGCCCGGGACGCCGAGGACTTCTACCGCTATCTGACCACGAGCATCGCCGCGATCCCGGGCATCGACGGCTACAGCGTCAGCATCCGGGTCCGCCGCCTCAAACAGGCCGCCTCCCTCATCTCCCACGGCCGCCTGGTACCACCGCCGGGCTAGGCACCGACGACGGTTGAGGTTGGTTGCTTGAGCACGCTAATCTTCCCCGGATGGCCGCCGATGATCCACTGACCGCTCAGGAAGAACGCCTCTGGCGCGCGCTGATGCGTGTCATCGTCGCGCTGCCGCGCTCACTGGACGACGACCTGCTGCGGTCCACCGGGCTCACCCTCACCGAGTACGTCGTCCTGATGAACCTCTCCGAGGCCGAGAACCAGGAACTGCGGATGACGGACCTCGCCTCGGCCACCGCACTGTCGGCGAGCCGCATCACCCGCGTCGTCGAGGCGCTCCAAGGACGCGGCCAGGTGGCCAAACGGCGTTATGAGGGCGACGCCCGCGGCAATGTCGCCAAGCTGACCCCCGAGGGGCTGAAGCGGCTCCAGGACGCCTACCCCGTGCATCTGGCGAGCGCCCGCAAGCGCGTCATGGACCTGCTCGACGGGCGCTCGGTGTCGGCCATGGCGCGGCAGTTCGAGGCGGTCGTGGAGAACCTCGACTGAGCCCCGCGGGCGGGCACGGAACCGCTCGCCGGCGCCCGGCCACCGGTGCGGGGGTATTTCAGGCCGTGGTCAGCGGCTTGACGAGGGGGGCGGGCCGGGCGGGGTGGAGCTGCCTGGTGATCTCCGTCAGGTCGGCGATGAACATGCCCGCGAGTTCGGCGGTGAACCCGGTGCGTACGACCAGACGCAGCACGGAGACGTCCTGGCAGGGGGCGGGGAAGGCGTAGGCGGGCAGGTGCCAGCCGCGTGCCCGCATGGCGTGGGAGACGTCGAAGACCGTGAAGCCCTGGGTGCCGGGCGCCAGGCGGAAGGCGAAGGCCGGGAGTTCGGAGCCGTCCGTGACCAGTTCGTAGGGGGGAATGGAGCGGATGCGGGTGGCCAGCGCACGGGCCGTCGTACGGCTCTGGGTGGCCAGCTTCCGCAGCCCCTCGAAGCCGTAGCGCAGGAAGCTGTAGTACTGCGCGACGACATGGGCGCCCGGACGGGAGAAGTTGAGGGTGAAGCTGGGGTTGCTGCCGCCGAGGTAGTCGACCTCGAAGACCAGGTCGTCGGGGAGTGCGTCGGCGTCGCGCCACAGGGCCCAGCCGAGGCCGGGGAAGACGTGCCCGTACTTGTGCCCCGACGTGTTGATGGAGGCGACGCGTTCGAGCTGGAAGTCCCACATCAGGCCCGGGTCGAGGAAGGGGGCCACCATCGCGCCGGACGCGCCGTCGACGTGCACGGGGATGTCGGTGCCGGTGGCCGCCTGGTAGCCGTCCAGGGCCAGGCAGATGTCGGCGACGGGTTCGTAGGAGCCGTCGAAGGTGGAGCCGAGGACGGTGACGACGCCGATGGTGTTGTCGTCGCAGTAGGCGGTGAGGGTGTCGGGCGTGAGGTGGTAGCGGCCCGGCTCCATCGGGACGTAACGCGGCTCGACCTCGAAGTAGTTGGCGAACTTCTTCCAGCACACCTGGACGTTCGCGCCCATCACCAGGTTCGGGCGCGCGGTGTCCTTGCCCTGGCCGCGGCGGCGCTCCTGCCAGCGGCGCTTGAGCGCGAGCCCGCCGAGCATGGCCGCCTCGCTGGAGCCGGTGGTGGAGCAGCCGCGGACCCGCTCCGGGTGCGGGGCGTGCCAGAGCCTGGCGAGCATCCGCACACAGCGCTCCTCCATGGCGGTGATCTGCGGGTACTCGGCGCGGTCGGCGAGGTTCTTCTCCGCCGTCTCCGTCATCAACTGCCGTGCCTGCGGCTCCATCCAGGTCGTCACGAAGGTGGCGAGGTTGAGCCGGGGATTGCCGTCGAGCATCAGCTCGTCACGCACCCGCCGCAGCACCAGGTCGGGCGAGGCCGCCGACTCGGGCAGCTCGTCGACGGGCGAGAGGAGGTCGGCGGCGGAAGCGCTCAGGGTGTCGAACTCGGTCGCGGTCAGGACGTCGGTATTCGGGAGGACGTCGGTGTTCGGGATGGGCATGCGTGCCTCGGTGCTTTCTGGTTCGTGTGGCCCCCGTGCACTCCGACGCTAGATCGCCGTGCGGTCCGACATGTCTGCCGATTACACCGATCCAGCGATCGGTTTGCGCACTGATGAACTGAATTTTCCCTCGCCCATACTGGGCCCGGGCGGCGGTGCGAAGGAGATGGTTCCGGTGGGACGCCGGTCGCCGGGCCGGGTGCCGGCGGCGAACGGCATCGCGCTCTCCGCCACGTAGGCCGGCACCGTCCGGCTCACTGGGAACCCTGGCCGGCCCGCCCCCGGCGCGATCTGCGGGCCTCCAGCAGCAACGGCACCACGGAGAGCACGACGATCGCGCCGACCAGCGGCAGCAGGTAGTCGTCGACGTGGGAGACCGAGGAACCCAGGGCGTACCCGGCGAGGACGAAGCTCTGGGACCACAGGATGCCGCCGACGCTCTGCCACAGGGTGAACGGCCGCACCGGCACCCCGAGCGCCCCGGCCGCCGGGTGCAGCACGGAGCGCAACATCGGCACGAAACGGCCGATGACCAGCGCCTTTCCGTACCCGTAGCGGGCCAGCAGCCGTTCCGCGCGGGCCGCTCCCTCGCGCACCCGGGGCCGGGAGGTGCGGGCGAGCAGCGGCCGTCCGCCGTGCCGTCCGATGAGATAGCCGACCTGCCCGCCCGCCACCGCGCCGACGGCCGCGCACACCAGCACCTGCCACAGCTCCAGCCGGGGCGGCCGGTCCGCGGTCGCCGCACACAGCACACCGGCCGGGAACAGCAGGGTGTCGCCCGGCAGGAAGAACCCGACGACCAGCAGGGCCGACTCGGCGAAGATCACCGCCAGCACGCCCAGCGCTCCGAAGGCAGCCAGCAGCGAGGCGCTGTCCGTCGGATCGACGGCGATCACCACGCTCGCCTCCCCGGCCCGCTCGCCCACTGTCTCCTTCCCCCCAAGTGTCGCGTGAAGACCCTCCGGAACTCTTCTCCAACACCGCGCTCCGCGCCCCCGGAGCAAATGATCAGCCGGAGAGCACCCGGTACGCCGCTGTCGGCCGCTTCCGTCGGGGCCACCGCGACGCGTACGGCCGGTCGCCCCGGTGCCGGCCGGGGGACCGGGCCGTCCGACGGCGTCGCCGCCGGGCCGCGGGTGCGCTACCAGGTGAGGGCGGTGGACGCGTCGCTCTGCCAGTAGGTGACGCGCAGGGCGCTGTCGATGTGGACGCCCTTGGCCGGCAGCGCGACCTTGGTGCCCGTGCCCGGGAACTCGAGGTCGCGGTTCTGGAAGTAGATCCGCAGGGTCTTCGCGGTGTGGCCGCCCTCGCCGCTGCCGTCGGCGCTGGAGAGGGTCACACCCGCGTAGCCGGACTTCCCGGGGGCGAGGGTGACGACGGCCTGCGGCTGCGACTCGTCGATCACCGGGGGCACGGCCTGTGCGTCGGTGAACTGCAGGGCCGGGTAGCCGTACAGGTCGCAGGCCTTGGTGCCGGTGTTGGTGACGGTCAGGAGCAGGTGGTTCAGCGGACGGGTCACGGTCTGGGCCGTCACCTTGGTGTTGGCGCCGGTGCACGTGACCGGGGCCGCCGCCTTCTTGGCGACCGCCTTGGCGACGGCGGGCCGCGGGGCGGCCTGGCCGGAACCGCCCGCCGCCAGCGAGAGCGCGGCGGCCGCGGCGAGGGTGGCGGTGACAAGAGCCGTACGGCGACGGGTGGTCTGAACGGACATGCGGGATTCCCCCTGCGAGAGAGATCTGAAGAGCGCGCCACTGGTCGAGGTGGATCGCGCCGTCGGACGACCACACCATCGGCCGAGATCCGTCCCGGCCGCCACCCCGCCACGCGATCACGGGACACTGGAACGTTCGCACCGACGCTGACCTGCACGAACAGCATGTCCCTGGAACGGCCGGACGGGACGGTTCGTCAAGTCGCCCCCTGCGTACGGCAGATGAGATGCCCGAGTACGATCATCACAAGTTCGGTCTGTATCTCTCACCGGCGCGACGGAGTTGCCATGACGACCAGCCCACAGCCGTCCGTGTCGATCGACACCAGCAGGGCGCACCCCGCCCGGGTCTACGACTGGCTGCTCGGCGGCAAGGACAACTACCCGGTGGACGAGGCCGTCGGCGAGAAGCTGCCGCCCCAGGCACGCGACGCCGCCCGCCAGAACCGTCAGTTCATGCACCGGGCGGCGGCCTGGCTCGCCACGCAGGGCATCGACCAGTTCCTGGACATCGGCACCGGCATTCCCACCGAGCCGAACCTCCACCAGATCGTGCAGGACGTCATACCGTCGGCCAAGGTCGTCTACACCGACAACGACCCGATAGTCCTTCGGCACGCCGAGGCCCTGCTGATCAGCCGGCCCGAGGGGACGACGGACTACATCCAGGCCGACGTGCGCGACCCGGAAGCGATCGTCGAACACGCCCGGCACGTCCTGGACTTCGACCGGCCCGTCGCCCTGTCGCTGATCGCGCTGATGCACTTCATCACCGACGAGCAGGACGCCCACGGAATCGTCCGGGCCCTGGCCGGCACCCTGCCGGCCGGCAGCCATCTGATCCTGTCGCACGCCGCGTCCGACCTGTATCCGGAACTCGTCGAACGGGTCGTCGCCGAGTACGCGCAGGCCGGCATCCGGCTCGCCTTCCGCACCCGCTCGGAAGTGGCGCGGTTCTTCGACGGCATGAGCCTCGTGGAGCCCGGCCTGGTGACGGCGACGGAATGGTTCGCCGCCGCCCCGGCCACCGAACCGGAGGGCAGCGGCATCTACGCGGGAGTGGCCCGCATCGGCTGACACCGCCCGGCCCGGCACCTCCGCCACGCGTACCGCTTCGTTCGCCGCTGTCAACGGAGCCGTCACCCGTTCGGATTGCTGTCGGACGGAGAATCCTGTGGGATGCCTGAGGGGCGTACGGTCACTGGATCGCCGCTGTTCGAGGGCGGACAGCAGAGGAACGGGAGGGGACCGGACCATGGCGAACAGTTCTGGCGAGGAATGGCAGGCGCGGGCGAAGTGCCGTACCGCCGACCCTGAGGAGTTGTTCGTCGAAGGGGCCGCCCAGAACCGGGCGAAGGCCGTCTGCACGGGGTGCCCCGTGCGCACCGAGTGCCTCGCGTACGCCCTCGACCACCGTGTCGAGCACGGTATCTGGGGCGGTATGACGGAGCGTGCCCGACGCGGTCTGCTGCGCCGCCGGCCGACGGTGACCTCCTGGCGTGCCCTGCTGGAGACCGCTCGCACCGAACACGAACGGCCCGCCGCCGACGGCCACCTCCCGGGGCAGGCCTGCTGAACATGCGGCCCCCAGGGAACGCGGCCCCCGTACAGGAGAGGGCGCCGGCGTCACCGTAGGGGCACGGGACACCACACGGCCGACCCGACCTGCCGCCCACGGCCACCGCGTCCCCGCGCGGTGTCGGCCGTGCTGCCGCGCCCGCGTGCGGTGTCACCGGCGGCCCCGCGTCCCAAGTGCGTCCCAAAGCGGGCGGATCGTCCCTGGTGGTCGCGGCAACGGCGTCCCAGCCTCCCGCGACCGGCGGAACTCCTCCTCGGACGGCACCGCCGTCGATAGCGTCTGCGCCGCTCGTTCCAGAGCGCCCCGGCAGCACGCCGGAGACCGTGGATCACCGAAGGGGACCCCCAGTGATGAGCAAGGGTACGTTGCACGACCGCGCCGGCAGGACACGCGCCGCGAAGCGGGGGACCATGACCGCGAGACCGGGCTGGAGAGTCAGAGCCGGCGTCTTCGCCGCGACGACGGCGCTCCTCTCGGCGGGCACCCTGCTCGGTGCCGCCCCCGCGTCGGCGGCCCCCGCGGCGATCAGGCTGACCTCCGCGTCCTGCCCCGACGAGATCTTGCAGGGCCAGGTCAGCGGCTGCGTCACCGAGTTGCAGAACCTGCTCAACGCGCACGGCGCGGGTCTGACGGTGGACGGCAGCTTCGGGGCGAACACGCTCTACGCGGTGCGCCAGTACCAGGCCTCCACCGCGATCGCCGTGGACGGACGGGTGGGCCCCCAGACCAAGGCCAAGCTGTACGCCACCGGCGGATCGGCACCGTCGCCCATCAATCTCAACTCCTCGTCGTGCCCGGCCAACATCGTCCAGGGCAACAAGGGCGGCTGCGTCACCGAACTGCAGCGGCTGCTGCGGCACTTCGGCTACTCGATCGACGTGGACGGCGACTTCGGCTCGGCGACGGACAGCGCGGTCCGCAACTTCCAGTCCACGCACGGCCTTTCCGTCGACGGCCAGGTGGGCACGAACACCAAGCGGGAGCTCTACGACACCGACGAGTCACCGTCCACCGCCCTGGACCTGCGGTCGGCGTCCTGCCCGTCGAACATCGTGGAGGGGGAGAGCGGCGGCTGTGTCGCCACGCTCCAGGCACTGCTGAACGGCAAGGGCCAGCACCTCGACGTGGACGGTCAGTTCGGCCCCGCCACCCTGGCGGCCGTGAAGTCGTTCCAGTCGGCGGCGGGCCTCTCCGTCGACGGTGAGGTCGGCCCCAACACCAAGGCCGCCCTGTACTCGAACATCAGCACCGGCGGCGGCAGTGGCGCACCGGCACCGATCAACCTGAACTCCGCCTCGTGCCCCAGCAACATCGTGAAGGGCCAGAAGAGCGGCTGCGTCACCGAGTTGCAGAGCCTGCTCAACCACCACGGAGCGGACCTCGCCGTCGACGGCGACTTCGGACCGCTGACCGAGAGCGCGGTCCGCGACTTCCAAGCCGAGAAGGGCCTGTCGGTCGACGGCCAGGTCGGCACGAACACCAAGGCCGCCCTGTACGGCGCGGTCACCCCGCCGTCCTCACCCGCGCCCGGAGGCGGGTACAGCAAGATCCTGGACGTGGCCGCGGCCGAGGTCGGCACGGTCGAGGGCAGCGCGCGGGCGAACAGCTACGGATCGGCCGTGGGCCTGTCGCTGTCCACCAGCAACTACGCCTGGTGCGCGACCTTCGTGAGCTGGGTGGCCAAGCAGACCGGCGCGAGCTCCTACCGCAACACCTACGTCTCGGGCTGGGTCAAGCAGGCACGGGCCGGCAACTACCACCTCTCGGTGACGACGGATCCGCAGCCGGGCGACATCGTGGCCTTCGACTGGAACGGCGGCAACGACTACACCGGCGGCCACGAGCACATAGGCATCGTGCGGACGGTGAGCGGCGGCTCCAGCTTCACGACCGTCGAAGGCAACACCAGTAATCCCAACGGTGGTTCGGACGGCGTCTACGTCAAGACCCGCAGCACGAACAGCGGCTACGACGTGCTGTTCATCCGAGTCCGCTGACCGCAGGATCCGGGCGCCCGGAGGAGAGCGTTCCTCCGGGCCACCGGAACACGGGCCCGCGGGAGGCGACTCACTCTCCGTCCGGTCGGCGAACCGTGACGTCCGCCGACCGCATACGGGCACGCAGCCGTGTCATGACGCGGAGGGCCTGGGCGGCCGGTGTCGCGTCATCGAGGTCGTCGGTCACGGCCACTTCGACTCCGCCGCTGAAGCGTGCGGTGTAGTTGTACATGAAGCTGCACAGGCAGGCCATGACGGTGCCCAGGACCACCTCCAGCGTGACCACCCCGGTCGCGATGAAGAGCGTGTCCGAGGGTGTCGGCCAGGCGCCCGGGGCCACGATGTCCAGGATCACCGACGTGCCGAGCATGGCGCCGAGGACGCACACGCCCAGGCCCCCCAGGAAGAGCGAACTCATCACCGTGACCGACCAGGGGTTGGTCCCGGTGATGCGTATCCGGGTGGGCGGCTCCGGAGGGGCGTGGGGGAGGGGGCGGTCCCGGACCGGCGCCGACGGCGGCGCTGCGGGGCCGGGTGCCGTGGGGGCGGGCGCGATGGGCGCGGTGCGGGACGCGGTCCGCGGCACCGGCTTACCGGTACTGCTGCGCTTGATTCGGCTCATGTGCACTCCCTGGCTGGTCCACACCTGCGACGTTAGGTCCAGCCGTGCCGCCACGCATCCCCGACGATCACCGTGCGTGAGCGGGTGCGGGGAACTCCGTACCACCTTGGCGCCCGGGAAACCGGCGTCACCCCCGGCACCTTCCCGATTCAACTCACCTTTCTCCTCGCCGGATATGGCATGCCCCTACGAAGTTCTCCGTAATTCACGTGCTCGCGCAGGTGACAGGGCTGGTGGCCGGCGAAATTCTCCTGAATCATCGTGAAATAGCAGTACTGCAACCGGCTCGTTCCGGTTGCGAACCGATATCCGTCGGCAGGGGGAGGAAAAAGATGAGCGATGAGTCGAACGGGAATACGGACGCCGATAGCGCGCTCCGCAGGCGCGTTCTCTTCGGGGGCGTTCTGGCACTGGCGTCCGGTGCGGTGCTGGGCGGGGCGGCGAACGCCTTCGCCGGGACGAACGCGGCGTTCCGCTGGTGCCGACGCTGCCAGGGCCTGTGGCGCCCGGGCGCGGGGGACAACGGTCACTGTCCGGTGTCGCACTGGTGGGACCACAGCCACTACGTCGACGGCAGCGGCGTGTATTGGTTCGTCGACCAGGGCGGCGACTACAGCCACGACGGCAGGACCAACGGCAACCTCGACATGAAGTGGTGCCGGACCTGCAAGGCGGCCTACTGGGACGCCGGCGGACCCACGCTGTGCCCCAACAACTCGCGGGGCCACACCCCGTCGCCCGAGACGTACCGCGTGGAGACGTCCCGGGACTTCAACCCCAGGTACCGGCACCAGGCCGGCTGGCGCGCGTGCCAGAACTGCTTCGGGTACTTCTTCATCGGCAACGGGCTGGGCAGGACCCACTGCGCCACCGGCCGTTGGCACGTGCCGCTGACGGTGAACCGCAGGGAAGTGGAGCTCCTGCCCCGCTACGGAAACCCCCCACGCCGCTGACGACCGCCACCCGGGGGGGCTCCTTTGACCCGGGTGTGACGCGCAGCCGGACGTGCCGTTGTCAACGTGCCGACCCACTTTGTCCACGCGGTCACGAGCCGCTGGAGATCGGAGCGCTGTTCCTTCGACAGCAGGTCCTGACCGGTCAGCGCACGACGCGGTAACGGTGCTCGGGACGCCCGGTCGCTCCGTAGCGCAGTTCGAGCCGGACCATGCCTTCCTTGACCAGGTAGGACAGATAGCGCTGGGCCGTGGCACGGGACACCCCGGTGCGTTCGGCCGTCTCCGCGGCCGACAGGGCGTCGTGCGCGGTGCGCAGGGTCTGGTGCAGCAGGGCGAGCGTCGGCGCGGAGTGGCCCTTGGCGGGGACCCGGGGCACGGCGGGCGGGCGGGCCGCGCTGAACAGGGCGTCTACGTCGGCCTGTTCGGTCTCGGGGACCGTGCCCAGGGCGTCCATGCGGTGCTGGAGCTCGCGGTAGGCGGTGAGCCGCTCGGCGAGATCGGGCGCCCCGAAGGGCTTCACCAGGTAGCCGACGGCACCGAGTTTCATCGCGATCCGCACCGAGGTGATGTCCCGGTCGGCGGTGATCATGATGGCGTCGGGACGGTCGCCGCCCTCGTCCCCGCTCAGCCGGCGCAACACGTCGAGCCCGCTGCCGTCCGGCAGGAAGATGTCGAGCAGCAGCAGGTCCGGGTGGAGGACGCGTACCGCGTCCAGCGCCGCGCCCACGCTCGCCGCCTGGCCGACCACCTCGAAGCCCTTGACGCGGGACGCGTAGTCGCAGTGGACACGGCTGACCCGGAAGTCGTCGTCCACCACCAGGGTCCGGATCACCAGCCGTCACCTCCTGAGACGCCGTCCCGCGCGCCGACCGGCACCGGCAGAGCCGTCGTGAACAGGGCGCCTTGCGGGGCTGGGGCGGTGTCGGGCACGGGCAGCGTCAGGGTGAAGACCGCGCCCGGCCCTTCGCTGACCGTGATCGTGCCCCCGTGCCGCTGTACCAGCCGGTGGACGAGAGCGAGTCCGAGTCCGCGCCGCGCGGTGCCCCGGTCCGGACGGGTCGACCAACCGTCCTCGAAGATCGACTCGACGGTGCCCGGCGGGATGCCCGGCCCGGTGTCGGCCACCTCCACCCGCACCACGCCGACGGCCTCGATCAACGACAGCCGCACCTCGGGACCGCCCGGCCGCGCCGGGCCGGTCGCGGACGCGTCGATCGCGTTGTCCAGCAGGTTGCCGACGATGGTCAGCAGCCGGCGCAGGTGCGGCGGGTCCTCACCCAGGGCGGAGTCCTCGCTGAGGACGATCCGCACCCCGCGTTCCGCGGCCACGGTGGTCTTGGCGACGATCAGACCCACGAGCAGCGGGTTGCCGATCCGTTCCCGTACGGACTCGGTGAGCGCCTGCTCGGCGCCGGCCGTCTCCACGGCGAACTCGTAGGCGGCGGCGTGGTCACCGATGTCCAGCAGCCCGGCCACCGTGTGCATCCGGTTGGTGAACTCGTGCTGCTGCGCGCGCAGCGCGTCGGTCAGGCCACGCACCGAGTCCAGTTCGCGCAGCAGCCCGATGAGCTCGGTGCGGTCGCGGACGGTGACCACGGCGCCCAGTTCACGGCCGTGCAGGGCCACCGGCATCCGGTTCACGACCAGGCAGTGGCCGTCGGTGAGCACGCTGATGTCGCTGCCCGTCAGGGTGCCGTCCAGGGCGCGCCGCAGCCTCCCGTCCGGCAGTACCTCGGCCAGCGTGCAGCCGAGCGCGGTACCGAGGCCGAGCAGGTCGCGTGCCTCGTCGTTGACGACCGTGATCCTGCCCTCGGGATCGAAGGCGACTACTCCCTCACGGATGCCGTGCAGCATCGCCTCCCGGTCCTGGAGCAGCCCGGCGATCTCCTCCAGTTCCAGTCCGAACGTCGTCCGCTTGAGCCGCCTGGCCAGCAGGAACGCCGCCGTCGAACCGAGCGCGACGGCGCTGGCGCTGTACACGCCGAAGGTGGGCAGCTCACGCCACAGCTCGCCCAGCACGTAGTGCTCGGGAATCCCCGCGGACACCTCGCCGACCAGCGTGCCGGTGGGGCCGTACAGCGGGGCCTTGCCGTTGGCGGAACGCCCGGTCGCGCCCTGGTCGGTACCGACGTGGGTCCTGCCGTCCAGCACCACGATCTGATCGCCCGTCGGTTCACCGATCAGGGCCGGATCGGGGTGGGAGTGGCGGATGCCGCGCAGGTCGAGCACGACCACGTACGAGGCACCCGAGGCCCTGCGGATCCTTTCGGCCACCCTCTGCACCACGTCGCCGCCACCCCCGTACCGCATGGCCTGGCGGATCTGCGGTTCGGCGGCCGTGGTCCGCGCGATGTCCAGCGCCCGCTGCTCGTAGGCGCGGTCGATCTCGCCCCGCTGCGCGAACGCGAACAGCACGAAACCGATCATCCCGGTCAGCGCCAGAATGGTCAGCTGGCTGGCCAGGATCCGCGCGGAGAGCCGCCCCTTCCCGCCACGGCCGGGCACCGGGATACGGATGGGTTTCACAGGTGTCCCTGCCTGCCGTACGGGCCGGGCGCGGCCCCTGCGCCGCACCCGTGGTGGCGTGATTGTGCCCCCGCCGTCCGCCTTCTGCCCACCCCCGGACCGCTGAGCAGAACGAGCAGAACCCCGGCTAACACAGCTAACGCGGGATACGGATGAAACAGCGACGTAACACCCGGCGGCCCCTAGCGTCTGCCTTCCTCGACCCCCGAGGTCCGACCCCCGAGGTCAGGAAGGAGACAGCTTCAGATGGCTTCGCTAAACGATGCCGCGGTGAGTCCGGTCGCCGGGAGAGCCGGCCAGGACAGCGCGCGAGTCGAGATCTCCGGGCTCACCAAACGATTTCTGACTCCCGCAGGTGAGGTGTTCACGGCGCTGGAGGATGTCTCGTTCACCGTGGAGCCCGGCCAGTTCTGCGCGGTGGTGGGCCCGACGGGCTGCGGCAAGTCCACGACGCTGGGCATGGTGTCCGGGCTCGACCGGCCCAGTGAGGGCTCGGTGAAGGTCGGCGGCCGTGAGGTGGACGGCGTCACCGACGGCGTCAGTTTCATGTTCCAGGCCGACGCGCTGCTGCCCTGGAAGACCGTGCTCGGCAACGTGCTGATGGGCCCCGTCTTCCGCGGGGTGCCCAAGCGGCAGGCCCAGGCCTCGGCGCGCGACTGGCTGCGCCGGGTGGGCCTCACCGGGTTCGAGGACCGCTACCCGCACCAGCTCTCCGGCGGTATGCGCAAGCGCGTGGCCATGGCCGCCGCGCTGATCAACGAGCCCCGGATCCTGATCATGGACGAACCGTTCGGTGCCCTGGACGTGCAGACCAAGGCGATCATGTCGACCGAGCTGCTCGGTCTGTGGGAGCAGATCCGGCCGTCGGTCATCTTCATCACCCACGACCTCGACGAGGCCGTGGCGCTCGCCGACCGGGTCGTCGTCATGACGTCCAGCCCCGGGTCGGTCAAGGCGGTCTTCGACATCGACCTGCCCCGCCCGCGCGGCTCGGTGCAGGAGATCCGCTTCCAGCCCCGCTTCATCGAACTTCAGCACCAGATCTGGGACTCGCTGCGCGAGGAGGTGGAGCGCGCCTACGCACGCACCGCAGGAGGTACGGCATGAGCACGACGTCCGCGGTGTCCCCCGCTCCCGCCAAGGGCAGCGCACAGCTCTCCGCGGGGGCCGCCGCCAGACGCGCTCGCCGGCGCCGTGCCGGCCTGGTCTGGGCGGGCCGCATCGGCCTCGCGGTCCTCGTCATCGGCGGCTGGCAGGCGTTCACCACCTGGGGGATCGTCGACCCGTTCTTCTTCGGGCAGCCCTCCGGCATCGCCAGACGACTGACCGACCTCTTCCGGCACGGCACCGAGTTCGGATCCTTCTACGCGAACATCTGGACCACGCTCCAGGAAGCACTCGTCGGCTTCGCCGTCGGGGCCGCCGCCGGTGTGGTCTTCGGTGTAGCGCTGGGCCAGAGCCGCTTCCTCGCCGACGTCCTCGGCCCCTACATCAAGATGGTCAACGCGATCCCACGGATCGTCCTCGGCTCGATCTTCATCGTCGCGTTCGGCATCGGCGTACTGCCGAAGATCCTGCTCGCCGCGGTGCTGGTGTTCTTCATCGTGTTCTTCAACGCCTTCCAGGGAGTGCGCGAGGTCGACCGCAACATCCTCGCCAACGCCAGGGTGCTCGGCGCCTCCCAGTCGCAGATCATCCGGCACGTCACCGTGCCGTCCGCGCTCACCTGGATCATCGCCAGCCTGCACAGCGCCTTCGGTTTCGCCATCGTCGGCGCGCTGGTCGGCGAGGTGCTCGGCGCGCAGAGCGGCCTGGGCCTGGTGATCAAGACCGCGCAGAACAACTTCGACCCCAACGGCGTGTTCGCGACGATGCTCGTCATCTCGGTCATCGTGCTCGGCGCCGAGTGGCTGATCGGCAAGCTGGAGCACCGGCTGCTGTCCTGGCGCCCGCCGGCCCCCTCCGAGGCGTCGAACGCCCTCTGACCCGGCCCCTCACCTCAGCTCCTTCCCCCTGCTCCTCCCTGTCCCACCCCAGCAAAGGAATGTGGCCTGCCATGTCCAGACGACCCGTCGCCGTCGCCGCGTCCGTCCTCACCGTCCTCGCCCTCGGCGCGGTCAGCGCCTGCTCCGGCGGTTCCGGCAGCAGCACCGCGAGCAGCGGCTCCGGCTCCACACCCACCGTCAAGCTCATGGTCGGCGGTATCGACAAGCAGATCTACCTGCCCTACCAGCTCGCCCAGAACCTCGGCTTCTACAAGAAGTACGGCGTCGACGTCCAGCTCAGCACCGAACAGGACGGCGGTGTCGGCGCCGAGGAGGCCATGGCCTCCGGGCAGGTGGACATGGCGGGTGCCTGGTACAACCACACGATCGAGTTCCAGGCCAAGGGCAAGGCGGTCGAGGACGTCGTCCAGCTCTCCGGCGCGCCGGGCGAGCGGGAGATGTGCACCAAGAAGTCGGGGGTCACCTCGGGCGCGGATTTCAAGGGCAAGTCCCTGGGGGTCACCGACCTGGGCTCGGGCACCGACACCCTCACCCAGTTCCTGGCCGCCAAGAAGGGCGTCACGCTCAGCCAGTTCCACCGGATCGGGGTCGGCGCGGGCTCCACCGCCATCGCCGCGCTGCAGAACGGCAAGGTCGACTGTGTGATGACGACGCAGCCGACGGTCGCCGCGATCGAGAAGAAGGGTGTCGGCACCTCCGCGATCGACCTGGCCACCACGCAGGGTGCCACGGCCGCGATGGGCGGTGCCTTCCCCGCGGCCAGTGTGCTCGCCCGCACCGACTGGGTGAACGCGCACAAGGACACCGTGCAGAAGGTCGTCGACGCACTCGTCGCCACCATGCACTGGATCAACACGCACAGCGCGGCCGACATAGCGAACAAGCTGCCCGCGTCGTTCGTGTCGAACCAGCTGGTGACCAAGGCCGACTACGTCAGCGCCCTGACCGAGGACAAGGGCCAGTTCCTCCCCGACGGCATCATGCCGGCCGGCGGTCCGAAGACCTCCCTGGCGACGGAGCGGCTGGTCGGCAACGTGAAGGGATCGGTGGACCTCGGCAAGACGTTCACCAACGACTTCGCCCTCCAGGCCAACAGGACGGAGGGCTTCAAGACCACCACGACGCCGGCCGGACCGACCGGCTGATCCCCACCGGACCCGGGGCCGCCCAGGCGACAGCCACCCGGCGGCCCCGCGGCATGCTCACCCAACCGTCCCCGCCTCGTGCGTCCCGGCCTGACCGACAGGAAGAAGCAGGGTGAACATCGCCGGGGCTCGACTGGTCAGGGAGAGCCTGCCACCGAGCGAGACGGCCAGGTCACGTGCGAGGGCCAGGCCGATGCCCGTGCCGTGCCCGTCCCCGGTGCGGCCGCGGTCGAAGAGCCGGGGCGGCTCGCCCGTCACGGCACCCTCGTCGCTCACGTCGAAGGCGAGGACGTCGTCCAGGTCCCGCACCGCCACGCGGACCGTGCCACGCCCGTGCACCCGGGCGTTGTCCAGCAGGATCCCGAGCACCTCCGACACGGACGCGCCCGGAACACGGACGTCGGCCGGTACGTCCTGGCCGGCGCACTCCAGTCGTCTGCCGTCCTGCGCGAAGGCGCCGTGCCAGCGTTCTTCCGTCTCCCGCAGCAACTGTCCTACGGCGATCGTCCCGGCGGTGGGGCGAGCCGTCTCTCCGGAGCGGGACAGGCGCAGCACCTCGTCCACCGTGTGGTGCAGGCGCTCGGTGGTGGCCAGCGCCTCGGTCAGCACGGGCCGCAGCCGCGCGTCGTCGTCCTGGGCGAGGCCCGCTTCCAGAGCGAGTTGCAGGCCGGTGAGCGGGGTGCGCAGCTGGTGGGAGGCGTTGGCGGTGAAGTCACGCTCGTGGCGCAGGAGTTCGGAGAGGCTGTGCAGCATCTCGTTGTGGGTGCGGGCCACCTGGTCGATCTCGGCTACGTCGCTGGGGGCGGCCCGTGCGGTCAGGTCGCCCTCGGTCACCGCCCGGCAGTGGCGGGAGAGGTCCTCCAGAGGCGCGGCGAGCGCCCGGGCCTGGCGACGGGCGACGAGGACGGCGACGGTCAGCGCGAGCGCGGCGACACCGAGCAGCAGCGTCCAGGCCGCGATCACCCGGTCGCGTACGGCGGCGACGGGGGTGGAGGCCCGTACGACGCCGATCACCTTCTCGGCGTGGGAGACGGGCACGGCCACCACCAGGTCGGCACCCGCCCGGCTGCGTACCGCCGCACCACCCAGAGACCGCCGGACCGGGGTGTCGCCGGGCCGTGGGCCGTCGCCCGCACGCAGGCGCAGGTGCGAGTCGTACAGGCCCAGATGCCCTCCGGACGGCGGCTCGGGCAGTTCCACAGGGTCGCCGGTCACGAAGTCCGGGCTCACCCGGACGGCCGCGGCCAGGGCCGACCGCTCCAGGGTGTCGCGCTGGTCGGCGTACAGGGACGACCTGATCGCCAGGGCCAGCGGGACGGCGAGGAGGACGACGGCGACCAGAGCGGCGGTCAGGGCGACTCGCACCACGCGCTGTCTCATGTCCTCATCATGCGGGCCGCTCACCTGGGCGGATGCACTGCGCCACACGCTTTTGCCGTCGTCTAACCCGCCGCGGGCCGGGCGTTAACCGGCTGCTTCCTAGCGTCGGTGCCATGACCGTCCGGTCCGAGGCTCCTCTGGAGGGCAGTGGCCATGGCAGCACACACCAGGACGTACGCGGTCGTCGGGCTGACCCTCGTGGCGGCGGTGACCGCAGGCTGTTCCGGCTCCGGGTCGCACGCCGGCTCCGGCAGCCGGGCGTCCGGGGCGATCACCGTCAGCGGACAGAAGCAGCCGGCACCCACCGAGTCCAACCCGCCCGGCGACATCCCCGACAACCAGGTGTACGTCCCCTACCGGCCCACCGGCGGTACCCTCACCGGCTTCACCCTGAAGGTGCCCGAAGGCTGGGCCCGCACCAGCCAGGGCTCCACCACCGCGTTCACCGACAAGCTCAACACCGTGAAGATCACCGCCGTTTCCGCCTCCGGCGCGCCCACGGTCGGCTCGGTCACCCACACGGTCGTACCCCAACTCCGTTCCCAGGTGCCGAAGTTCTCCTCGCCCAAGGTGAGCGAGGTGACCCGGCACGCCGGCCGGGTGGTCCTGCTGACCTATCAGGGCGACTCGGGGAAGGACCCGGTCACCGGCAAGGTGGTGCGGGACGCCTTCGAGCGGTACGCGTTCTACCGCACGGGGCACGAGGTGGACCTGACCCTGTCCGGACCGGTCAAGGCCGACAACGTCGACCCGTGGCGCATCGTCAGCGACTCGTTCACCTGGCGGTGAGCACCATGTCCGACGGCACACGGCCCGGCGGCGCCGCCGACGACGTCCTCACGGCCCGCGAGCTGTACCGCTTCTACCGGGCCGGCGAGGAGGAGACACTCGCGCTGCGCGGGGTGTCGCTGAGGGTGGGGCGTGGCGAGACGGTCGCGGTCGTGGGTCCCTCCGGGGCCGGTAAGTCGACCCTGCTGGCGTGCCTGGCCGGACTCGACGAGCCCTCCGGCGGTGAGGTCCGCGTCGACGGCGTACGGATCAGCCACCGGCCCGAGACCGAGCGGGCCCGGCTGCGGGCCCGGCACATCGGCGTCCTGCTCCAGACCCGCAACCTGCTGCCGCACCTCAGCGTGCGCGACAACGTCCGCCTGCCGCAGCGGGCTCGGGGCCGCAGGGCCCCCGTCTCGGTCGGCGAACTACTGGCTCGGGTGGGGCTCGCCGACCGGGCGCACGCCCTGCCACGCCAGCTGTCCGGCGGAGAACTGGCGCGGGCCGGGCTCGCCATCGCGCTGGCCAACTCGCCCGCCGTCCTGCTCGCCGACGAACCGACCGGTGAACTCGACGGCGAGACCGAGCAGTTGGTCCTGGCGATGCTGCGGGAGCGGGCCGCGGAGGGGTGCGCGGTGCTGATCGTCACGCACAGCCGGGAAGCAGTGCGTATCGCGGACCGGGTGATCACCCTGACGGACGGGAAGGCCACCGATGCCCGGCGGCAGGACCACGAGGAGGCACCCGATGCCGTCGGCTGAGGTACTCGTCAGCTGCGCGGACGCGGCCCTGACCTTCGGCCGTGGGCCTCAGGCGGTCGTGGCCGTGCACGGGGCCGACCTGGAGATCCGGGCCGGGGACCGGCTCGCGGTCGTCGGCCCCTCGGGGTCGGGCAAGAGCTCGCTGCTGCACCTGCTCGCCGGGCTGGAACAGCCCACCAGCGGCACCGTCACCCGGGCCGCCGCGCTCGGACCGTACGACATCGGTCTGGTCTTCCAGGGCGACAGCCTGATACCCGCCCTGAACGTGGTGGAGAACACCGCTCTGCCCCTGATCCTCACCGATCGCCCGGAGGGCGAGGCGCGACAGTGCGCGCTCGCGGCACTCGCCCTCGTGGACGCCGCCGACCTGGCCGACCGGCTCCCCGAGGAGATCTCCGGCGGCCAGGCCCAGCGGGTGGCCGCCGCCCGGGTCCTGGCCCAGGAGCCCCGCCTGATCCTCGCCGACGAACCCACCGGGCGCCTCGACCACGCCACCGGCAGCCACGTCCTGGACGCCCTCCTGACGGCCGCCGGCCACACCGGCGCGGCCCTCGTCGTCACCACCCACGACCCGGCCGTCGCCGCCCGGCTCACCGTCCGCCGGAGCATGCGCGACGGACGCCTGCTCGCACCCGAGGAGGTGCCGTGATCACCACCTGGGCGAGCGGACTTGCCCGCCACCGCACCGGACGGCTGCTGGCCGCCCTGACCGGCGTCGCGCTCGCTGTCGCCCTGGTCGCCGCGCTCGGCTCCTTCCTCACCGCGTCGAAGGCGACCATGACCCAGCGTGCCGTGCGCTCGGTCGCCGTGGACTGGCAGGTCCAGGTGCAGCCCCCCGCCGACCCGCGTACGGTCCTGTCCCTGGTGGCCGGGGCGCCGGGCACCCGCACCGCCCTGCCCGTCGGCTTCGCGCACACCAGCGGCTTCACCGCCCGCGTGCAGGGCAGCACCCAGGCCACCGGCCCCGGCATGGCCCTCGGCCTCCCCGACGGCTACCGCGCCCGCTTCCCCGACGCCATGCGCACGCTCTCCGGCTCGTCCACCGGTGTCCTGCTGGCCCAGCAGACCGCCTCCAACCTGCACGCGGCCCCCGGCGACACTGTCGGCATCCGGTTTCCGGGTGCCGGTTCGCGCCAGGTGAAGGTGGACGGCGTGGTCGACCTGCCGCAGGCCGACTCCCTGTTCCAGACCGTCGGAGCCCCCAGCCAGTCCCAGCCGACCGCGCCCCCGGACAACGTCGTCCTCCTGCCCGCCGCCCGGTTCGCCGCCCTCACCCGCGGCGCCACCGGTGTCACCACCCAGATCCACGCCGCTCGCGACAACACCCGGTTGCCCTCCGACCCGGCCGCCGCGTACTCCGCCGTCACCGGAGCCGCCCACCACCTCGAAGCCCGCTCCGCCGGCACGGCCCTGGTCGGCAACAACGTCGGCGCGGCGCTCGACTCGGCCCGCCAGGACGCCCTGTACGCCCAGATCCTCTTCCTCTTCCTCGGTGTGCCGGGCGCGGTGCTGGCCGCCACGCTGACGGCTGCGGTCGCCTCGGCCGGCGGCGAACGGCGCCGTCAGGAACAGGGGCTGCTGCGGATGCGCGGTCTGCGGCCCCGTCAGATCACCGCACTCGCCGCTCTGGAGGCCGCCCTGATCGGCCTCGCCGGCGGCCTGGCCGGGCTGGGCGTCGCCGCCCTCACCGGCCGTCTCGCCTTCGGCACGGCCTCCTTCGGGGCGAGCGCCGGCACCTGGTCCGTCTGGTACGCCGTCGCCTTCGTGCTCGGGGCCGCGGTGGCCGCGGGCGCCGTCCTCGTTCCGGCCCTGCGGGACCTGCACACGGTGACCGTCGCCGACACCCGCAAGCAGGAGGACGTACGGCACTCCCGGTCGCCCTGGTGGATGCGCTACGGCCTGGACTTCGCGCTCCTGATCGGCTCGTGGCTCGTCTTCCGCGCCTCCTCCGGCAACCAGTACGCACTCGTCCTCGCCCCCGAGGGCGTCCCCAGCGTCTCCGTGTCGTACTGGGCCTTCCTCGGCCCCGCCCTGCTGTGGATCGGCGCGGCCCTGCTCCTGTGGCGTCTCACCCTGCTCGCCCTCACCCACGGCCGGCCCGCCCTGGCCCGGCTGGTACGGCCGTTGACCGCGACCCTGGCCGGCACCACCGCCGCCGTCCTGGCCCGGCGCCGCCGCCCGTTCGCCCGGTCGGTGGTCCTGCTCGCCCTCGCCGTCTCCTTCGCGGTCTCCACCGCCGTCTTCAACGCCACCTACCACCAGCAGGCCGAGGTCGACGCCCGGCTGACCAACGGCGCCGACGTCACCGTCACCGAACCGCCGGGTGCCCAGGTCCCGCCCGCAGCCGGAGCAGCGCTGAAGGTCTCCGGCGTACGGCACGTCGAACTCCTCCAGCACCGCTTCGCCTACGTCGGCTCCGACCTCCAGGACCTCTACGGCATCCGACCGGACAGCGTCGCCAAGGCCACCTCACTCCAGGACGCCTACTTCGCCGGTGGCACCGCCGACCAGTTGATGCGCCGCCTCGCCCAGCGCCCCGACAACCTCCTCGTCAGCGTCGAGACCGTCAACGACTTCCAGCTCTCCCCGGGCGACACCGTCAACCTGCGCGTCCAGGACGCGCGCACCAAGTCCCTGCGCACGGTCCCCTTCCACTACGCCGGCATCGCCAAGGAGTTCCCCACCGCCCCCAAGGACAGCTTCTTCGTCGCCAACGCCGCCTACGTCGCCAAGGCCACCGGTGACGACTCGGTCGGCGCCTTCCTCCTCGACACCGGCGGCACGAACCAGCAGCGGATCGCCGCCCACCTGCGGGGACAGCTGGGCACCCGGGCCACCGTCACCGATCTCACCCAGACCCGCGGCACCGTCGGCACCAGCCTGACCTCCGTCGACCTGGCCGGCCTCACCCGCATCGAACTCGCCTTCGCCGTCCTGCTCGCCGCCGGGGCCGGCGGCCTGGTCCTCGCCCTCGGGCTCGCCGAACGCCGCCGGACCTTCGCCATCGCCACCGTCCTGGGCGCGCGCCCACGCCACCTGCGCGGCATGGTCCTCACCGAGGCCCTGCTGCTGGCCGTCGCCGGCCTGGCCGGCGGCGCCCTCATCGGCTGGGCCCTGTCGGAGATGCTGGTCAAGGTCCTGACCGGCGTCTTCGATCCGCCCCCCGCGGCCCTGTCGATCCCCGGTGCCTACCTGGCGCTCACCGGGGCAGCCGCCGTCGCCGCCATCCTGGCAGCGGCCCTCAACGGCATCCGCGGCAGCCACCGCCCCGCCGTGGAGGAGCTCCGCGACCTGTGAACCCGGCGTGCACCCACGGCGAGCCCTCCGCCCCGGCGACTCCTAGGCTGTCGACCATGCGCCCGCCCGCCGCACCGGACCACAGCCGACTGCGCGTCCTCGTCGTCGAGGACGACGACACCATCGGCCGCCACCTGGAAACCGGCCTGCGCGGTCACGACTACGCCCCGACGTGGTGCCGCACCGGAGCGGGCGCACTGGCGGAGGCCCAGCAGGCACCGTACGAGGTATTGCTGCTGGACCTGGGGCTGCCGGACATGGACGGCCTGGACGTCGCCCGGCAGCTGCGCGCCCGTCTCCCCGACCTGCTGATCGTCGTGCTGACGGCACGGACCGACGACATCGACATCATCGCCGGGCTGGACGCCGGTGCCGACGACTACCTGGTCAAGCCGTTCAGCCTGACCGTGCTGCTCGCCCGGCTGCGGGCCCACCTCAGACGCCACGTGGTGGCCGCGCCGGCCCGGGAGCCGGTACGGCTGGGCGACCTGGTCGTCGACGTGACGGCCCGGCGCTGCGCCCTGCTCGGCGTCGACGTCCCGCTGCGGGCCAAGGAGTTCGACCTGCTCGCGGTGCTGGCCGAACGGGTCGGCGAAGCGGTCTCGCGCGAGACACTGATGGCCGAGGTGTGGGACGAGAACTGGTTCGGCTCCACCAAGACCCTCGACGTGACGTTGGCGGGACTGCGCCGCAGACTCACCGAGGCGGCGCAGCCGGGCGGGCGGCCGGCCCGGCTGCCCCGGATCACCACGTTGCGGGGGTACGGATACCGACTGGAACGGCAACCTGATCCGCCGGACTGAGAACACGCGAGGCGGCGGGCCGCCCTCAGAGGTCGGGCTGCCGCTCTCTCTCCGGCCGGACCGGAGCAAAGGGTGAGCCGGTCAGGGGTGTCGGTTCCGCGACGTGGATCCGGCGTCGGGTTCGGCTTGCGAACAGGAAGGAGAGCGCGAGCGCGGCGATGAGCGAGACACCGCCGCCCAGGACCAGGGTGAAGCGGGCTCCGAGAACGTCGGACACCAGGCCGACCAGCGGCGCGCCGACGGGGGTGCCGCCGAGGAGGACGAGGAAGTAGACGGACAGGACGCGGCCCCGCAGCGGCGGGTCGGCATGGAGCTGGATCAGCGCGTTGGCAGTGGTGGTCACGGTCACCGCGGCACACCCGGTGACGAACAGTAGGACGAGGAACGAGCCATAGCTCGGCATGAGGCCCTGCGTGACCTCCAGTGCGCCGAAGCCGATCGTGGTTGAGACGAGACGGCGCCCGGTGGGGGGCTTGCCGTGGTGGGCCCAGTAGAGCGCGCCGAGGAGGCCGCCCAGGGCGTAGGCGGCGGACAGGTAGCCGAAGGCGGCGGCGCCCGTGTGGAACACCGTGACGGCGACGAGCGAGACGGTGACCTGGAAGTTGAGCCCGAAGGTGCCGACGAAGGCGATGAGGCTGATCGGCAGGAGCAGTTCCGGGGTGGTGGCGATGTGGCGGAGTGCGTCGCGCGCTCGGACGGGGCCCGGTCGCGCGCGGACCGGGGCGTCCGGCATGTCGGTACGGATGGTGATCAGACCGTAGAGGACGGCCAGGTACGAGGCGGTGTTCAGGAGGAACACCGGGCCGGTCCCGAAGGCCGCGACGGTCAGGCCCGCGAGGGCCGGGCCGACGGCGCGGGCCACGTTGAACTGGGCGGCGTTCAGGCTGACCGCGCCGGCCGTCTGCTCGCGGGAGACGAGTTCGCCGATGTAGGCGTTGCGGGCGGGACTGTCCACGGCGGTGGCGGCGCCGAGGGCGAAGGCCAGCGCGTAGAGGGCCGGCAGGTTCACCGCTCCGGTGACCGTGAGCAGTCCAAGCAGGAGCGACTGGGCGGCCATCGCCGTCTGGGTCAGGAGCAGCGTCCGTCGCTTGGGGTACCGGTCGGCGAGCACGCCGCCGGTGAGGCCGAGCAGGGTCCCCGGCAGGAACTGCAGCGCGGTCACGATGCCGACCGCGCTGCCGCTGTTGCCGGTGGTGTGCAGGACGAGCAGGTCCTGGGCGGCCCGCTGCATCCACGTGCCGATGTTGGAGACCAGCTGTCCGAGCAGGTAGCGCCGGAAGTCCGGGACGGCGAGCGCGTGCGTCGCCGGTAGGCGGAAGACGGCGCTCATGACGTCTGACGGGCATACGTGTCGTCTGCGACGGGCGCGCCGGTGTCGTCGAGGTGGTGGAAGGCCGGGTGGGGGTGCATGAGGAACGCGTGGTGGGAGATGTTCCACGCGTAGGCGCCGGCCATGGCGAAGGCGACGCGGTCGCCGACGCGCAGCCGTTCGACCATGATCCGGCTCGCCAGGACGTCCTTGGGCGTGCACAGCTGTCCCACCAGCGTCACCGGCTCGTCCCGGACCTCCGGACGGTTCCAGGGCCGCGGCCAGGTGCCGTCGGGGATCACCTCGAAGGGCTGGTCGTGCTGTTTCGCGGCCGGGGTGCGCAGGTGGTGGGTGCCGCCGCGCAGTACGGCGAACGCGTGCCCCCGGCTGAACTTGAGGTCCAGGACCTGGGTGACGTACCAGCCGCAGTACGCCGTGACCGAGCGGCCGGGCTCGATCCGCAGGGTGAGGTGGGGGTGACGGGCGAGGATCCGGCGCAGTCCGGCGCCGAGGGCGGCCCAGTCGAACACCCTGGGCGGATGCGTGTAGTCGACGCCCATCCCGCCGCCCACGTTGACTTCGCGCAGGTCCACTCCGCGATCGCGGGCCCAGCTCGCGGCCCAGGCGAGGATTTTGTCGACGAGCAGGAGATGGGGCTGAGCCTGGAGGCCGCTGGCAAGGTGGAAGTGGAGGCCGCGCAGCCGGACGCCCGGGACCGACTCCATCACCTCCAGGCAGCGGTCCAGTTGTACGGGATCCATGCCGAACGGCCCGCCGCCCATGGCCAGCGCGACTCGGCCCACGTCGACGGGCAGGTTGACGCGCAGCAGGACGTCCACGGTCCGGTCGCCCAACAGGGTGGTGAGCACGCGGAGTTCGTGTTCACTCTCGATGTGCAGGCGCTCGGCTCCCAGGGCCAGCGCGCGGCTGAGCTCCTGCGGTGTTTTGCCGGGACCACCGAAGGCGACCGGTACGCCCGGGACGACGGCACGGACATGGTCCAGTTCGCCTCCGGAGGCCACCTCGAAGCCGTGGACGCGTCCGGCGAGGGTGCGCAGGATCCGGGGGTCGGAGTTGGCCTTGGCCGCGTACAGCAGCTCGACGCGCTCCGGAAGCGCGGCCCGGATCATGCGCACGTGGTCGCGCAGGCCGGGCAGGTCGTAGACGTAGGCGGGCAGATCGTCGTCGGGCAGTGCGGCGACGAGGCCGTGCATCTGCGGCCTCACCGGACCACCTCGCGGGGGAAGTCCGCGCCGAGCGGGCTGGGCAGGGGCACGTAGGTAGCGTGCCGGTCGGCCTTGCGGGACCAGCGCAGCAGGAGGTTGGCCTTGGCCGGCAGCGGTACGCCGGACAACAGGGCCCGCAGACGCGGCGGTTCGGCGGCGGTGCGGGCGTAGTCGGCGAGGTGGTCGCGGATCAGGCCCCACAGGGCGGGTTCCAGGGCCGGGTCGAGGTCGGCCAGGGCGCTGAGCATCTCGGCGGTGTGGTTGACCAGGAGGCAGTACGCGACCCGGTTCCAGCCGTGTTCGGGATCGTAGGTGAGGGGACCGCGCACGTCGTCGGGGAGCTCGTCGAGGGCCTGCCGGTGGCGGCCGGGCAGGAGCTTGGTGCCCTCCAGGTCGCGGAAGATCATCTGCGCGGGCGTGCCGTCGGCCTCGACGCCGACGACGACGTTCTGCAGGTGGGGTTCGAGCACGACGCCGTGTTCGAAGTAGGCGGCCAGGACCGGCGGCAGCAGCAGCCCGAGGTACGCGTCCCACCAGGCCAGGATGGAGCCGTCGCCGCGGGCGAGCAGGTGGGAGACATGGGCCGCGCCGGTCGGGTACTCGTCGGCCACCGCGGCGGCGAGCAGGGGTGTGACTCCGGGACGCAGGTGGTGGCGCAGGCCGGAGCGGACGATGACGCCGAAGCCCTCCAGGAGAGCGGTGTCGCCGGCCGTGTCGATGGTGCGGTAGCCGGGTTCGGCCAGGAGTGCGCAGCCGGGGAAGCGGTCGGTGAGCCGGGCGAAGACGGGCTGGAGCAGCCGGTTGAGGGCGACGGCCCCGGACAGTTCGTAACTCGCGTGCTTGCGGACGCAGTTGGTGAGGCGGACGTTGAGGCTGAACTTCAGGAACGCGTCGGCCTCGGGGGCGTACAGCGTCCGCACCGATGCGGTCGGCACCAGCTCCGGACCGCCCGTGCCGGTGTCCACGACATCGCCGGCGGCGACCGCCTCGCGCAGCCCGTCGTGCTCCTTCAGCAGCCGGTACTGCCAGGGGTGCACGGGGAGTACGGCGAACTCCGGGCCGGCCACCGGGTGCAGCGTGTCCAGCGCGTGCGGTTCGCCCTCCTCCCGCACAAGGTGGCGGCGCACGGC
This sequence comes from Streptomyces arenae, assembly GCF_022343545.1. Taxonomy (NCBI): domain Bacteria; kingdom Bacillati; phylum Actinomycetota; class Actinomycetes; order Kitasatosporales; family Streptomycetaceae; genus Streptomyces; species Streptomyces arenae. The sequence continues at coordinate 172,412 of NZ_JAKQYH010000013.1, forward strand.
CAGATAGCGCAGGCGGAAGCGGGTGCCGGTCTCCGGCCCGTACGCCAGCCAGTCCGCCGGGTCGCCGGTACGGGCCTTGGGCGTGGGGTGGAAACGGTGGCCGAACACCAGGGACTGCTCCGAGGCCACGTACGGGTCCGCGGCCGCCCGGGTGCCCGCTCGCTCCTCCAGTACGACGCGGATCGTCTCCCGGCTGTCCGCCACCTGCCCCAGGAACTCCTCGTTGGCCAGGCCCGTGCGCTGTTCCAGTTCCTCCTGGATGCAGCCGGCCAGCTCGCGCCAGCCCACGGTCACCCAGGCATCGCCGTCGAGCCGCTGCACCGAGCCCTGGAAGCGGTGCGCTCCGATCAACGAGGTCCGCCGCAGTTCGGCACGGAGCAGCAGGCCCCGGCGGGGCAGTCGTAGCAGGAGGTGGCCGTCGACGACCGTCACCTGGTGCTCGGGGGCGGACACCTCGCGGATCAGACAGTTGAGCAGCGTGTGGGTCGTCACGAGGTCGGCCGTCCGCGAGGGCTCCGCGATCGGGGTGAGTACGGGAATGGCGCCAGGGGTGTGGGGGGCCGTGTCGGTGGTCATGTGGTCGCTCCAGTGGGACAGCGGTCGGTGTCGGAGGTCAACGGCAGAGCGCCAGGGGGTTGGGCACGGACGTCCACTGCGCGGCGCCCGCGTTCTCGGACAGGCGCATGGCGACGGTCGCCTTCAGCGGCATCGTGTCCCCGAAGAACGCCGCCGCGTCCTCCTGGTCCGGCAGGTCGGCGAAGACGCGGCGGCCGATTTCGGCGACCGTGCCCCACAGCGCCCGTGGCTCAGCCGCCCGGGTGCGGCCGAGGACGTCGACCAGCTCGCTGAAGACCCCGCTGACCAGGCCGCCGAAGAGCTTGGTGCGCAGCGCGCCGATGTCGTCCCCGGCGCGGGTGCCGAGCAGCGGCGGCAGCGTGAAACCGCACCGGGCCAGACGGCGCGGGCTGACCCGTACGCCGTCCAGGTCCCGGTACAGCACCCGCACCGGCCGCCCGTCGCGCAGGACGACCAGCGTGTTCTGACCGTGCGCCTCCAGCGCCACCCCCATGGACAGCAGCGTCAGGGCCGGCGGCAGGACGAGGCCGGCGAGGTCCGCCAGCCAGCGCACCGGGTCCCCCGCCACCACGGCGGCGCCGGTCGCGTGCACGGCCGTGAGCGGTACCGCGATCTCCCCGGCGTCGAGGTGGCACTCGGTCGATTCCCGGATCATGGCCGTCAGGCTCGCGGAGGGCTGCCCGTCCACGCGTACCGAGCCGCCGCCCAGCTCCCGCAGGAGGCGCAGGCCGCCGCCGTGGCCGGCCTTGTCGAGGACGGCCGCGACCAGCTCGGACAGCGGGGGCCCGTCGGCGACCTCGGCCGGGGAGATGGTGCGCCGGTAGTTGGTGACCTGGACGTCGAGCGCGGTCTTGACATGGCAGCCGGGCAGCGCGCCGAGCGGTGCGAGGGTACGCAGCGACAGCAGCGGGCGCGCCGCGATCGTCTCCTCCACGACGGCCAGGTCGCGGTGGTGGCGGAGCACGTGGTCCCGCTGCCAGGGGTGCACCGGCAGCAGGAACGCGTCGCCGTCCCGCAGTGTCCGCGGCCAGTCGCCGGCGCCCTGCCAGCGGTCGGCCGGGACCCGGACCAGGGCCAGCCGGACGACCGGGTGGTGTTCGGGCGCGTAGGCGAGCACGTCGGCGACGGACATGCCGGTGCGCGTCCGGCAGCACGGGTGCTGCGGATGGCCGTCGACGACCGCCTGCTCGGCGTCCGCCGAGTCGGCCGGGGAGACCTTCCGGCCCGCGTTCGCGGCTCTGGCGAGGGCCAGGTTGACGACGCTGTTGTCGAGTTCGGCCGCCAGTCGCTCCGCCCCGGGGGTGCGCAGGCCCAGCTGTCCCAGCAGCCCGGCCGGGTCGCTGATCGGCCCCTCCGGCCCCGACACGGCGAAGTCCTCCGGAACGTCGGCGAACGGCCGCGCGCCTGCCTCGGGCGCCGAGAGCGAACCGCCCTGTCGCAGCTCGACAACCAAGGATCCGGCGTTACGGCGACGCCCGGTCACACCGGGAAGCGGTTCTCGTCCGAAGGCGCCCCACAGGCGGGACAGCACGGTGGCGCGTGCTCCCGGGAGCGCGGTCGCGAAGGGCTCCACCAGGTCCGGGCGGATGCGGCGCAGTTCGTCAATGGGCATGCGGTGTCCCTGGTTCTCGCGGTGGCGGATGGTCCGGTGGTGCTCCGGTGGCACCGACCGCCCGACCGACGCTACGGGAAGACGATCAAGGAAATTGCCAGAGCGAATACAGCGAGAGGCCGCGGACACCCCCGAAACAGCCGCTCGCCGCGCACGTTTCCGGCCGCGCCGACCGAGGACGACACAGCGGCCGGCGCACGGACCTTGGATCAGATTCCGACTGTCACCTGGGAGACCGAGGGTCGGCGTCCGGCGTCTTAACTCCTGGCTTACGCCACGCTGGCCAGTCCCTTGATGTCGTCAAGAAGCCGCGCCACACCGGATGGGCCGACCGTGGAAGATCACTGGCTCGGGGGAGCTTGCGGCGTTTGCGCCACGCGCCGTGACCGGTGTCTGTGAGCCTTTCGGCATGCGTGTCTTGCTGATCGAGGACGACGACCGGGTGGCCGGGCCGCTGGCGGAGGGGCTGCGCCGTTTCGGGTTCACCGTGGAACACGCCAGAACGGGGGCCGAGGGGCTCGCCGCACCGGAGGTGGCGATGGTGCTGCTGGACCTGGGGCTGCCCGACATGGACGGCCTCGACGTGTGCCGGACGCTCAGATCCCGCTCGTCCGTGCCGATCATCATGATCACGGCCAGGGACGAAGAGGTGGACCGCGTCCTCGGCCTCGAACTCGGTGCGGACGACTACGTCTCCAAGCCGTTCGGCGTACGGGAACTCGTCGCCCGGATCCGGGCCGTCACCCGCCGCACCCGCCCAGCGGCGGCCGAGCCGCGGGGTGGATCTTCGAAGCCCTCGGACGGCCTCGGTCATCCCGAGGCGCCCGACATCCAGCGGATCGGCCCTCTGACCATCGACGGTCGCACCCGGCAGGTACGCCTGCACCAGTCGTCCATCGCCCTCGCACCCAAGGAGTTCGACCTGCTCACCTGCCTCGCCGAGGACCCCGGCGCCGTCTGCTCCCGCCGGCAGATCCTCGACACGGTCTGGGAACCGAACTTCTTCGGACCCACCAAGACCCTGGACGTCCACATCGCCGCGCTGCGGCGCAAACTCGGCGACGCGTCCTGGATCGAGAACATCCGCGGCATCGGCTTCCGCCTCGTCCCCCCGGCGCCTCCCGGCACCCCGTCCGCCGCGGTGCGGACGGGCGGCGGAGAGACCCGGTGACCCGTCGCCTCCTGCTCAGCCACCTGAGCCTGATACTGCTCGTCCTGCTCGCGCTCGAAGTGCCCTTCGGGGTCTTCTACGGCCGCAGCGAGCTGGCCCGCTTCTCCCGCACGGCACAGCAAGGGGCGGCGACGCTCGCCGAGGTCTGCGAGGACAAGATGGAGCACGGCCTGACAGCCGACCTGCCCGACCTCGCCCTCGCCTACGGGCGGCGGACCGGTGGCACCGTACTCGTCGCGGACCGCCGGGGCATCGTCCTCACCGACACCGCTGCCCACAGCCTGGTCGGCGAGGACCTGTCCGCCGAGCCGGACATCTCCACGGCACTGCACGACCGCCCCACCGTCGGCACGCGCAGGGTCCCGCCCACGGACGGTGAATTCCTCTTCGTCACCGTGCCGGGCGGGTCCAACCCGGCCGTCGCCTGTGTGGTGCGGACGGTGTACGCGCTGGGCCCGCTCAAGGCCAGGGTGCGCACCACCTGGCTGGTGCTCGCCGCCGTCGGTCTCGGAGTGCTCGCCGCCGCCTCCCTGATCGGGTTCGCTCTCGCGCGCTCGATCACCCGCCCCGTGCAGGCCCTGGAACACGCCACCGCGCAACTCGCCGAAGGCCGGCTCACCGATCCGCCGGCCACCGACCACGGGCCACCGGAACTGCGCAGACTCGCCGCGTCGTTCATCCGGACCGCGACCCGGCTTCAGCACGTGCTCCAGGCGCAGCAGGCGTTCGCCTCCGACGTGTCACACCAGCTGAAGACGCCCCTGACCTCGCTGCGCCTGCGCCTGGAGAACTTCGAGCCGCACCTCGCCCCGTGCGCCCAGGACAGCCTCGACAAGGCGCTCGGGGAGCTGGAGCGGCTCAGCCGCATGGTGCAGGGGCTGCTCGCTCTCGCACGGCTGGAGAACACGGAGATCCGGGCAGAAGCCGCCGATCTCAATGCCGTCGTCGCCGATCGCGCGGACATGTGGACGGCCTTCGCCGCCGAACAGCAGGTCGACATCCTCGTGTCCGGAGGCACGTCCGTTCCGGTGCTGGCAGTCCCCGGGGCACTGGCACAGATCATCGACAACCTGCTCTCCAACGCGCTGCGGGTGTCCGCGCCGGGAACCGCCGTCACGCTGGCCGTCGTCACCGCCCCCGCAGCAGGCACCCGCACCCCGCCCATGACCGAGCTGCATGTGATCGACCAGGGCCCCGGCATGACCGAGGCCGAACGGCACAGGGCCTTCGACCGCTTCTGGCGGGCTTCCCACGCCGACCACGACGGCACCGGCCTCGGTCTGCCACTGGTCCGGCACCTCACCCGCGCAGGAGGGGGCGAGGTCACCCTGGAGGCGGCCCCCGGCGGCGGCCTCGACGCGGTCGTCCGCCTCCGCCACGCCGAATGCCGCGAGCAACGGGATCGCCTCATCCCCACCCCGGACGCCGACACAACACGCCGAACCACACCGGCGTGGTAGGGCGCGGGTGACCTGAACGTCGATTGCGCGCCTATTCGTCGAACGGGTACTCGTACTGAGTCGCCCGCCGTTCTCTGACCGCTGGCTGTGAGTCAGGACAGGGGCGGACGCGTACCGTGAAGGTGCGTCCGCCCCTGCCTCTGTCCGAAGGGCACGTTCCTTGTCGACGCTCTACCGAGTGCGCGAATCCTTTCCCGACGCCCTGAGCGCGCTGACGCGGGCGCGCGCGGTCATGCGCGATCTGGCTGACTGGTCGACCGCCCCCTGGCCCCGGCTGGAACCGGTCAGCACGGCTGAGCAGTACGCGTACGCCATCCGTTCCTTCGGCACTGCCCGCATGGTCGTGGACCGGGAACCTCGCATCTTCCCTTTCCTGGCTGAACTGGAGCGCCGCGAGGCCATCACGTTCGACGCGGAGCAGCCGAGGTCCTGGCTCACCGCGAACCTGCGGTTCAGCCCCGACCTGGCCGACCTCTGGCCGCTGCCCGAGGGCGTGCTGCTCTCCCTGGACACAACCCCGCCCTTCGGCACCCCCGAAAGCGAAGCCGAGGACGACGCCACCGAGGATGAACTGGACCGGATGGTCTCCGTTCTCGGCCCGCTGAGTCTGGACGTCAGCTGGGACTGCGGCTGGCGCGGCCTGTCCGAGACCAAGGACTGCGGCCTGCGCTTGGGCCTGAACACCGTCCGGGCGGCACAGACCTCCGAGCAGTCTCTCGGCGACTTCGGCGTCTGGATCCGACTCGGCGCTCGCGTCGCCTGGACACCCGAGGGCCAAACCTGGCTGTGCGACTCCGGACTCCCACTGGGCGAACCCCAGGCGGGCGGGTGACCGGATCCGGCCGGAGATCAAGGCTCTAGAAGAAGCCGAGCTTCCGTGGGCTGTACGAAACAAGAAGGTTCTTCGTCTGCTGGTGGTACACGGCACACATGGCTCTGACCAGCGCGGATGTCAGCTACGAAGCAGAGAAGGCGGGCTGCTGCCCGTATATGGTCCGGATCTTGGTCGTGAACTGGGTGAGGTCGGTCGGGGGCAGGCTCGCTCAAGTCGGGGCGTGATGCGCGCAGCTGGCGGGATGACGAGATCATCTGAAGTTGTCTACCTAGAAGGCCTGACCTGCGGAGACGCCCGTTTTGCGGCCCTTCAGGGACGTGTGGCCTTGTGTAGTCGATTCTTCCCGACGCGCTCCCCAGGGCCGCCTATGGTCCCCGCGTTCGGCCACGACGAATATTCAGCAGATCTCGGAATCATGCGGGCGGTCGCCCGCGATCACCGCGTCCCCGTGTTCGACCTGAGTGACTGTTGTCGTATCGATCTCGGTGGGCATGAGTGCGATTGCAGGACTCGGTTGGGCGGTCTTGCGGTCCTGCGTGCATGAGGACAGGGCCCCTGGTGCAGCTTCAGGTTCTCGAGACCGTGAGCACGCCAGAAGGCCCTGTCATCGCAGTTGTATGCCCGCGCGCCGGGTGGGAGCTGCGCCGGTAGGTCAGGACTGGGGCAGGAACGGGTAGTCGGTGTAGCCCTCGGCGGTGAAGGCGTAGAACAGCTCGGGCCGGGCCGCGTTCTCCGGGTGCCCATCCCTCCACCGGGTGACGAGGTCCGGGTTGGCGATGACCGCGCGGCCGACGGCCACGGCGTCGACGAACGGTGCTTCCAGCAGCTTGGCCGCGCTCTCGGCGGTGATGGCGGGGGCCATGAAACCGCCGTTGACGACCAGCTTGCCGCCGAAGTGCTGCTGGAGTTCCTTCACGAGGTCGCCGGCGGGTTTGGCGTGGAGCACCGACAGGTAGGCCAGGCCGAGCGGGCGCAGCTGCTTGAGCAGGTGGCCGTAGGTGGCCAGGACGTCGTGGTGGTCTGGCTCGTGGGCGTCCTGGATGTTGTGTGCCGGGGAGATGCGCAGGCCGACCCGGTCGGCGCCGACGGCCTCGGCGACCGCGGTGACGACCTCGATCACGTACCGGGCGCGGTCCTCGGGGGTGCCGCCGTATTCGTCGGTGCGCTCGTTCGAGCCGGGCGCGAGGAACTGGTGCAGCAGGTAGCCGTTCGCGGAGTGGATCTCCACGCCGTCGAGGCCGGCGTCGATCGCGCGGCGGGCCGCGGCGACGTGGTCAGCCACAGAAGCCTTGATCTCCTCGGCGGTCATCGCCTCCGGCACCGCGTACGGCAGCTTCTCGGCGCCGACGTGCAGTTCGCCGTTGACCGCGATCGGGCTCGGTGCGAGGACGCGGCGTCCGCCGTTGATCTGCGGGTGGCTGGTGCGGCCGCCGTGCATGAGCTGCATGACGATCTTGCCGCCCTCGGCGTGCACCGCCTCGGCGACCCTGGCCCATCCGGCGGCTTGCTCGTCGCTGGCGATGCCGGGCTGCCCGATGTAGGACTGCGAGTCGAAGCTGGGGTAGGTGCCCTCGGTGGTGATCATGCCGACGCTCGCGCGCTGCCGGTAGTACTCGACGAGCAGGTCGCCGGGGACGCCGCGCTCGCCGGCGCGCATCCGGGTCAGCGGGGCCATCACGACCCGGTTCGCCAGTTCGATCTTGCCGAGGGTGGTCGGCTCGAACAGGCGGGAGGTCGAAATGTCCGTTGGGAGGGTGTTCGGCATGGTGGTTCCTTTGGCAAGGTTGAGGGGGTGCGGGAGGGGATCTCACGGCCGCTCCACCACCATAACGCGTGTACGCGCAAGCGCGTACATGAGGTGATGGGCGGTACCCTCGAACCATGGCCAGCCGTACCCCAGCCCCCCTCGCGCACCCCGACCTGGACGACGTCGACCTGCGCACGGTGCTCAGCGCACTGTCCGACCCACTGCGCCTGGAAATGGTCGTCCGGCTGATCAACAGCCCCGGCCTGAGCTGCGGCGGCTTCTTCCCCCACCTCACCGCGTCCGTGCTGACCCGCCACTTCCGGGTCCTGCGCGAGGCCGGGATCATCCGCCAGAGCGACAGCGGCATTCGCCGGGAGAACGTGCTGCGCAAGGAAGAGCTCGAGCAGCGGTTCCCCGGCCTGATCGACCTCGTCGTGAAGGAAGCCGAACGGACGCCACTCCAGTCTTCGCAGTGAACAGCCGCACGCCAGGGGTCGCGCGGTGCCCGGCCCGGTTCGACGGCCGTTGTCGTATGGATCCCGGTGGGCATGAGTGCGATTGCGGGGACTCGGCCGGGTGGTCTTGCTGCCCGTCGCGCATGAGGACAGGGCCCCTGGTGCAGCCCGAGGTCGTCGAGACCGTGAGCACCCTAGGAGGTCCTGTTGCCGCAGTTGTACGCCCTCGTGCCCGCAGGCGCCGACTCGACTGCTCGTGAGTGCGACTGCCTCGCTCACCGGTTCGGGAACGCGGCGGACCGTCCGCACCGGCGGCCGAAGTACCCGTCGGACATGACGGATGCCGAATGGGCCGTGGTCCGCGATGCGTTACCGGTGCCGGGCTGGCTGGAGGGCCGGGGCGGGCAGCCGGAAGGCTACTGCCACCGGCAGATGGTGGACGCGGTGCGCTACCTGGTGGCGGGCGGTATCACCTGGCGGTCGATGCCCGCGGACTTCCCCGCCTGGGACCGTGTCTACGCCTTCTTCCGGCGCTGGCGGGACAAGGGCCTGATCGGCGAGTTCCACGATCGTTTGCGCGACCGGGTCCGTGAGGCGGCGGGCCGGGACCGGGAGCCAACGGCGGGGATTATCGACGCGCAGTCAGTGAAGGCAGCCGCGTCGGTGCCGGCCACGAGCCGGGGCTTCGACGGTGGGAAGAAAGTGAACGGCCGCAAGCGTCACATCGTGGTCGACACCCTCGGGCTGCTGCTGACGGTGATGGTCACCGCGGCTTCTGTCACCGACCGCGACGCGGCTCGGACGCTGCTGGCCCGGATCCGCGAACGGCACTGGCACATCACCCTGGTCTGGGCGGACGGCGGCTACACCGGACGCCTGGTCGACCTCGCCCGCGATGTCCTGAACATCGCGCTGACCGTGATCAAACGCAGTGACGGCACCACGGGCTTCACCGTGCTGCCCAAGAGGTGGCTGGTCGAGCGCACGTTCGCGTGGCTGATGCGCTCACGCCGCCTCGCCCGTGACTACGAGACCCGCATCGACACCTCGGAGGCGATGGTCCGCTGGTCGATGAGTATGGTCATGAGCCACCGCCTCGCCCGACGACCAGGCTGAACATCCCAGGACGCTCCTCGGCGAGCCAGCCACGTGCGACCAGGCGCTTCGCCTTCGATCGCACCCCCTCCACCTTCGCCGGAACCGGCTCCAAGCCGACTGCCACGGCGAGTTGCCGACAGTCCATCGATTCGCCGCCCGACCCGCTGCCGACAGCCAGGGCATGCATGAGCTGCAGGTAATCCGGCGCCAGCACCGTCGGGGCGAGATCTTCCCGCCACGCCGGCACCACCGAACCGGATGCCGCACCCCGCGCCGGCCGCTCGTCGGCCACCTCAGCCAGCGAAGCTTCCTCTCCTTCGCGAGCTTCCGCCAGGACGTCGGCCAGCGTCTCGCGGGCGATCACGAACCGCTCCCACGCTGCCTCTGCCTCCCGCAGTTCGGACTGAAGGGCCTCCACCTGCTGCCGGGCGGCACGTTCACGTTCCTCCAACAGCCTTATCACCGACGGCATCTCGGCACCTCCACCGAAAAGACGACACGACACCTCGTCTCTGCCACTGAAGCGCCACCCCTATGCCTGACCAGCAGAAACGCACCCGCCGCTCTCGGAAAGACAACGGCTTCTGAGCCGCCTCCCGTGTCTGGGCGTGTACTTGGGTGTGCCGGAAGCTGAACGGCTCGGGTGGACGGCACGATCACGCTGGACGTGGCGGCCTTACCCTGTGTCGGAGCACGCCCGGCCGCCATATTGGCGGCTGCGAACCCGCCACTCATGGCGTCAGCTGAGGCGCCCGATCTGGATGGCCAGGACGTCCAGTGCTTCCTTTCCGGCGTAGGTGACGCGGATGTTGGAGAGCTGATTGTCGCGGATTGCGGTAGAGGGTAGCCAAGTCGACGTAGCCACCGGCGGTGGGTGTGATAGCGGCTCGATTGAGGCGTGGTGGAGGCACACGCGGCGGTGATGTCGGCTGCTTCGCGAGCAGTGCGCTCGACGCGGGTGCGTTCGGCGTGCTTCTCGGCCAAGCCGCAACCTGGGTGCCAGTGGTGTCCCAGAGGTGGGGTGCCAGTGGAGGGGGCGAGTCACCAGCGGGCCGCGTCGAGGCGGGACTTTGGCGAGTGACCGCAACTTGTTTCGGGTGGGGTCATGCGATCGCGATCATTCGTTCGGCTTCGATTGTGATCGACTGGTTACGGAGTGCATGGGTGTTGTGGTAATTGTGGTGATCTTCCGCCGTCGGCCTAGCGGCCACACATCCAACGGCGGGATGGGGGCAGCGGTGGATACGGCTGAGATCGAGGCAGTAGAGGATGCCGAGTCCGACGAGGGGTTCGTCCATCCGGTCTTCCGTCTGGCACCTTTTGAGGACAGTGGATCGGACACTCTCGGCAACTACCGTTATCAGGCTGAAGTTGCCGCCAGACGTGTGTCGTGCTGCTCACGCAGAACTCAGTTGAGTCGGTGGTCTGCGAGTGGCATGAGGACTTCGTGGTCTCCTTTGCGGATGGTTCGGTCGAACTTGTGTCGGTGAAGCACCGCGGAAAGCGACGCAACCCCTGGAACGTTGCGGACCTGTGCAAGGACGGTGGGCTGGCGCACCTCTTCGACCGATGGCGGGCATGCGATGGCCTGAGCAATGTCCGTCTTCGGCTCGCCACGAACGCGGGCCTCACCACAGGCAAGGGAGGCGCAACCACTCTGAAGGCCATGTGCGGGCGGGACCCGGAAGTCGCCTCCGGGGTGGACACTATGGCCGAAGCCGTAGCTCGGTACCTCCTGCGGGTTCGCTGGAAGCAGTCCTACGCCACTATTCCCGTCGTCCCTCAGGTCGCCCGACTCGCCGACATCGTCATCCCCGCCGGCTTCACCGACCTGGTGAGAGCCTTCTTCGCTGCTCTGCACATTGACGATGAACTGCCGTCCCGTCGGCATATCACTGACGTCAATCTCCAGAGTCTGCTCATACCTGCGATCGCGACCCTCCAGCAGGACCATGTCGACGTAGAGGCGACTTACCGTGCACTGGTCGAGCGCATCGAGAAGTCGAATCGCGATGAGAGCGACCGTGGACAGCTAGCGGTCTACATCGCCGACCCGACCAGGGTTCTGCACAGCGTGCAGATCCAGCAGCGCATCGCGCGACGCAGGCTGACCCGAGCCACGGTCCTCGACACGTTTGTTTCCAGCCGCTCCACAGTGCCCACATTCGCCCGCGGCCAGCTTCCGATCACGGCCCCGGGCGGGGGCAACCTGCGCAAGAAGATGACCCGAGGTCGCATTCCGGCTGATGAGGCTGCCCACGCCGAGCGCCTTCGATCAGCGTGGTACGTCGCGTGGTCACAGCACCGATCCGGCCTGGCAGGAGACACCACCGATCTGGCCAACACCAGCTTGGAGGTCCTGGACGCCGTCTTCGCATGCCGCGAGCAGGCTGAGGAGGAGACGCAGGGCGGCGCACCCTATGGCCGGCGCATGAACCAGTTGATGGCCCGGCACTTGACACCAGATGCACTCGGGGCAGGGCTTCCGTTCCCCGTCAACGGGCGGCATCTACGGGGTCTGGCCTACCAGCTCTGTGACGACTGCGACTTCTACTTCTCCGACGTATTCGATTCCTCCGAGGAGGAGGCGTCGTGACGAGTGCCGGTGACCGACTGGTTGCCGCGGCGCGCGTCAGGGACCGGGCCCGTCGACAGGAACAGCGAGAGGCTCACTATCACGAGGCCCGCGTGCTGCTGCTGATCGACCGCTTCACCGGAACGAGGAAGGGCCTGGAAGGTCTCACTAAACTCGCTAAGCTCGACTTCCTGCTCCGATACCCGGCCATGCTGGAACGGCTACTCGTCGAGGACAGCATTGCGTGGCCCGCTGGCGCCCAGCCGACCTCCGCCGAACGGCTCTCCGTCGAGAGCCGCATGACCCGGTACAAGTACGGCCCTTGGGACCATCGCTACTACAGCATTCTCGGATCTCTGGCTGCCCGCGACCTGATCACCTACGGCGGCATGGACCGGGCTGAGTTCCGCATCACCGCGTCCGGGGCGGTCGCCGCAGCAATGCTGGCAGAGACGGACGAGTGGGTCGTGGTGGCGCAGCGCATCACCCTTCTCAAGAAGCACTTCAACAAGTCAGGTACCGCGCTGAAGACCATCATTTACGACCGTCTTCCGGACGCGGTCGACAGGCCTTGGCGGATGGAGATCTGAAATGGCAGTCCACCTTCGCTTCCGCTCCCTCACCGTCACTACAGCCAACGCCGAGGAGACCTACCGTTTTGAGGGGCCGGCCACCGTGGTCAGCGGTCCCAGCGGTACCGGCAAGTCGAGCCTCCTCATGCTGCTCAAGCATGTTGTAGGCGGCAAAGCCGTACTGACCCCAGCCGTCCGCGACCATGTCCTCTCCACTCGCGCCGAGGTCTTCGTCGGCGGGGCCCACTTGGTTCTGAAGCGAACTGTGAACGACGCCCGCTCCGACCAGGTCGATGTCCTAGACCCCGCCACCTTGAGTACGCGTGGCACCTTCGCCGTGGAATCGGGTGGCGACCTGCCACCTTTGTCGGACTATCTTCTGGCAACCCTCGACTTCCCTCGCGAGACGATCCCTGCCAGCCGTGACGGCAAAGCCACCACGCGCGACCTCAAATTCACGGACCTCTTCGCCTACGTGTACCGCGAAGCACGCAACATCGACCGAGAAGTTGTGGGACACCTCGACACCTGGTTCAAGCCCAAACGCACCGCCCTCTTCAAGTTGATGTTCGCACTCACCGACAGTGCTGTACTGGAACTCAGCCGCCAGTTGGGCGAGTTGAAGGAAAAACTTCATAAGAAGGCGGCCGAGTACGAGAGCGTCCGGAACTTCCTCGGCGCGACCGATGCGCGCACCGAGGACCAGCTGCAAGCTGAGCTCGCGAGTCTTCGCGACATGTTGCAGCGCGCCGAAGCTGCCTTGGCGTCCCTGCGCCACGAACTGGAGGAAAGGACTGCCGCTGACGCAATCCTCCGCCAAGAGCTGCGTGCGGCAGTCGACAGCGCTCGCGAGGCAGCACAGGAAGTCCTCGCGGCACAAGAGCTTGTGGAGGCCCGCGCCGCGGTCGTCGCCCAGGTCGAGCTCGACCTGTCCCGGCTCGACCGCTCCGCCACCGCTATTGAGAAGCTGTCTCCCTTCGACTTCGTTGTCTGCCCACGTTGCATGCAGCGCCTCAGCACGCGTCCCGTCCCAGAGGACCACTGCGTGGTCTGTCTGCAGCACGACCCCCACGACGAAGACGTCGATCCCGCCGCGATCGCGCATACCCGAAGGGCCCTCGAACTTCAGCTCCAGGACGCCCAGGCCGTGCTCCAAGCCGATAACCATGTTCTGGAGTCCGCCCAACAACGACCCCAGCAGACCGACTTCCTCACCCACAGTCTGCGCCGCCAACTCGACGCGCAGACCCGCGACCTCGTGGCACCCCGCTTTGACGCCATCGCAGACGCGAGCGCCCGAGCCGCCTCGCTCCGAGCGGCCATCGACTCTGTCACCCAGCTGCGGGATGCGTGGGCTCGTGTACACGCGATCGAACGGGATGTCCGGGACATCAAAGCACAGCGAACTCGGGCAACTGCCGAGAGGAAGGCCCGTTCGGCTGACCTTGCTGCGCGACAGACCCTCGTTTCCGACCTAGGCCGAAACTTCAACGCGATGATTTCGCAGCTGCGTCCTGCGCCGTGGATCCAGTCCGCGACCATCGACCCGTCGTCGTATCTGCCCGTGGTCGACCACGTCTCGTTCGAGAGGCTTCAGGCCGACGGAGGGGGCATCGTGACCTGTATCAACGTTGCGTATAGCCTCTCTCTGCGGGAGTTCGGCGTAACGCACCCGGACGTCCGGGTGCCGTCGCTGCTGATTATTGACTCCCCGAGGAAGGCATCCGGGAGCAACCTCGACGACCAAGCCCGCGGCCAACGGATCTACCAGCGCTTTCGAACACTCGTAGAGGTCCATGCTTCTCAGGTTCAGCTGATCATCGCTGACAACGACTCGGCCCCGATTCCCAGTACAGCCTTCGGCAAGATCGAACTTGGCTACGACAATCCGCTCGTCCCTGGCGTAGCCCACCCCGGCCCCGAACACACGCACAGAGCCGAAAACGAGGCCTGACGACGCCGATGGGTGACGCCCCAGACTCATGCATTGGCTGTGCCGCATGCGGCTCTTCGCCGCGGGCAGCAGGATGCGGGCGGCGTCCCGGTCGGTCGTGGGCGTGCCTTTCGATGGTGGGCGGGAAGCGGTACGTCGGCGAGGTATATCGGCGCTCGCGAAGGCCTGGTGAAACTGCGCGAACGCATCAGCCGGAACAACGACGACCGAGGGGTCAAGGGTGTAGTCGTTCGGCGCCTGTACTTCTCGGCGGCCGTTGCGTTCACCCCACGCGAAGAGACGGCGCGCTGCAGGCAGATCGGGTCTGACGCTGGCCAGCCGTAGATGCCGACGAACGGTCGCCGTTACGGCTCACTTGCCCCCGTCGGTCCCGTCGTCGTGCGGCTCGGAAGGCGATGTCATCACTCGTACAGAGCGGGTGAGACGCGGCCGCGCAGTGCGTGACCTCGTCCGCCTTCCTTGCCGTGAGTCGTGAACTTCGCCGCCTGCCGGCGGTGGGATCCGAGATCCCGCCCCCACCTCTTGGCTGGAACGGAAGAAGCGTCCCCGCCGTGCTCAGAGTGTTCGCGGGGGAGGACGGAGAGGTGGTCCGGGCGGCACCCTGTGGGTTCGCCCGTCGCGGCCGTGAAGTTGCTGCACGGTGGGTCCGGTGACGACCGCAGGTCGTCAGGCGTTGTCGTTGGAGGGCGCGCCCTTGGTGACGGTCGGGCCGAACTGGCGGACCTGGGGGATCGTCGTGACCATGTGGGCGACGACTCGCTCGCTGAGGCACACGTGCCGGTGCGGGATGTCGCCGGGGAACCGTACGAAGTCTCCCGCTGCCAGGTCGACGGGCTCGGTCAGGGGCCCGGTGCGGAGCTTGCCGGTCACGACGTAGACATGATGAAGCGTGCCCGCGGTGTGGGGCTCCACCGGCCTGGGGTCCTTGTCCCCGCGCTCCAGGCGTAGCATCAGGGTGCGGACGTAGCCCGAGCCGTACGTCTCGTCAAGGATGCGTTCACTCCAGTTGGCCGTGTCCATCCACTCGCCCTCCGACTGCCGCTGGACGTACACGGGCGTGCCCCACTCGGTGAGCAGGCGGCGTGCCGGTACGTCGAGTGCCGTCCCCAGCAGAGAGAGGGTCTCCACGGTCGGGTTTCCCGTCCCCTGCTCGATCTTCGACAGCGTCTGCTTGGACAGGCCGGAGCGTCGGGCGAGTTCCCCCAGTGACATGGCCCGTTCCTGGCGGAACCGCCGTACGTTGCGGGCCACGAGGTCGTTCTCGTGGGCGAGGGTGTCACTTTTAATGTACATACCGTCATTGTTGACGAACGCCGGTTTCGTTCGCATGCTTGTCACGTAAAAGTTGGCAAAGCGTCCAGTAAAAGTGACGCGGCTGCCCCGAAGCCGAGGTGAAAAGATGACTGCCACTCTCGTCGGCCCCTCGCGTGACGACCGAGCAGCCGTCGACAAGGCCATCAGTCTGCTCGTCGCCCTGGGCGACCGCACCAGCGCTGGCACGGGCGTCAGCGAGCTGGCCCGACGAGCTCAGCTGAGCAAGACGACCGCGCACCGCGTCCTCGGGATGCTCGAGCGCAACGGCGTGGTGGAGCGGATCGGGACCGAGTACAGGCTGGGGGAGCGCCTGCACCACCTCGGGCGGGCTGTCTACGCGCCGGGCTCAGAGACCGTCCGCGACCTGCTCCTGCCCTACCTGGCCGATCTGTACGAGGCCACCCGCGAGACCGTCCACCTGTCGGTGCTGCACGATACCCACGTCGTCTACCTGGCGAAACTCTACGGACATCGCAGCGCTCCGGTGCCCTCACGGATCGGCGGCCGGCTCCCCGCACACGCCACCGCGGTCGGCAAGGTCCTGCTGGCCTACGACTCACGGGCCGCTGAACGGGCCATGAGCGAGCCCCTCGGCCGGTACACCCCGCGCACCGTCGCCACTCCGGCGGAACTGGCCGCGGAGCTGGACCGGATCCGCTGTACCGGGGTCGCTTTCGACGACGAGGAGTACCAGCCGGGGCTGGTCTGCGTGGCCGCGCCGGTGCTCGACCGGGGCGGTCTGCCTGTTGCCGCGCTCTCGGTCGCCGGACAGCGCGGCCGCACGGACACCCGGCGGCTGAGCGCGGACGTGCGACGGATCGCCGCGGAGGCGTCCAGGGCCTGGCCCACGCGGAACCGCAGGCCCCGACCGGCCCAGGCCCAGGACCAGGAGGGCTGAGCGGCCGCCCGGCCCAAGGCGTCGGTCCGACGCCGCCGCGGGCGGCCGTGAACGGATTCGTCCGTGGCCGCCCGCAGCCCTTCGCCGCCCCGTGACCGCACCGGCCGGCGCGCCGGGGCCGTCAGGCCGCTGGATCCGCCGCCAGCAGGTCGAGGGCGATGTCGACGATCATGTCCTCCTGCCCGCCGACGAGTCGACGACGGCCGACCTCCAGGAGGATGCTCCGGACGTCGACGCCGTACTGCGCGGAGGCCGCCTCGGCGTGACGCAGGAAACTGGAGTAGACGCCCGCGTAGCCGAGTGTGAGGGTCTCCCGGTCGACCTGGACAGGGCGGTCCTGGAGCGGACGGACGATGTCGTCGGCCGCGTCCTGGAGGGCGAACAGGTCGCAGCCGTGCTTCCACTCGTTCAGGTTCGCCACGGCCACGAACGGCTCGATGGGGCAGTTACCCGCCCCCGCTCCGTGCCCGGCCAGCGAGGCGTCGACCCGGGTGACGCCCTCCTCGACGGCGACGACCGAGTTCGCCACCGCCATCGAGAGGTTCTGGTGGGCGTGGATGCCGATCTGCGTCTCGGGCAGGAGCACGTCCCGGTAGGCGCGGACCCGCTCGCGGACGCCGTCCATGGTGAGCCGGCCGCCCGAGTCGGTGACGTACACGCACTGCGCGCCGTAGGACTCCATGAGCTGGGCCTGCCGGGCGAGTTCGGGGGCGTCGGCCATGTGGCTGAGCATCAGGAACCCCGATACGTCCATGCCCAGTTCGCGTGCGGCGGCGATGTGCTGGGCGGAGACGTCGGCCTCCGTGCAGTGGGTGGCGATACGCACGGAGCGCACCCCGAGGGCGTAGGCCTGCTTCAGCTCGGCGATGGTGCCGATGCCCGGCAGCAGCAGTGTGGTGAGGGTGGCGTGCTCCAGGACGGAGGCGGCGGCCTCGATCCACTCCCAGTCGGTGTTGCTGCCCGGCCCGTAGTTGAGCGAGCCGCCGGCCAGTCCGTCGCCGTGGGCGACCTCGATGGCGTCCACCCCGGCCGCATCCAGGGCGGCGACGATCCGGGTGACGTCGGCGGGGGAGATGCGGTGGCGCACGGCGTGCATGCCGTCCCGCAGGGTGACGTCCTGGATGTAGAGATCGGTGGTCATGCCCGGGCCTCCTGGCGCGCGTGCTGGGCGATGCGTTCGGCGGTGCGCAGGGCGGCCGAGGTCATGATGTCGAGGTTGCCGGCGTAGGCGGGCAGGTAGTGGGCGGCGCCCTCCACCTCCAGGAACACCGACACCCGCGTGGTGACCGGCGGCGAACCGGCGGGCAGCAGCGTGTGCACCGGCTCGTCGGCGGCCAGCGGGGTGAACTGGACGTCCTGCTTGAGCCGGTAGCCCGGCACGTACTTGGCGACCTCGGCGACCATGTCGGCCACCGAGGCGCGGATCGCGTCGTGGTCGGCGTCGCCGACCAGGCAGAACACGGTGTCCCGCATGATCAGCGGCGGCTCGGCCGGGTTTAGGACGATGATGGCCTTGCCGCGGGCGGCCCCGCCCACCGTCTCGATCGCGGACGCGGTGGTCTCGGTGAACTCGTCCAGGTTGGCGCGGGTGCCGGGCCCGGCGGACTTCGAGGCGATGGACGCGACGATCTCCGCGTACGGCACGGGCGTCGTCCGCGCGACCGCGTGCACGATCGGGATGGTGGCCTGGCCGCCGCAGGTCACCATGTTCACGTTGCCGGACGCGAGATGGGCGTCCAGGTTGACCGGCGGCACCGTGAACGGGCCGATCGCGGCCGGGGTGAGGTCGATCAGCGTCTTGCCGTACGGCTCCAGGCGGGCCGCGTTGGCCTTGTGCGCCTTGGCGGAGGTGGCGTCGAAGACGATGTCGATGTCGGCGAAGCCGTCGAGCGCGATCAGGCCCTCGACGCCCTCGTGCGTGGTGGGGACCTTCAGCCGGCGGGCGCGGGCGAGGCCGTCGGAGTCCGGGTCGATGCCGACGAGCGCGGCCATCTCCAGGGTGTCCGAGGTACGGAGGATCTTGATCATCAGGTCGGTTCCGATGTTGCCGGAACCGATGATCGCCACCTTGGTCTTGGTCATACGGAGTCCTTGTCGATGAAGGTCGCGGACACGGTGCCCAGGCCGGAGATTTCCGCGTGGACGCGGTCCCCGGCGGTGACGACGGCCATCGGACCGAGGGCGCCGGAGAGCACCACCTGTCCGGCGCGCAGCGGGTCGCCGAAGGCGTGCGCGGTGCGCGCCAGCCACAGCAGCGCGTTGAGCGGATCGCCCAGGCAGGCCGCGCCGTCGCCCTCGGAGACCTGCGCGCCGTTGACGGCCATGCGCATCGTGGTCTCGCGGGGCTCGAACGCGTCGAGCGTGCGGCGGGCGTCGCCGAGCACGTACAGACCGCTGGAGGCGTTGTCGGCGACGGTGTCGGTGAGGGTGATGTCCCAGCCGGCGATCCGGCTGTCGACGATCTCCAGCGCCGGAGCCGCGTGGGCGACGGCGGCCCGCACGTCCGCCACGGTGAGCTCGTCCGAGTCGAGGTCGGCACCGAGCACGAACGCGATCTCGGCCTCGACCTTGGGCTGGAGCAGCAGACCCGCGGGCACCTCGTGTCCGGAGAGGTCCATGTCGTCGAAGAGGACCCCGAAGTCGGGCTGGTCGACGCCGAGCTGTCGCTGGACCGCGGGGGAGGTGAGGCCGATCTTGCGGCCGGTGACGCGGGCCCCGCCGCCGAGCCGCCGATCCACCAGCAACCGCTGCACGCGGTAGGCCGATTCGAGGTCCCCGGTGCCCAGCAGGTCCCGCACCGGTGCGCACGGGTTGTGTCCTTCGGCGGCTGCCGCCAGCCTGGCGGCAGCCGCCACGATCGCCGCTTCACGCTCGGTCGAGCTCATCGTCCTGCCTCCAACTCCGCGGTGACCACGGCGAACCCGGCGATCCACTCCGGGATCGGCCGGTAGAACCGGGAGGCGAACCGGTAGTCGCCGGCGGCGGCGAGGGAGGCGAACGCGGCGACCCAGGTACGGACCTCGTGCGCCGAGCCGCCGCCCTCCCTGCCCATCCACTCGGTGCGCCACGTGTCGATCTCGGCGAGCCGGGCGCCCGCGAGAGTGTCCAGGACCAGATTGTCCCACTCGGGGTTGATCGGGATCATCGAGCTGGTCCCCGCGGCATAGTCACGACCGGCCTGGATGACGCGCTGCTCGCCCTTGGCCCGCTGCTCGGGCGTGGGCGGGTGCCCGTCGATGAGGGCGTCGGCGACCCGGGGCGGTGCGCCCTCCAGGACGGGCACCGGCGGGTCGTGCGAGAGTCCGCCGGAGGCCAGGAACAGCACCCGCCGGTCCAGGTCCGCCGCCGCCTCGCCGATCGCGGTGCCCAGCGCCCGGACGCGGCTGACCGGCCCGAGCGGGGTGGCGACCCCGTTGACGAAGACCGGGACCACCGGGACGGTGTCGATCCCGCCGAACAGCACCTCCAGCGGCTGCACGAACCCGTGGTCGACCGTCATCCGGGCGGAGACGGTCAGGTCGACACCGCGGTCGAGGACGCCCCTGGCCAGCGCCCGGGCCGCTTCCGTGTCCACGGCGAGTGGGCCGGCGGCGGACCCGAAGTCCCCGACGGCGTGTGCCTCGGTGGCCAGGCAGAAGGGCGGCATCTCCTTGTAGAAGAAGCCGTTGTAGTGGTCCGGCGCGTAGAGGACGACGAGTTCCGGGTCGAAGTCGTGGACGAAGGAGCGGGCCTCCTCGACGGCTTCCGCCACGGCGGTGAGGACGTCGGGGGCGGGGTCGTTCGTCCCGATCAGGGGGGAGTGGGACAGGCCGACGGCGGCGGCGTTCACGAGGGTTCTCCCTGGGGGTGGATGACGAGCTTGCCGGTGAGCCGTCCGTCGATCATGAGCTGGAAGCCCTTGTGGATCTCTGTGAGCGGCAGCGTACGGTCGATCACCGGGCGCACTCCGGTGGCGTCCATGAGCTTGAGCAGCGACACCAGTTCGCCGCGGGTGCAGCCGGTGGAGCCGAGGATGCGCTGCTGGAGGTAGAAGACCCGGCCGAGGTCGGCGGGCGGGTTGGTGCCGGAGGTGGCCCCGGCGATCACGACGGTGCCGCCCGGCCGCAGCGACTTCAGCGAGTGCGACCAGGTCGCCTCACCTACGGTCTCGACCACCACGTCCACCCGCTCCGGCAGCCGCTCACCGGTGGCCACGGCGGCCCGCGCGCCCCAGGACAGGGCCTGCTCGCGCTTGTCCTGGCTGCGGCTGGTGGCGTAGACCACGGCGCCCGCGGCGACCGCGAGCTTGATCGCGGCCGAGGCCACTCCACCGCCGGCGCCCTGCACCAGGACCCGGTCGCCGGCCCGGATGCCGGCCTGGGTGAACAGCATCCGGTATGCGGTGCCCCAGGCGACAGGGAGGCACGCGGCCTCGTCGAAGGTGAGCCAGGACGGCTTGGGGACGAGATTGCGGGTGGGGACGGACAGGTACTCGGCGAAGGCGCCGTCGTGCTGCTCGGAGAGCAGGGCACGGCCCGGATCCAGGGTCTCGTCGCCCAGCCCGGCGTCCGGGTCGGCGATCACCGGGTGGACGAGCACCTCGTTGCCGTCCTCGTCGTACCCGGCGGCGTCGCAGCCCAGGACGACGGGCAGCCGCTCGGGCGGGTGGCCCACGCCGCGCAGGGTCCACAGGTCGTGCATGTTCAGCGACGAGGCGACGACCCGGACCAGGGACCAGCCGGGCTTCGGCTCGGGCTTGGGAACGTCCCCGATCACGAGCCCGGACAGGGGGTCGGACGCGCTCTGGGAGACGGCGGTTGCAGCAAGCATGTCCTCACGTTCGCCTTCGAGGCGGGCCCGCCGACAGCTCGTGTTCCGTTCTGCGGAACGACGGTTGGAACCGCTCTGACCTGCTGCTGTTGCCTGAGGGCATGACCTCGATCGAACCCCATGGCGCGGCCACCCCGGCCCCGAGCGGGGCCCTGCGGCGCCCGGCCGGACTGGCCCCCACCCTCGACGTCTCCGGGCTCGTCGACACCGAGGGCGGGCTGCTGGACCGCGTGATCTTCACCGACCAGGACCTGTACAAGCAGGAGCTGCGCCGCGTCTTCGCGTCCAGCTGGCTCTTCCTGGCGCACACCGACCAGTTCCACAAGCCCGGCGACTTCTTCACCACGTACATGGGCGAGGACCCGGTCATCGTCACCCTCGACCGCGACCGCCGGATCCGCGCGTACCTGAACTCCTGCCGGCATCGCGGCGCCCGCGTGTGCCGTGCCGACTTCGGTACCACCCGCAACTTCACCTGCACCTACCACGGCTGGTCCTTCAACCTGGACGGCTCCCTGGTGAGCGTGCCGAACAAGGACGGCTACCCTGCCGACTTCGACGAGACGAAGTGGGGACTGGTCGAGGTCCCGCACGTGGAGAGCTACCACGGGCTGGTCTTCGGCACCTGGAACCCGGACGCGGTCCCGCTGCGCGAGTCGCTCGGCGACATGGCCTGGTACATGGACGCCATGCTCGACCACGACGACCAGGGCACGGTCGTCGTCGGCGGCGTCCACAAGTGGGTCCTGGAGGGCAACTGGAAGCTGGCGGCGGAGCAGTTCGCCACCGACTGGTACCACGTGAACATGAGCCACGCCTCGGCGCTCATGGTGCTCTCGCCGGCCGGCAAGAAGCCCAAGGACGAGGTCGTGCACCGTACCGGCCGTCAGTACTCCGACGTGAACGGCAACGGCGCCGGCTTCCCGGTCCACCCGAGGAACCGCTTCGACGCCCAGACCGTGCACAAGTGGACGGACTACGATGCCCTGCGCGAGCGCCTCGGCGAGGCCCGCGTCGAGGGGCCGCTGACCAACGGCCATGCCACGGTCTTCCCCAACTTCTCCTACCTCCCCGTCAACGGCTCCATCCGGGTCTGGCACCCCAAGGGCCCGGACCGGATGGAGGTGTGGGCCTGGACGATCGTCGACAAGTCCATGCCGGAAGAGGTCCGCGAGGCCCAGCGCCTGTACAACCTGCGCACGTTCGGACCCAGCGGGATCTTCGAGCAGGACGACGGCGAGAACTGGTCCGAGGTGCAGGCCGTCGCGAACGGCTTCATCACCAACGGCGTGGCCCTCAACTACCAGATGGGCCTGGGCTCGGAGCGCGAGGACGGCCGTCACCCCGGAACCACCAGCGAGCTGTACAGCGACGCCGCCGGACGGGCCTTCTACGGCCGCTGGCGCGAGCTGATGAACACCCCCGCATGGCACGAGGAGCAAGCATGAGCGACGGCAACGGCATCCGGGTAGCGGCCCTGGCCGACATCCCGCAGGGCGAGGGCATCGCCGTCGACAAGGCGATCACCGGCACCGCCGACAACATCGCCCTGCTGCGCGACACCGACGACAGCGTCTACGCGCTGGACGACACGTGCACCCATGAGACCGCCTCGCTCGCCGAGGGCTGGGTCGAGGACGGCTTCGTCGAATGCCCCCTGCACTCCAGCAAGTTCTGCCTGAAGAGCGGTGAGGTCCAGGGCCTGCCGGCGACGAAGAACGCCTGCCCGCACCGGGTCGAGGTCCGCGACGGCGAGGTCTGGCTCTTCCCCGGGGAGCAGCCGTGAGCGTCGTGATCGTCGGCGGCGGCATCGCGGGCGTCAGCACCGCCGCAGCCCTGCGCTCCCAGGGCTACGACGGCGAGGTCACCCTCGTCGACGGGGGCGAGTTTCCCTACGACCGCCCGCCGCTGTCGAAGGACTTCCTGTCCGGCGCCAGGACCCTGGAACAGATCGCCCTCCAGCCCCCGTCCTGGTACGACGACCAGCGCGTGCGCCTCGTCAACCGCACCACCGTCACCGCGCTGCGGCCCGCCGAGGGCAAGCTGGAACTCTCCGACGGCACCCTGCTGCCGGCCGACCGCGTCGTCCTCGCCACCGGTGCCGGCGCCGCCCGCCCGCCGATCCCCGGCGCCGACAGCCCGCGCGTCCATGTGCTGCGCACCGCCGAGGACGCCGACCGGCTCCGGACCGCACTGGTGCCCGGCGCCCGTCTCCTGGTCGTCGGCGCGGGGCTGATCGGCGCGGAGAGCGCCTCCACGGCCGTACGCCTGGGCTGCGAGGTCACCCTCGTCGACCCGCTGGCCGTACCGCTCGCCGCCGTCCTCGGGCCCGAACTCGCCGCATGGGTGCACGGCCTGCACCCCCGCAACGGCGTCACAACCCGGCAGACGGTGGTGGAGGCCTTCACCGACCTCGGTGCCACCGGGATCCAGGCCCAGTTCGCCGACGGCGGCCCGGCGCACACCTACGACGCCGTCCTGCTCGGCGTCGGCATGGTGCCGCACACCACGCTCGCCGAGCGGGCCGGACTCGCGGTCGACCGGGGCATCCTGGTGGACACCGGGCAGGTGACGTCCAACCCGGCCGTCCTCGCGGTCGGCGACCCGGCACGCACCCGGCGGAGCGACGGTGTGCTCCTGCCCCGCGCCGAGCACTGGGAGGCGGCCCAGCACGACGGAGCCCGCGCGGCGGCGACCATCCTCGGAAGGCCGCTGCCGGAGACTACGGCCTCCTGGTTCTGGACCTACCGGCACGGCCTGCACATCGAGGGCGTCGGCCACCTGGAGTCCGCCGCGCACACCGTTGTCCGCGGCTCCTACGACGACCCGTCCTTCGCCGTGTTCGGTCTGCGCGACGGACTCGTGGTCGCCGCGGCCGCCGTCGACGACGCCGCCGCCGTGCGTGCGGCCCGCCGCCTGATCGACCGGCGCATCCCGGCTGATCCCGGCCGTCTCGCCGACCCGTCCGTCAACCTCCGCTCGTTGCTGCGGGGCTGACCGTGCCGCACACCGGAACCGTCCAGGGCCACCCCGACGCGCAGAAGGGACCGAACGACACCGTGAGCGCCAGCACCTCCCGCGCCGGAGCACGGGCCGACCTCGACATTCACTTCGAGGTCGAGCAGTTCTACTACGAGGAGGCCGATCTCCTCGACGAAGGCCGCTACACCGACTGGCTGGACCTGCTCGCCGACGACCTCGACTACTGGATGCCGACCCGCACCAACCGGCTGCGCCGCCAGCAGGCGCTGTCGGTGGCCGCTCGGGGCGAGGCCGCCTTCTACGACGAGACGAAGGAGAGCCTGGCCTGGCGGATCCGCCGCTTCGACTCCGGCATGGCCTGGGCCGAGGACCCGCCTTCCCGCACCCGGCACCTGGTCACCAACGTGCTGGTCCGGCACGTCGACCCGGAGGACAATCCCGACTTCAGCGCCGACGACCTGCACGTCCGCTCGGCCTTCCTCGTCTACCGCAACCGCCTGGAGCGCGAGGAGAACGTGTTCGCCGGCGGCCGTACCGACATCCTGCGCCGCACGCCGGACGGCCTGCGCGTGGCGCGCCGGACCGTCCTGCTGGACCAGAACATCCTGCTGGCCAAGAACATCTCCACCTTCTTCTGACCTTTCCGACGGGACGTGTCGTGACCGACCTCGAACTCAAGCAACACCGTGTGGCCACCTCGCTCGGCGAGATCGCCGTGGCCGAAGCCGGTGAGGGGCCCGTGCTGGTGATGCTGCACGGCGGCGGCCCGGGGGCCTCCGGTGTGAGCAACTACCACCAGAATCTCGCGGCTCTGACCCGGTACTTCCGGGTGGTCCTGCCCGACCAGCCCGGTTTCGGGGGCAGCTACCGCCCGACCGAGGCCGACCTGGACGAGCGGTCCATCACCAAGATCACCGTCGACGCCCTTTACCAGGCCCTGGACTCTCTCGGTATCGACACCTTCCACCTGCTCGGCAACAGCCTCGGCGGCGCCGCCGCCATCGCCATGGCCCAGGAGCGGCCGGAGCGGGTGACACGAGTGGTGCTGATGGCGCCCGGCGGCGGCTGGCTGCCCTTCGGGCCCACCCCGACCGAGGGCCAGAAGGAGATGTTCCGCTACTACAACGGGACCGGCCCCAGCGAGAAGAAGATGGGCGCGTTCATCCGCACCATGGTCTTCGACCACAAGCAGTTCGGCCGCGACGTGGTCAAGGCCCGCTACGAGGCCTCCCTCGACGACAGCCACATCGCCTTCTACCACCTCTACAACGCGGCCTTCGCCAAGCGCGGCGGCATGGACCCGCTCTGGCGCGATCTGCACAAGATCAAGGCACCGACCCTGCTCCTGTGGGGCCGGGACGACCGCACCATCACCCTCGACGGCGCCCAGCTCATGCTCAAGCAGATTCGCGACGTCCAACTGCATGTCTTCGGCCGCTGCGGCCACTGGGTGCAGCTGGAACGCGCCCGCGAGTTCGAGCGCCTGGTCACCGGCTTCCTCGCCGAGAGCCAGGAGCGGGCGTGAGCGGCGGCTGGCTGGAGGGCTACAGCGCCCTGATCACCGGCGGCGGATCCGGCATCGGCCGCGCGGTCGCCGAACGCTTCGTGGCCGAGGGCGCCTCCGTCACGGTCATCGGCCGGGACAAGAAGCGCCTCGACGAGGTCGCCGCGGCCTCCCCTGCGCCCGACCGCTTCCACACCGTCGCCGCCGACGTACGCGACTCCGACGCCCTGCACGCCGCTGTCGCCGCCACCGTGGAGCGCTTCGGCAAGCTCGACACCCTGGTCGCCAACGCGGGGGTGTGGGACTACCAGCGCCAGCTCACCCGCCTGTCGGGCCGGGAACTCGACTCCGCCTTCGACGAGATCTTCTCCGTCAACGTCAAGGGCTACGTGCTCGCGGCGGAGGCGGCCTGGCCGGAACTGGTCAAGACGCGTGGCAGCATCGTCATGACGCTGTCCAACGCCTCCTTCTACGTCAACGGCGGCGGCCCCCTCTACACCGCCAGCAAGCACGCCTGCCTCGGTCTGATGAAGGAGCTGGCCTACGAGCTGGCCCCCAAGGTCCGGGTCAACGGCGTCGCCTGCGGCGGCATGAACACTGACCTGCGCGGCCCCCAGTCCCTCGACCTGAACGACCGCTCCCTGTCGGCCTCGTTCGCGAAGAAGAGCCCGGACGCCCCGCCGCCCCCCATTCCCCTGCACGACTCCAGCACCGACCCGCGCGACTTCACCGGTTCGTACGTCCTGCTGGCCGCTCGCGAGCAGAGCGGCCCCATCACGGGTCAGGCGATCTCCGTCGACGGCGGGATCGGCGTCCGTGGCTTCGCCACCGCCGCCGGCGGCGACCACCTCTGACCTCGACGAGGAGCCCACCGTGACCACGCCCCACCCGCACAACTCCGGCCTCGGAGTCGACCTGAACCCGGCCGCGGCCGTCGCCCGCAACGCCCGGTACCACGCGGACACCGTCGTCCTCGACTACCCGGGCGGCGACCTCACCTACGCGGAACTCGACGACAAGTCCGCCCGTCTCGCGACCGTCCTCGCTGACGGCGGCACCCGCGACGGCGCCCGCGTCGCCTACCTGGGCCTCAACAGCACCGCCTTCTTCGTCACCATGCTCGCCGCCTTCCGGATCGGCGCACTGTTCGTCCCGGTGAACTTCCGGCTCGCCGACCCGGAACTCGCCCAGGTCCTGGAGAGCAGCGGCTCCCGGATCATCGTCTGCGAGGAAGGCCATCGAGCGAGCGTCGACCGGGTGCGTGACAAGACCTCCCTGAGCCGCCTCCTGCTGGTCGACGACGACCCCGAGGTGCCGGCCGGCGCACCGGACGGCGACTGGGAGCCCTGGGCCGCGCTGATCGCCGCCGCCGGACCCACCGCGGCCGTCACCGCCAAGCACGCCGACGACCCGGCCATCCTGATGTTCACCTCCGGCACCACCGGAACCCCCAAGGGCGTCGTCCTCACCCACGGCAACGCCTGGTGGAACTCGGTCAACGTCGAACTCCACCTCGACACCCGGCGGGGCGACACCACCTACGCCGCCGCGCCCCTGTTCCACATCGGCGCCCTCAACAGTTTCGCCCTGCGCATCCTCACCCGCGGCGGCACGGTCGCCGTACGCCGCACCTTCGAACCCCAGGCCTGCGCCGACGACCTCGTGCGCCTGAAGGCCAACTCGATGTTCGGCGTGCCCCAGATGTTCAACGCGCTCGCCCGGGTTCCCGGCTTCTTCGACCACGACCTCGGCCACCTGCGGGCCGTCGTGGTCGCGGGCGCCCCGGTCGCGCCGTCCCTGGTCCGGCAGTTCGCCGACCGCGGTCTGCTGCTCCAGCAGGCGTGGGGGCTGACCGAGACCGCGCCGTTCGCCACTCACCTCCCGGCCGAGCGCACCCTCGACAAGGCCGGCTCGGCGGGCATCCCCATGCCGTACACCCAGGTCAGAGTGGTCGACGTGCTCAGCAACGAGCCCGTCGAGCCGAACACGCGGGGCGAGATCGTGGTCCGGGGCCCCAACGTGGCGGCCGGCTACTGGAACAATGCCGATGCGACCACGGCCGCGTACGACGCCGAGGGCTGGTTCCACTCCGGTGACATCGGCTACCTCGACGAGGACGGCTGTCTCTACGTCGTGGACCGCCTCAAAGACATGATCATCAGCGGCGGCGAGAACGTCTACCCCGCCGAGGTCGAGCACGCGCTCGCGACCATGCCGGGCGTCCTGGACGTGGCCGTGGTGGGGGTGCCGGACCCGCAGTGGGGTGAGACCGTCGCCGCGGTGGTCACGGTCGCCCCGGACACCCGGATCACCCTCGACGACGTGCGCGACCACGCGGCCCGCCACCTGGCCCGGTACAAGCTCCCGCGCCGCCTGAAGATCGTCGAGACCATGCCGCGCAACGGCTCCGGCAAGCTCAACAAGCCTGCCATTCGGCAGGTCGCCGCCGAGAAGGAGTGACATGATCCCGGTACCGCACCTGCCCGAGGTCCACCTACCCCCGCCGTGGTCGGCCCGGGCCACCCGGCTCGGCCGCCA
Source organism: Streptomyces arenae (assembly GCF_022343545.1). Classification (NCBI taxonomy): domain Bacteria; kingdom Bacillati; phylum Actinomycetota; class Actinomycetes; order Kitasatosporales; family Streptomycetaceae; genus Streptomyces; species Streptomyces arenae. Next base: position 200,512 of record NZ_JAKQYH010000013.1, read on the forward strand.
CTCCCAGGAGCTGTGGACGACGGGCCAGCCGGGCGGTGTCCGGATCCAGCTGGAGCGCTGTGCCGTCGGCCGGTTCCGCGACGCCTACCCGGTGGGCCTGCACGACATCGAGATCCGGGCGGACGACCTCGCCGACCACGCGCTCGGCGAGATGCTGACCGTCCTCACCGCTGCCCTGGGCGCCGCCGACCCCCGGTGCCGCCGCCTGGTGCTGGCGGCCCCTGCCGCCGACGGCCCGCGCATCGCCGCCGCTGAGACCGCGGGCTTTCGCCAGGTCGTCGACGTGGACCTCGGCTCCGCCGAACTCACCCTGCTGACCTGGGAACCGGCCTGGGTCACCCGGTGCGACCCCGATCTCGACCGGGTCCCCGGCGCCTGACCATATGGACGGGCCCGTCGCCGTGCCCGTCCTCGGAAAGAGGACATCCATGCACCAGCCCACCGCCTCATGGATCCGCCACCACGCCCGGCGCGTCCCGGACCGGACTGCGCTCGTCGATCTGGACACGGGCCGGACCACCTCGTACGCCGCACTCGCCGCACGGGTGGACTCACTCGCGCACTCCCTCACCGTGAACGGAGTGGGCCGGGGGAGCCGGGTCGCGGTGCTGTCCCGCAACGACCCGCGCCTCTTCGAGGTCCTGTACGCGTGCGCTGCCATCGGTGCCGTGATGGTGCCGCTCAACTGGCGACTGACCGCCTCGGAACTCGCCGCGATCGTCGCGGACGCCGAGCCCACCGTCCTGTTGCACGACGCCCCAGGCAGCGAGGTGGCCGCCCGGATCGCGGCCGGGACGCCGGTGCCGACCGTACTCGGCTGGACCGACCGAAAGGCGGCCCCCGACCCCTACGAGGAGTGGGCCACCGCACCGCTGCCGCCCGGTTGGACGGCGGCGCGAGTCGAGGAGGACGCGGTGTGGGCGATCATCTACACCTCCGGCACCACCGGCCGTCCCAAAGGCGTCCAGATCACCCACCGGTCCATGCTCGCGAGCATGCTCGGCATCCTGGTCGCCCACGGCGTCTCCGGTGCCTCCCGGGCGCTCACCGTACTGCCCCTCTTCCACGTGGCCGGACTCAACCTCTTCGCCAACCCCGTGCTGTACGCCGGCGGCACCGTCGTGGTGGCCCGTGCCTTCGACGCGGCGACCACCCTGGCCCTGCTCACCGACACCGGCACCCCGGTCACGCACTTCTGCGGGGTACCGGCGAACTACCAGTTCATGCAGCAGCTCCCGGACTTCGACTCCGCCGAGTTGCGTCCCTTCACGGCGGTGGTCGGTGGCTCCCCGGTGCCGTCCGCGCTGCTGGGCCACTGGAAGGAACTCGGTGTCCCGCTCACGCCAGTCTTCGGCATCACCGAGGCAGGCGCCTGCGTCACCAGCGTGCCCCCGGACCACGATGCCGCCCCCGGCGTCATCGGCATCCCGACCCTGTACGCCCGTTGCCGGGTACGGACCTCGGACGGCGTGGACGCGGCCCCCGGCCAGACCGGCGAGCTGCAGGTCAACGGTCCGCTGGTAACCCCCGGGTACTGGCGCGCACCCGAGGCCACCGCCGAGGCCTTCACCGCCGACGGCTGGCTGCGCACCGGCGACGCGGCGGCCGTCACCGAGGACGGCATGCTCGTCCTGGTCGACCGCTGGAAGGACATGTACATCTCCGGTGGGGAGAACGTGTACCCCGCCGAGGTGGAGAACGTCCTGCACGAGCATCCCGAGGTGTCGCAGGCGGCGGTCGTCGGCACCCCGCACGCCCGCTGGGGCGAGTCGGGCGCCGCCTTCGTCGTACCGGTGAAGGGCACCGAGCCGCGTCCGGACGACCTGGTGCGGTGGTGCAAGGAGCACCTGGCCGCCTACAAGGTGCCGGCTTCGGTGACCGTCGTCGACGACCTGCCCCGCAACGCCACGGGCAAAGTCCTCAAAGCGCCGTTGCGCGAGCGCGCGGCGCACCGCGTCAACCCCTGACAGGAGGCAGACATGGCCGTCTTCCCGCACCGGCTCACCGAGGACCTCGACGCGGAGTCGGCGGATCTACGGCGGCTGGTCGCGCCGCTGGACGAGACCGGCTGGCGGCTGCCCACACCGGCGGCCGGCTGGTCGGTCCTGGACCAGCTGACCCACCTCGCCCACTACGACGAGGCCGCGGTGATGGCGGCCTGCCACCCGGAGCGGTTCGCCGCGGAGGCCGCCCGCCAGCCGCAGCCGACCCCTGACGACATCGCCGCCCGCCACCGCTCGCTGTCCGGGGCGGACGCCCTCGACTGGTACGACCGGGCCCGCCGCCGGCTGATCGAGGTGTTCGCCGAACTCGACCCGCGGGCACGGCTGCCCTGGTACGGGCCGCCTATGAGCGCGGCCACCTGTCTGACCGCCCGGATCATGGAGACCTGGGCCCACGGCCAGGATGTGGCCGACGCCCTCGGCGTCACCCGCGAGCCGACCGCACGTCTGCGGCACATCGCCCATCTCGGCGTAGGAACTCGGGAGTTCAGCTACACCGTCAACGGCGTCGAGCCGCCCGGGACACCGGTCCGGGTGGGGCTCTCCGCGCCGGACGGCCAGGTGTGGACCTGGGGACCGCCGGAGGCGGCCTGCCGGGTGGAAGGCAGCGCCCAGGACTTCTGCCTCGTCGTCACCCGGCGCAGGACCCCCGAGCGGACCCGTCTGCTGACCCTGGGCGACGAGGCGGGCCGATGGCTGCGGTTCGCCCAGGTCTTCGCGGGCCCGCCGTCGGCCGCTTCCCCATCCGGCAGAAGGGGTTGAGCAAGTCCACCGCACCCCTTGGGGCGCGCACCGCCGCTGACCTGACGGCCGCCGTCCGCAGCCGCGAGGTCAGCGCCGAGGACGTCGGGCGGTCGTTCCCAGACCGTGTCGAGCAGACCAGCCCGCACCTGAACGCCCTGGTGGAGGTCCGCCCGGACGAGGCGCTGGAGCAGGCACGACAGGCCGGCCGCGCCGTGGCCGCCGACGACCCGCTCGGACCGCTGCACGGCGTACCGGTCTCGGTCAAGATCAACACCGATCAACGCGGCCACGTCTCCACCCATGGCGTGGATGTGTTCAAGGCCGCTCCACCCGCGTCGGAGGGCGCCGCGTGCGTGGCCGCTCTGCGCGACGCCGGGGCGATCCTGCTCGGCCGTGGCAACGCGCCCGCGTTCTTGCTCCGCCGGTTCACGGCGAACGCCGCGCACGGGAGCACCCTCAACCCCTGGGACGCCGGCCGTACTCCGGGCGGCTCCAGCGGCGGAGCCGCCAGGCGTGCCCACCCTGCTGTCGGACGGCCTGCCCACGAGCGTCCAGCTCATCGGCGGCCGGTTCGACGAGAGCGGCATTTCGGCGGCGGCCGAGACGATCGAAGCCCGCACCGAGCGCTTCGCCCCGGCGCTGGACCGGTGGTTGCCGCCGTGCGCCCCCGGGAGCCGGCCCGGGGTCGCACGGTCAGTCAGGCGCCGACGACCGACGGCGGGGGAGTCCGGTCCACCCAGTGGGTGGCCTGCTCGTAGGCGTGGCCCAGCTGGAGCACCGCCAGGTCCGCCTGGTGCCTCCCGATCAACTGGACCCCCATGGGCAGTCCTCGTGCCCCGAAGCCGACCGGCATGCCCAGTACCGGCAGCCCGGTCAGCGACCAGCAGGCCACGGTCTCCATCCACCGGTGGTAGGTGTCCATCGGCCGGCCGTCGATCTCGGTGGGCCAATGGACCTTCTTGTCGAACGGGAAGACCTGTGCCGAAGGGGCGAGGACGAAGTCGTACCTCTCGAAGAGCCGTTGCACCGCCGCGTAGAGCTCGGCCCGGGCCGCGGCCGCCGTGGAGACGTCGAGTCCGCTCAGCCGGAGTCCGTTCTCGATCTCCCAGACGGCTTCGGGCTTGAGCCGTGCACGCCGCTCCTCGTGCCGGTGGAAGTCGTGTCCGGCCGCCGCGTTGCCCCACCAGCGCCAGGTCAGGAAGGTCTCCCAGATCCGTTCCGGGGAGAAGTCGGGAAGCGCGCCCTCCACCGAACACCCCAGGGACTCGAAGACGGCGAAGGAGGACTCGCACAGCTCCAACAACCCTGGCTCGGTGGCCAGATGACCGTTCCAGTCCCCGACCCAGGCGATCCGCGTGCCCCGGAAGTCGCGTTCGAGTGACCGGGTGAAGACGGCGGGATCCTCACTGTTGGCCAGGGGCGTACCGGGGTCGGCTCCGGCCATCACGGACAGCAGAGCGGCCAGGTCCTCGGTGGTACGAGCCATGGGCCCCACCACCGCGGGCGAGACGAGGAAGCCGGGCTCGGGGACCCGTCCCGCGCTGGGGCGCAGGCCGAAGACGTTGTTGAAGGCTGCGGGGTTGCGCAGCGACCCCATGAAGTCGCTGCCGTCCGCGACCGGCACCATCCGCAGGGCCACGGCTGCCGCCGCACCACCGCTGCTGCCGCCCGCGGTCAGGACCGGGTCGTAGGCGTTGCCGGTGGTTCCCCAGACCGGGTTGTAGGTCTGGGAACCAAGCCCGAACTCGGGCGTGTTGGTCTTGCCGACGAAGACCGCACCGGCGGCCCGCAGCCGGGCCACGAACAGCTCGTCCTCGGTGGCCACCTGGTCCTCGAACAGCGGGGAGCCCATGGTGAAGGGCAGCCCGGCCGCGGCCGCGAGGTCCTTGACCGCGTGCGGGAATCCGTGCATCCACCCCAGGTACTCGCCTCTGTCCAGCTGTTCGTCCCGCTCACGGGCCTGGGCGAGGGAGAGTTCCGGATCCTGCAGGCCGACGATCGCGTTCACGGGTGGGTTCACGCGTTCGATGTGCTCCAGATAGGCCTGCATGACCTCGACACAGGAGAGGGCGCGCTGCCGGACGGCCCGGGACAGCGATACGGCGTCGAGGGCGACGATGTCGTGCACGAGGTGCCTTTCTGGTCGCGAGTGAGCTGCGGCCGAACGCGGTGCGGCCCCTGGTTCAAGCATGCGGAAAGCCGCCCACGAGCGGTCCGAAGCGGCATGGCCGCTGTGGTGAGCGCGCCGCGGAAGCCGGGGCGGGCGGAGGAGGGAAAACGGGCGGCGCACCGACGGCGGCCCCGGACGCCCGGGTGCCGGAACTGTCATCATCGTGAAGTCGTTCGGCCTGAATAGTCAAGATGACGGCAATGGCTGACTGTATATTTCATGTCAGCTAGTGTGATGGCTGATTCAGTCGCCGGTCGGTGTTCCGCTGCGCTTGAGGGCCCGGATCACCAGCTGGGTCTCCGCCGCTGTCGCCTCCCTCATCCAGTCGGCGTTGCCCAGACAGTCCAGCAGGGCTGCCCTGGACGGCTGCGTGACATGCACGAGCAGTTGGTGTTCGCCGGTGACGACCGCCGCGTAGCGCACCAGCGGATCACGGGCGGCCAGCGTGCCGATCCGCTCGATCGCGTCGGGGCGGGTGCGCAGCCAGAGCAGCGCCTCCACCGGAAGCCCGAGCAGCGCGGGGTCGACGGACGCGCGAATGCTGATGACGCCGGCCTGGAGCAGTGCCTCGACCCGCCTGCGTGCCGTGGCCTCGGACATGCCGGCGAGCGCCGCGAGTTCCTCGTACGGACGACGGCCGTCCGCCGCGAGGGCGGCGACGATCTTCCGTTCGTCGGGGTCCAGGACGGCCTCGGGCGCGCTCGCCGAGAGGTCGTCCCGGTCCGGGAAGCGGTGCAGCCCGGCGACCTCGTCCGGAGTCAGGATCCCGGGTTGCCAGCCGCGGACCGTCCGGTGGTAGCGCAGCACCGGTGTCACGGCTCTGGCCGTCAGGCCGGGCAGCCGGGGCAGGTCGTCGAGTGTGAGCGCCGCGAGGCGGTCGGCCGGGCACTGGAGCTCGGCCACACAGTCGCCCGCGCCGCTCAGTAGATAGGTGAAGATCGAGTCAGGCCGCAGGGCCACGGCTCGTGCCGCGGTGACGACAGTGTCCGGGGAGCAGTCGAACCGGACGACGACGGTCTCCCCGGTGGCCACGAGTGCCGCGACGGTGACGAGCCGTTCGGCCAGCAGGCGCCGGCCGCGACGGGCCACCGTCCGTTCGGACTCGCCGAGGACCCGGGCGACAGTGCTCCAGCCGGCCCGCCCGTCGACCTGCAGTGCGGCCACGATCCGCCGGTCCAGGGCGTCCAGGCCATGCTCGTTCGCGCTCACGGAGGGCAAGCCTAGTCAGCAGTGGTCCAACCCCTCGGCGGTGTCGCTGCACTTATGACAACACCATTGACCATAAGGGGCGCGAGAGGATTGCATCCCTCAAGTGGCCTCGGGCGAGGTTGTGTTCGCGGACCACACACGCTGTTCGAGTCCGCCGTCCCTGGTGATGCGGACGGGCTCGTGCCCTGATCCACCGGGCGCCGGTCACGACCGCCGAAGTGAGGCCGTGCACAGCGCGGAGACCACCGCACGCTCACCGCGCGCTCGCACGTCCGTGTCTGTTTCCGCTCGGCCAGGGGTGTTCCCGGCGTCCTCGGGTCGCGGCCGCCCTTCCTCCCCGCAGCACACCACCGCGCCTCCCCGGAGGCTGACAGGAGTCCCATGGCCACCGACCGCGAGCTGTCCGTCGAAGAGGCGTTGGCCGAGGCCAGGCCCGTCCCGCTCTGGTTGGACACGCCCGGCCGTCCCGCTCCACGACCGCCCCTGACCGGGGAGACCAGCACCGACCTGCTGATCATCGGCGGCGGCTTCACCGGCCTGTGGGCGGCCGTGCGCGCCAAGGAGCGGAACCCTGAGCGCGAGGTGCTCCTCGTCGAGGGCGACCGCGTCGCGGAGCACGCCACGGGACGCAACGGCGGTTTCTGCGAGGCCAGCCTCACCCACGGCGAGGCGAACGGGCTCAACCGGTGGCCCGAGGAGTACCCGCTCCTCGAACGGCTGGGCGCGGAGAACCTCGCCGGTATCGCCGCCACGGTCGAGAGATACTGCATGGAGTGCGCGTACACACCCGGTGGGGTCCTCGCCGTGGCCACCCGCCCGCACACCGTGGCGGCCCTGGAGCCCGGCACCGACGGCTATCTGGACCGGGACGCCGTACGCGGACTCGTCGGTTCGCCGACCTACCTCGCGGGGCGGCTGCACACCGAGAGTTCGGCGACCGTGGATCCCGCGCGCATGGCCTGGGAGCTGGCCCGAGTCGCAGAGTCGCTCGGGGTACGCATCGCCGAGAACACCCGGGTCAGGAGGCTGCGCACGAGCCAGGAGGGGGTGACGGCGGTGTGCGACGCCGCACGCGTCCGCGCCGGTCGCGTGGTGCTGGCCACCAACGTCTTCACCTCGCTGCTCGGGGCCAGGTCCCTGGCGGTCGTCCCGGCCTACGACCACGTGCTCGCGACCGAGCCCCTCACCCCCGAGCAGTGGGAGTCGATCGGCTGGGCCGCGCCCTACGGCATCACCGACCTCGGGAACCAGTTCCACTACTACCGGCGCACCCCGGACAACCGCATCCTGTGGGGCGGCTACGACGCGATCTACCACTTCGGCCGGGGCATCCGGCCGGAGTACGAACAGCGCGAGCAGACACACCAGTTGCTGGCCCGGCACTTCTTCGAGACCTTCCCCCAGCTGGCCGGGGTGCGGTTCACCCACCGCTGGGGCGGTGTCATCGACACCTGCTCACGGTTCACCGCGTTCTACGGCGTCACGCACGGCGGCCGGGTCGCCCACGCCGCCGGATTCACCGGACTGGGCGTCGGGGCCTCCCGGTTCGCCGCCGACGTCATGCTGGACCTGCTGGCCGGCGAAGACACCGAACGCACCCGCCTGCGCATGGTGCGGGAACGGCCGGTGCCCTTCCCGCCCGAGCCGTTCGCCTGGGCGGGCATCCAGCTGACCCGCCGGGCCATGGCCCGGGAGGACGAGACCGGCCGTCGGCCGCTGTGGCTGAAGCTCCTCGACCGCCTCGGGCTCGGGTTCGACTCGTGACAGCGCCGGGAGGTGTTCCGCCTGACGGAACGTTTCCTGGACATGGCGGAACCGACCGCCCACGGTGGATGAGGACCTACCGCAAGGCCGCACCGCGGAGCGGGCACACCTGCTTCGGGCGCCGGTCGTGGCGAACACCGTACGACGTGCTCCGCCCCGCGCGTACGTGGGGCGGTCGTCTCAGGCGGTGCGCACCGCGCGCGGTCACGAGGGCCGCCGTGGACACGGCACGCCGAGAGGCCCACGACAGCGGCGCTCGGTCGGCCCATCCTCGGGTAGCCGAGCGGCGGGAAGCGGGACCGGCGAACCGTCCGGTCACGGCCTCTCGTCCAGCACGGCCGCGAATCCCTTCAGCATCGCGCGCAGGCCTGTCTCGAAGGCCTGGGTGGCCCGCTGCTCGCCACCGGCGGTGCCGTCGAGTGCGGCGCTCAGGTACGGGGCGGAGTCGTGGTCGACCTTCGAGAGCATGACCGCGGGTGCGACCAGGTCCAGGGCCGAGCCGAGCACGAAGCTCTCCAGGGCGGTGATGAGGGGCATGACCTGGGGGAGGGGGAAGCCGGCGTCGGAGAGGGACCGCGCGACGTTGTCGTACACCGTGTGCATGAACGTCTCGGAGAGCGGCGCCACCGCCAGGACCGGGACGGCGCCGGGGTGAGCCGCGAAGCCGTTCAGGTAGGCCCGGGCCCACTGGTCGAGAACCTGCTCCCACGTGCCGGAGTAGGGCTCCTCCATGTCGGTCTCGCGGAGCAGTTCCTCACGCATGAGCGCGATGATCTCGTCCCGGCCCGTCACGTGGTGGTAGAGGGCGGACGGGGCCACGCCCAGGGACCTGGCGAGTCCCGGGATGGTCAGGGAGCCTTCCTGGTCGGCCAGTCGCAGGGCCGCCCTGCCGATGACGGCGCGATCCAGCAAGGGCGTCCTGGGGCGTCCCATCGGGCTCCTTCACGGTCCGGGTCGGATACGTCCGCGGGGAGGAGGTGCGCTGCCGCCTTTCGCGGACACCCGCCGTTAGCCGATCGTTACCGAATGTCATTCAGTAAAGACTTCCCCACAGGCGGTGATGTCCTTAGATTAGCCGTACTGAATGCCTTTCAGTTTGTTGCCCCGGGTGCACGGCTCGCCCTGCGGCAGCACTGCAGCGCGGCCGTACACCAGGCCGTGTTCCAGGGCCCTGCTTCATCCACGGCCCGCGGCTCTGCCGCCCACGGCACCAGTGACCGATATCCACCGTCGCCCGGCCGCCATGTCCACGAGACCGAGGCCTCCCGGTCGCCGGTGACCCATTCGCCCTTCGTGGAGACAGACCTTCATGACCCACAACTACGTGCCTCCGGCTCCCCCGTCGACAGCGGGCGTCGATGCGGAGGCCGGCGCGCACCTGCAGCGCAACCTGCTCGGCGTCAGCGACGTCGTGTTCTTCGTGGTCGCCGCCGCGGCCCCGCTCACCGTCATGGCCGGAGTGGCACCGCTCGCCATCCTCCTCGGCGGTATCGGAGCGCCCGCCAGCTATCTCGCGGTCGGCGTGACCCTCCTGCTGTTCTCGGTGGGCTTCACCGCCATGACCCCCTACATCCGCAACGCGGGAGCCTTCTACTCGTACATCGCGCGAGGCCTCGGACGCCCCGCCGGCGTCGGCGCCGCGTACCTGGCCGCGTTCTCGTACAACGCCATGCAGATCGGCATGTACGGGGCCTTCGGCTTCTTCTCGGCCACCACGCTGGACGACATGGCCGGCATCGATCTGCCCTGGCCGGTCTACTCGTTCCTGGGCATCGTCATCGTCTGGTTCCTCGGGTTCCGCTCGATCAACCTGGGTGCCAAGGTCCTCGCGGCCCTCCTCATCGCCGAGACGGCCATCCTGCTGCTGCTCGCCGTGGCGGTACTGATCGACGGCGGAGCCACCGGCCTGACCTTCGACTCGTTCGCACCGGCCCACGTGTTCACCGGGGACATGGTCGCCCCGGTGCTCACCGCCGCGGCGGCCTTCATCGGCTACGAGGCCACCGTGATCTACCGCGAGGAGGCCCGCCGCCCCGACCGGACCATCCCGAAGGCGACCTACGTCGCCGTCACCTTCCTCGCGCTGTTCTACACCTTCATCGCATGGATCATCATCCAGGCGTTCGGCAGCGACCGGGTCGTCGCCGCCGCGGCCGAAAACCCCTCCGAACTGTTCTTTGTCGCCATGGACAAGCACGTCGGCGGTTGGGCGTCCGACATCCAGCGCGTCCTCATCGTGACCAGCCTCCTGGCCGCCCTGCTCGCCTTCCACAACACGATCACCCGCTACTGCTACGCGCTCTCCGCCGAGCGGGTCTTCCCCTCCCCGCTGGCCCGGGTCCACCTCTCGCACGGCTCGCCGTGGATCGCGGGAGTCGTCCAGTCCGTCCTCGCGGCCATCGTGGTCACCGTGTTCGTCCTGAGCGGTGTCGACCCCTACTCGGAGTTCTTCCTCTGGGTGAACACCCCGGGGATCGTGGGCATCATGACCCTCCAGGCGCTGGCCGCCGTCGCCGTCGTGGTCTTCTTCCGCCGCAACCCGCCCCAGCGCGGCGAGAGTTCCTGGCGCACGCTCGTCGCGCCGGCCGCGGCGGCGGTTCTGCTGACCACCGGAACCGTGATGGTCGCCAAGCGCCTCGACCTGCTGACCGGTGCGAGTGGCGGCGTCAACCTGACCCTGGTCGCCCTCACCCCGGTCGTCTTCGCGATCGGCCTGGTGGCCGCACTGCGCCTGCGCGCCCGGCGTCCCGACGTCTACCAGAAGCTGGGCACGACCGAGATCGACGCCGGCTGACGCCCACCGACAGGACGGGTCCGGGCAGACGGCCCGCCCCGCACCGAGCCGACGCCACGTCCGCCCGGACCCGTCCCCGTACCGCCCACCCAACCCGATCGGACCCGCCACCGGAACCGTGATATTCAACCGACGTAGAAGAGCAACCCCCCGTCTCGCCCCGGAACTCGACGATGCCGACCTCGGCAAGGTCTGCCGCCAGCTGGACGTCAGGAACAACGCACGCGCCCGCCCCGTCGTCGGACCACTCGTGGAGCGGCTGCTCAAGGAGACCGGCCGGGACTGGGACCGCCGCTCCCACCGACTGGCCGTCCTGGCCTCCATGACCCGGCCGGGCGCGCAGGAGTCGTGGGCCCAGCAGGCTCCCGACAGCGCCGAGGCCATGAACCTGTACGCCTGGGGAGCGATGACACGGGGCGCGCGCACCCCGCTCTCCTACGACGAGGTCTCCGCCGCCCTGGACGCCTGCCGGGCAGCGGCCCGGCTGGATCCTTCCGATCCCAGCCCCTGGGTGGCCCAGCTGGGACTGCTGCGTCAGTGGCGCAGACCCACCGACGAGGTGTTCCCGGTCTGGGACGAGATCGTGTCGCGTGATCCCTGGCACCGTGAGGCGCACGTGCAGATGTTCGGCTACCTGTCGGCCGACGAATGCGGCTCGCACGCCCAGGCCATGGAATTCGTCGACCAGGTGCGATCCAGCGCGCCCGCCACCGCACCGACGGTGGCCCTGCCCCTGGTCTCACTCGTCGACCGCTACTTCCGGCTGCTCGCACAGGGCGGTCTCAACGCCATGATGGCCGACCAGTTCTGGTCCGGACACGAGGTGGATGGGGTGCTCAGAGACGGGCTGACCCTCTGGTCCCGCCCCGGCCACCTCCAGCACGCCGAGGCGCTGCGCGACCTCAACCTCCTGGCCTTCGCGCTGCTCGCGGCCAAGCAGACGCCCCTGGCCGCCCCGGTGTTCGAGGCCATCGGCGGCGTGGTCACCCCGGTCCCGTGGGGGCACGGTGGGCAGGACCCGGTGGACGCCTTCACCCGCGCCTGGCAGCGGACAGACCCGGCCCGCTGACCCGCTGGTGACGTCAGTGAAATCGTTCGCCACGAATGTTGCGTCGGTCTTCGGGTCTGCTCGAGCCGGTCTCCAGCCTCATGTCAGAGGAGACGCAAGGCGTCCTGGACGGCGGTCAGCGCGATCGCGCCCTCGCGCAGGGCCGCGGGGGTGTCCGTGGTGAGGTCGATGATCCCGGAAGGCGTGTTCCCGGTAGGACCGCCGTCGAGCCAGGCGTGGACGGTTTCGCCGAGCTGGGTGCTGGCCGGTTCGAGAGCCGTGTCGGCCGGCCGGTGATGCCGGCGCCGGCCTGGGCGATGGGGCCGGCGGCCAGGATGAAGGAGAGGGCGCCGGGCCAGAAGCCTTCGGTCGGCAGCCGGCCCTGGGGCGGCATCAACTGGACGAGGAAGTGGGCGGTGCCGGGGTCGGCGACGACTACGGAGACCGGCTTGTCGACATGGCGCTGCTTTGCCGCGAAGGGCGCGTACTCGGCCGAGGGTCGAAGGCGTTGGCGCCGATGGCGTGAACGGTATCGGCGGGGGACCCGGCCAGGTGTCCGGCACGCACGGCATCGCCGGCGTGGGAGATGCCTGCTCGCCAGGCAGACTCGGTGCCGCAGTCGTGGACCCGCATGGTGCTCGGCGTCCCGGGGCTGAGGAGGGTCGATGGCGCGGCCCGGCGCCCGTGAGCTGACGGCTTTCACCGCGCGGCGGGCGCCGGGGAGCTGCCGGTCCGGGACGTCGGAGCAGCGGCGTACGGGGCAGTGGGCAACGGTCTCGAGGGCTGCGTCGTCGGGGGCGGACGTCCCAGAGTGCCGGTCACGCGGTCAGCACCGCGCTCGCCCTGACCATCGTGACCAGCGGCCTGCCCGCCACCGTCAAGCGGGCCGCCTGAGCAGGCACCGTCTCAGGCCTCGCGCCACGCACCATGGACACCCTGACCAACGGCTGCAAGTGGGCCCTGCCGGCCTTGGCTGCCAGCCGTGTCCTCGGCCTCATCGCCTCACTGAGCCGCGGCCTCGAGCACCCCGCCGACTGAACGGCGGCGCAGGTGACCGAGTGCCTGTTGTTCGGGACCTCGCCTCAGGGCTTCCCTGCGGCCGTGGCGGTGGCCGGTGCCGCGACGTCCTCCTCTTCCGGCAGCGCCTCCACGTCCACGCCTCGCACCTGGGCCAACTCGTGCTTGAGGGCCGCCAGTTCGGCTCCGCCGGCCATGTGGTTGGTCAGCTCCTCCAGGTCGATCCGGTCGCGGGAGGCGGAGAGTTCGAGGGTGCCGAGGCGCAGGACGCTGAAGTGGTCGCCGACCATGTAGGCGTGGTGCGGGTTGTGGGTGATGAAGATGACGCCGAGACCGCGTTCGCGGGCGGCGGCGATGTACTTCAGGACCACACCGGACTGCTTGACGCCTAGGGCGGCGGTGGGCTCGTCCAGGATGAGGACGCGGGCGCCGAAGTAGACGGCGCGGGCGATCGCCACACACTGGCGCTGGCCGCCGGACAGGGTGCCGATGGGCCGCTCCAGGTCATCGAGGATGATGCCCATGTTGCGCAGCTCTTCGTCGGCGGTCTGCTTCATCCGCTCGATGTCGAGGCGGCGCAGGGGCCAGGGGCCCTTGGTCATCTCGGAGCCGAGGAAGAAGTTCCGCCACACCGGCATCAGCGGGACCGTGGCGAGGTCCTGGTAGACGGTGGCGATGCCCTTGTCGAGGGCGTCGCGCGGGCTGTTGAAGCGCACCGGGGCGCCGTCGACCAGGAGGTCGCCCTCGGTGTGCTGGTGCAGCCCTGAGATGATCTTGATGAGGGTGGACTTGCCGGCGCCGTTGTCGCCGAGGACGCAGGTCACCTGGTTGGCGAAGACCTTGAGGTCGACACCGTGCAGGGCGCGGATGTTGCCGTACGACTTGCCCGTGGCGCGCAGTTCGACGATGGGGCCGCCGTCGCCGTCCTGGGCGGTGTCGACGAGGACGGCGCCGTGGGTTCCGGCCTCGTGGGTGTCTTGGGTGGATGTCATGGGGTCACCTCCGGGTAGCCGTGCGGCTGACCCACAAGTTGATGAGCACGGCGCCGAGCAGCATCACGCCCAGGAACGCCTTGAACCAGTCGGGGTTCCAGCCCGCGTACACGATGCCCTGCTGCACCATGCCGAACATGAAGGCGCCGAAGACCGGGCCGATCGCCGAGCCGGCGCCGCCGGTCAGCAGGCAGCCGCCGATCACCGCGGCCGAGATGTAGATCAGTTCCTGGCCGACCCCTTCTCCGGATTGCACGGTGTTGAAGGAGAACAGCTGGTGCATGCCGACGAACCAGGCGCCGAAGCCGACCAGCATGAACAGCGAGATCTTGGTGAAGTTCACCGGGACGCCGACCGCGCGGGCGCTGTCCTTGTTGCCGCCGACCGCGAAGATCCAGTTGCCGTACCTGGTGCGCAGCAGGACCCAGGTGGCGATGGCCGCGAAGACCAGCCAGTACACGATGGTGATCTTGACCTGGACGCCGCCGAGTTCGAAGGACGAGGCGAAGACCTTCTTGGCCTGGTCGAAGCCGGACATGTTGCTGATGTCGTCGGTGGCGACGTTTCCGGTGACCAGCTTGGTCACCGCCAGGTTGACACCCTGGAGGATCAGGAACGTGCCCAGCGTGATCAGGAAGGACGGCAGACCGGTTCTGACCACCAGCCAGCCGTTGAGGAACCCGATCGCCAGTGAGACGCCCAGTGCCGCGATCACCCCGGCCCACACGTTCAGGGTGAGCTGGTAGGCGAGCATCGAGGCGGTGAGCGCGGAGGAGATCACCGCGACACCCGCCGACAGGTCGAACTCGCCGCCGATCATCAGCAGCGCGACCGGGATGGCCAGCAGTCCGATCGTGGACGACTGGTAGAGGATGTTCGCCATCGAACCGCCGTCCCGCACCGGCGGAGCCGAGACGAGGAAGAACACCCATACGGCCATGGCGCCGAGGAACACGCCCACTTCGGGGCGGGCCAACAGGCGTAGGAGCAGGGGCCGTTGTGCGGTCCGGCCGTCGGTCTCACGGCCGGGGCCGGAGGCCGGCGGTGCGGACACCGCCGGCTCGGCGTGCTGCGTCACACTCATCACCGGGTCCCGTTGGCGGCGAACTTGGCGACGGAGTCGATGTTGGACTTGTCGACGAACGCCGGACCGGTCAGGACCGGCTCCTCGCCGCCGCCGCTGTAGTTGCCGTTGTTCTTGTAGAGCCACAGGGCGTCGACGGCGAGGTAGCCCTGGAGGTAGGGCTGCTGGTCGACGGCGAACTCGATGGTGCCCTTCTGGATGGCGGACACCAGGTCCTTGTTGAGGTCGAAGGTCGCGATCTTCGCCTTGCTGCTCGCGTCGGAGACCGACTGCACGGCGGTCATCGCGATCGGCGCGGCGAGTGTGACCACCTGGTCGACGGAGGAGTCCTGCTTGAGCTTGGCCGTGATCGTCGAGGCCACCGACGGCATGTCGGTGCCGTTGACGTACAGCGTCTGCACCTTGCCGGAGAAGGTCTTCTTCACACCGTCGCAGCGCTGGGTGAGGGCGACGTTGCCCTGCTCCTGGATGACACAGACGACGTTCTTGGCGCCTTCCGTGTTCAGCTTCTTGCCGAACGCCTCGCCGGCCACGGTCTCGTCCTGGCCGAAGTACTCCTTGAGGCCGAGTTGCTTCCACTGGCCCAGACCGGCGTTGAGGCCGTCGACGGGGATGCCGGCCGACACGGCCTTGGCGATGACGTCCTTCATGGCGTCGGGCTTGGCGAGGGTGACCGCGATGCCGTCGACCTTCTGGTCGATCGCGTTCTGCACCAGGTTGGCCTGGTTGCCCGCGTTCGGGTCGGCCGAGTAGATCAGCTTGATGTTGTCCTTGGCCGCGGCGGCCTCGGCGCCCTTGCGGACGATGTCCCAGAAGGTGTCACCGGGTGCCTGGTGGGTGACCAGCGCGACCGTCATGCGGGGCGTGCTGGCCTTGCCCGCGGAGGCGGCAGCGCCGTTGTCCTCGGACTTCTTGCCTCCGGAGCTGCTGGAACAGCCGGCGAGGGTCAGGGACGCCGCAGCCGCCACGGCCACCAGGGAGACCAGTCTGCGAGAGCGGGAGGAAGAGGAGAGTTCCATCTGTCGTGCACCTCACTGTGCGACGGGGAGAGACGGGGGAGTGGATCGCGGAGATCCAGAGGCCGATATCCGATCGTCGGATTCATGCCGTTTGCCGCACTTGCGGCGCTTTGCTGAGACGGGATCCAATCCCGTGCCGCACTTACTGTCAATGCTTTGTCAGGACATCATTTTGTAACGACGTCCGAACACGATGGCAGCTTGGAAGTGGCAGTCTCGGGCTCACCGCTCACCACCCGGTTCGGGGTGCGGTGAGCGACCGGGGGCGACTGGCAGGCCGGTGCCGGAAGGTCGTCCCGGCACACACCGCCGGTGTGAGCATGTGCGTTCGCCTCTCTGAGGCTAGAACGTTCTAGAACAGTGCCGTTAGTACGCCAGGCACTGAAGCGCATGTCAAGACATCTCCCCTAGAACGTTATAGACGTTATCGAAGAGGTGATCCGGGAGTTACCCGGAACTGGGCCTCGATCTGCTCCAGGGTGCGGTTGCGGGTCTCCGGGATCGTCCGGGCGGCACCCGCCGCGGCCACTACGTTGACGGCTGCGAAGATCAGGAAGGTCGTGGTGCCGCCCACCCCGGCCAGCAGGATGGGGAAGGTGAAGGTGACCAGCGCGTTCACCAGCCAGAGCAGCAGCACGGAGGTGCCCATGCCGAGCCCGCGGATGGCGAGCGGGAAGATCTCGGAGAGCATCACCCAGGTCACCGGGGAGACGGCCACCTGCTGGAAGACCAGGAAGGCGAGCATCCCGGCCAGGATGAGGTAGCTGCGCCAGGTCGCGGCGTCCGTACCGGCCCGGGCGGGCACGGCGAAGACCGTGCCGATGGCGACCAGCGAGGCGACGATGCCGATCTGTCCGGTGAGCAGCAGCGGCCGGCGACCGACCCTGCCGATGAGGTAGAGGCTGGCGGTGGAGGCGAGGACGGCCACGACACCGACGGAGATGGTGGCGGTGAGCGCGGCCTGGGAGCCGAGGCCGGTCTGTTCGAGGGTGGTGGGGGCGAAGTACATGATGGTGTTGATGCCGGTGACCTGCTGGATGACGGCCAGGGCCAGACCGATCAGGAAGACCCGGCGCACCCAGGGCACGGCCAGTTCGGCCCGCCCCGCGCCGGTGCGGGCGGCCCGCTGCTCCAGGTCCACGGCCTGCTTCATCTCGGCCAGTTCGGCGTCGACGGTGTCGGCGTCGCGGATCCAGAGCAGGGTGCGGCGGGCGTCGGCGAAGCGTTCTTTGGAGACGTACCAGCGGGGCGTCTCGGGCATGAACAGCATGCCGAGGTAGAGCAGGCTGGAGGGCACGGTGGCCAGCGCCAGCATCCAGCGCCAGGTCTGCTCCCCGCCGTAGGCGGCGGCGAGCGCGGCGTTGGAACTGAAGGCGATGAGCTGGCCGGTGACGATCATGAGCTGGTCGACCGCGACCATCCGGCCCCGGGAGTGGGCGGGAGCGATCTCGGCGAGGTAGACGGGGACGGTGGTGGAGGCCGCGCCCACCGCGACGCCGAGAACGACCCGTGCGGCCACCATGACTTCGATGTCGGGGGCGAGAGCGGTGCCCAGCGCCCCGACGACGAACACGAAGGCCAGGACGAGGATGTTGTGGCGTCGCCCGTAGCGGTCGGACAGCCGGCCGCCGAACGCCGCGCCCGCGGCGGCGCCGAGCAACAGCGAGGCCGTGACCAGCCCCTCCGTCACCGGCGTCAGTCCGAGCCCGCCCTCATGGCTCGATTTGGTCATGAAGGGCAGTGCACCGGCGATGACGCCCGTGTCGTACCCGAAGGTCAGCCCGCCCAGGGTCGCGACGGCGGCGATGGCCGCCATCGACCGCCTCCCCTTGACGGGTGACGCGGCCCGGACGGGATCGGCCAGGCGTGTGGGGGGTGTCGGCATGGGTGCTCCTCTCAGCGACCGCCCGTCCCGGCGGCCGCTCCCTACGGCTCTCCCACGGGCAGCCCGGAGGCCGGCACGTACGGTGGGGGCCCGGCCGTGCGCTGCCGACAGTGGGAAGGAATGCAGCTAGGGAACTAGTACGTTCTAGAAAATGTCAAGACATTAGATCGAAGTAGTTCGGAATCCATGGCGACGCAATGTCTATGGAGGCGTTCCGCCGAGGAGCCGGTGCACGCCGCCGAGGCGTCTCAGCCGGGCGCAGGGCCGGTCGTCGCGCGCTTCATGAGGCGGGGCGTGAGCACCGTCTCCTGCGCGGTGCCGCCCTTGATCAGATCCAGCGCGGCGGTCACCGCGGCGTCCGCCATACCGGCTGCGTCCTGGGAGACGGTGGTCATCTGCACGTGCGGCATCTTCGCCAACCGCGAGTCGTCGTAGCCGACGACGGAGATCTCCCCAGGCACGCTGCGGCCGCGGTGCGCGAGAACGTCCAGCACGCCGGTGGCCGTCCGGTCGTTGAAGGCGATGACGGCCGTGGGCGGCGGCACCTGCCGGTCCAGCAGGTAGCGCATGCCCTCGGCGCCGGCCTCCTCCGTCAGGCCGCCCGCGAGCACATCGGCGTAGTCGGCCAGTCCGTGTTCCGCCATCCCCTGCAGGAAGCCGAGCCGGCGGTCGGAACTGCCCGGGGCGCCGGCGCCGTCGATATGCGCGATCCGGCGGTGGCCGAGGCCCACGAGGTGGTCGACGGCGAGCCTGATGCCCAGCATGTCGTCACCGCGGACGGAACCCACGCTCGCCAGTCCGCTGCGGCGGGCGACGAGCAGGGTCGGCAACCGGCGGGCCAGGCGTTCGAGTTCCTCGTCGGTCAGCCGGCTGCCCAGCAGGATCGCGGCCTCGCAGCGCTCCCGGAGCAGGGCGTTGACCGCCGTGGGCTCCGCTCGGCTGGGAGCCACCGCGCTGATCACGGCTTCGTAGCCGTGCTGCGCCGCGGCGGCGTAGAGGTGCTCGACGAGGTCGCCGTGGAAGGGTTGCTGGAGTTCGAAGACGACACCGAGCACCCGCGAACTGGACCGCCGGAGCTTCTGGGCGCGCTGGTCGGGGACGTATCCCAGTTCGTCGGCGATCTGGAGAACGCGGCGGCGCGTCTCGTCACTGGCTCCGGGAACCCCACGGATCACGATCGAGACCAGGGCGGTGGAGATGCCGGCGGCCCGTGCCACGTCGGCCATGGTGGGGCGCCCCTTGCGTGCGGAGCCGGCGGCGCCCCGAGCGGCGGGCGACTGCTCGACGGCGTCTTGGGCGTCGTCGTCCGACTCCGTCACTTCGCCACTCCCCAACCTGGTCGGATGCGGTTCGGCCGCCCGATCGGACGGCCTTCCGCCGAGCATATCGACCCCTTGACCGATTGCCATTGTGCGTTTACCTTCCCGACTAGAACGTACTAGTTTTTGGGAGCACCGACATGGTCGTCGCTGACAATTCCCCCGGCCGCAACCGGCCCGTCCCCCACACGCTGCGCCTGGCCACGATCGGCGCAGGCCGCATCGGGTCGAACCACGCCGCGATCGTCGCCCGGCACATTCCCGGTGTCACCCTGGCCGCGGTCAGCGACCCGGTCCCCGGTGCCGCCGAACGCCTCGCCGCCGAACTGGGCGCGCCGCTGGCCACCACCGACGTGAACGAGGTCCTCGACCGGCAGGACATCGACGGTGTGCTCATCACCGCGCCGGCCCGGGCCCACACCGATCTGGTCGTCGCGGCGGCCGGCGCCGGCAAGCACATCTTCGTGGAGAAGCCGATGGCGGTGACCCTGGCGGACGCGGACCGCGCGATCGCCGCCGCGGAAGCGGCCGGTGTCGTGCTCCAGGTGGGTTTCAACCGGCGCTTCGCGCCCGGCTTCGCCGCCGCCCGCGCCGCGATCGACGAGCAGCGGATCGGCACCCCGCAGCTGCTGCGCTCGCTCACCCGTGACCCGGGCCCGTTCACCGCCGATCCTGCGCGCATTCCGCAGTGGACGATCTTCCTGGAAACCCTCATCCACGACTTCGACACCCTGTGCTGGCTCAACCCCGGCGCCGAACCACTGAGCGTCCACGCCACCGCCGACGCCCTCGTCCGCCCCGACGCCAAGGATCAGGGCCACCTGGACACCGCAGTCGTGACCGTCCGCTTCGACAACGGCGCCATCGCCACCGCCGAGGCCTCCTTCTGCGCGCTGTACGGCTACGACGTGCGCGCCGAGGTCTTCGGCTCCGAGGGCATGGTGACCGCCGGCGACGCCCGCACCACGAACATGACCTTCTACGGCGCCCAGGGCATCCACATCGACACCGCCCGCCGCGACACCGACCTGCTGCACGCGGCATACGTCGGCGAACTGGCCTCCTTCGCCGACTCCGTCCGCGACAAGAACCCCGCCGCCGTCACCGGCCACGACGCGCGCCGCGCCCTGTCCATCGCCCTCGCCGCGATCCGCAGCGTGGAGACCGACCGCCCCGTCACGATCGCCGAGGTGTCCGCATGAGCCTGACCGCTTCGCCCTTCGTCCTGGCCGCCAGCGCCGAAATGCTCTACCGGGACCTGCCGTTCACCGAGCGCGTGACCCGCATCGCCGAGCGCGGCTTCCAGGTCGAGATCTGGGACTGGTCGGCCAAGGACCTCGACGCCCTGGCCGCCACCGGCGCCACCTTCTCCTCCATGACCGGCTACCTCACCGGCAACCTCACCGACCCCGACGGCATCGAAGCCCTGCTCTCCTCCGCCCGTACCTCCCTGGAGGCTGCGGCCCGGATCGACAGTCCGCGCCTGAACCTGCACGGCACCGGCCTCGACGACAGGGGCCTGCCCGTCCGTCCGGTCGAGGTCGTCACGCCCGACATGTGGCTTACGGCCGCCGACACCCTGCGGCGCGTCGCGGAACTCGGCGAGGCCGCGGGCCGGGTCTTCACCCTGGAGAACCTCAACCTGGCCGTCGACCACCCGGGCACCCCCTTCGCCCGCGCCGCCGACACCCTCGCCCTCGTCCGCGCCGTCGACAGCCCGTTCCTGCGGATGAACCTGGACCTCTACCACGCCCAGATCGGCGAGGGAAACCTCGTCGAACTCTGCCGCCAGGCCCTGCCGTTCATCGGCGAGATCCAGGTCGCCGACGTCCCCGGCCGCTGCGAACCGGGCACCGGCGAGATCCACTACCCCGCGATCGCACGCGCCCTGCATGAAATCGGCTACACCGGCGTCATCGGACTCGAAGGCTGGGCCCGGGACGACTCCGACGCCGCCCTGGACGCCTTCCGCGAGGCCTTCGCCATCACCGTGCCGGCCCCTCCCGGTGCCGCGGCCGCCTCCACCGCGGCCGTCGTCGCTTCCTGACCGGCCGCGTCCTCCGTTCGTACGCCGGGTGGCAGAGCCGCCCGGCGCAACATTCGCAGCACCCTTCACCCGAGGTGACACCGATGAACCCGCGCACCCGCACCCGCGTCGGAAGCGCCCCCGACTCCTGGGGGGTGTGGTTCCCCGAGGACCCGCACCAGACCACCTGGACCCGCTTCCTCGACGAACTCGCCCTCGCCGAGTACGGCTGGCTGGAGCTGGGCCCCTACGGCTTCCTCCCCACCGACCCCGAGGTCCTCCGCGAGGAACTCGGCCGTCGCAACCTGAAACTCTCCGGCGGAACCGCCGGCGGCCCCCTGCACATCCGTGAGGCCCACGCGAGCATCCGCAAGGAACTGCTCCAGGTCGGCCACCTCGCCGCCAGCCAGGGCGCGCAGTACGTCGTGTTCCTCCCCGCGATGTACCGCGACCTCCACAACGGCAACCTGCTCGAACCCGCTGACCTCGACGCTGACGGACGCCGAGCTCTCGTGGAAGGGGCCACCGAACTCGCCCGCGCGCTCCACGAGGAGACCGGCACCCGCTTCGTCTTCCATCCGCACGCGGAAACCCATGTGGAGACCGACGAGCAGGTCGCCGCCTTCCTCGCCGACACCGACCCGGATCTCGTCGGCCTGTGTCTCGACACCGGACACGTCGCCTACCGGCACGGGGACACCGGCCGGCTCATGCGCGAGTACGCCGAACGCATCTGGTACGTCCACCTCAAGCAGGTCGACCCACAGATACTCGACAGGGCCGACCGCGAACAGCTCCCCTTCGCGACGGCCGTGCAGCTCGGCGTCATGTGCGAGCCCCCGCAGGGAGTGCCCAGCCTCCAGGAGATCGGCGAGGGCCTCGCGCACCTGCCCGACGACACCTTCGTGATCGTCGAACAGGACATGTATCCCTGCAGCCCGGACCACCCCCTCCCGGTCGCCAGCCGCACCCGCCGCGCGCTCCGCGACTCGGCCATCGGCTGAACCGGCACCGGTGGCAGGACACCGGACATCGCTTCGAGAAGCTGACCACCGGCCGCCGTCGGAACGTACGTCCACGGGTTCCAGGCTGATGCGGGGCCCGGCCGATGTCAGCTCGCTCGGCTACTGGCCACGCGCCCGTGCAGCGTGGACGCGGGGGAGTCAGCCTCGACGGATATTCCTACAACAAGAAGGCAAGGGAGCGGCGGGCGGGCGGTGACGTGCGCCGCCATGTGCGCCCCAGCCGCTTGGACCAGTGTCGGCGAGGGTTGAGCGGATCGACTGCTGGTCGCGGGACGAGCCGCCGGGCCCGGTCGGGCGCGGCGGCTGCCGTGTCAGGCGGCGACGGTGACCGGCGCGAGCTCCTGCTCGAAGAAGGCCGTGAGCTCGGCGACGGCCGGGTCGACGTACTCGCGCTTGTCGTACATGTCGACGTGGCTGGCGCCCTCGATCCAGTGCAGGTGTTTGGGTTCCTGCGCGCTGGTGAAGGCCTCGACGCCCATGTGCCTGGTGACGGCTTCGGTGCCGAGGATGATCAGCAGCGGGCGCGGGGCGATGAGGTGGATGAAGCGGAACGGGTCGAAGGCCGCGATGCGGTCGAGGCTGTTCCAGGTGAACTCCTTCGCCGAGCGCGGGTGCTGGGCGCGGTCGGTGCAGTAGTACTCGAAGCCCTCGAAACCGTGCCGGCCGCCCATCGCCCGGGCCTCCTCCGCGGTACCGGGGAAGATCGGGAAGGTGCCGACGCCCTCCCCGGCCGCCTCGGCGGTACGCGCGGCGGCCGCGGCGTCCAGCATCCCCTGG
>NZ_JAKQYH010000040.1:0-217408 GCF_022343545.1 Streptomyces arenae
CCCTGTCGATCGGCATCTCCGCCGCCAACCTCCACGACAGCCAGGCACTGATCCCGCTGGTCCGCGGCATCCCACCCATTCGCTCACGTCGCGGCCCAAGGCGCCGTCGGCCCGCCAAGCTGCACGGCGACAAGGGATACGACTACCACCACCTGCGGCGATGGCTCGCTTCCCGCGGCATCCGGCACCGCCTTGCCCGCAAGGGCATCGAGTCGTCCCGGCGGCTGGGCCGGCACCGCTGGGTGGTGGAGCGGACCGTGTCCTGGCTGTCCGGCTGCCGCCGTCTGCACCGCCGCTACGAGCGCAAGCCGGAACACTTCCTCGCCTTCACAGCCATCGCCGCGACCCTCATATGTCACCGCCGACTGACCAAGTGAAATGACGTCTTAGTACTCCAGCTGGAGATCGTGATCTTCATGTCTGGGATGCGGCTTGCCGCCGGTTATGGCTGGTTCGGGATCGAAACAGCAACCTCGGCCGTGGGACCGTCCTGCTTGGCGCCTCGGATTTCAGGGACGCATTTTCCGTTAGGAAAGCGTTGCGGTGCCGAGGTGGCGGCGATGTGCTCGCTGTCGGCAGGTCGCTCCGCAGTAGCGCGCAGGGCGGCCAGTGGACCGGGCCTCGAGCCGGGCCCCGCATTCCTCGCACCGCGACGCTGCGTGAAGCGTGCCGGGGGTGTCACGAAAGCCCCGCTCTTGCGTGACGAATGAGGGAGCCCGCAGGCTCTCCAGTGCCAGCTGCACCATGCGGGCGCCGCCGTTCCGGTCGTGGTGGGCGGCCCATATCGTCGCGCACCCGACGGTGAGGGCTGCGACATCGTCCGTGTTGACGTCGGTACGGACGCCGCCGGCGTGCTGGGCTGCGCGGAGCAGTTGGTCAAGTGCCTGGCGGAACCGTCGCGCCGACGCGGTCAGGCTCGGCCGTGGCCAGCTCGTTTGCGTGGTCAAGGCGTCGCATGCGGGCTTGCGCCCGTGGGACGTGTCGACGACATCCAGGAGGAAGCCGAACAATGCCGCGGCAGGGTCAGTGCGGGCCGCCCACTGTTGAGCGGTCTCCACCAGGTCGTCGAGCTGCTGGGCGAGTACGGCCTCCAGCAGGATCTCCTTGCTGGGGAAGTGCCGGTACACGGTGCCGGCGCCAACCCCCGCCTGCCGTGCGATCGCGCCGAGCGAGACGTCCAGGCCGTGCTCGTCGAACGCCTGCGAAGCGGCGGCGAGCACCTTGCGGCGGTTACGGCGGGCATCGGCCCGGCTCGCGTCCTGGGGAACTGCGGTCATGTCACGTAATCCCTTGTCCGTGCCACTCAACCGGGTGGAGCATTCCACATCGCCCCCGGGTCCAACCGCACCGCACCCACCGACCATCCCGGGGCGGAGGACGACATGACCACTGACCACTTGGTCGTTGTGACCGGTGCGACCGGTCGGCAGGGCGGAGCCACCGCACGCCGGCTTCTGACGGCTGGCAGGCCGGTGCGCGCGCTCGTGCGGGACACCAGCGCACCCGCCGCCAAATCACTTGAAGCCGCGGGTGCGGAGCTCGTGCGCGGCGACTTCGACGACCCGTCGAGCCTGCCCGCTGCGCTGGAGGGAGCAGCGGCACTGTTCGCCATACCGCCCGTGGCGTTCGGGCCGGCCGGCTCCGGGGTGGAACGGGAGTTCGCCCGTGGCCGGGCGCTGACCGATGCTGCGGCCGCGGCGGGAGTCCAGCACGTCGTGTTCACGGGGGTCGCATCCACTCCGGGGCGTCCGGGTGGCTCCGAGGGGAAGAAGCGCATCGAGGACTACCTGCGTGAGCGGATCCGGTCAGTGACCGTGCTGCGTCCGGTGCGGTTCATGTCGAACTATCTCGGTTCGACGCCCATCGGTATCGACGGCATTGTCGACGGCGTGCACCGGCACATCTTCCCGCCGGATGAACCTGTCCAGATCATCGCGGTGGAGGACATCGCCGAGTTCGCGGCGCTGGCCTTCGACCAGCCGGACCGGTTTGCGGGACGGAGTCTGGAACTGGCCGGAGATGCCCCCACCCCGGCCGAGGCGGTCGCCGCGATCAGCGAGGCCACCGGTGCCGCAATTCGCTACGAGCAGATCACCCACGCCGAGGCAACCGCACTCAACCCCGAGATCGCCCAGGTCCGGGAACACTGGGCAGCCGGATCACGCTGGCACGCCGACATCGAGGCGCTGCGCATCATCCATCCCGGTCTGCGTACGCTCGCGGACTGGCTCGCCGAATCCGGCGCCATCCTGCTGCAGAAGCGACTCCTCGAATCCGCCTAGAACTCCAGCTGTTGGTCGTGATCTTGCTGGTGAGGGCCGGTGCGTGGACGGGTACGGCCACCGTTGATCATCGTAAGTTGTGTGGAGAAACGACGAGACGGTGGCCGCAGGTCACAGCATAGATCCCGCCCGTTGGCGGAAGGCGTTCGAGGTCGCCATGGGGCGGATCGCGGGCCGCTTCGCCCGGTACGAACCCCGCCTGCGGGCCGGGCGGTTGGTACTGGGTCTGCTGTCGGACCTGCCTCGCAAGAATTGCTGGACCATCGCGGAATGGGCCGGAGAGACCAGCCTGCACGGCATGCAGCATCTGCTGTGCCGGGCCGTCTGGGACGCCGATGCCGTCCGTGACGACGTGCGCGAATACGTCGTCCAGCACCTTCACGACGAGGCAGCCGTCCTGGTCGTCGACGAGACCGGCGACGTGAAGAAGGGAACCCACACCGTCGCCGTCCAGCGCCAGTACACCGGTACTGCCGGCAGGATCGAGAACTCCCAGGTCGCGGTCTACCTCGTCTACGCAGGTGCCCGCGGACACGCGGCGGTGGACCGGGAGTTGTACGTCCCGCGCTCCTGGACGTGCGACCCGGACCGCTGCCGGGCAGCCGGGCTCGGCGAGGACACCGTCTTCGCGACCAAGCCGGAACTGGCCCGGGTGATGATCGAACGATTCCTGGACGCCGGACACCACGTCGGCTGGGTCACCGGGGACGAGGTCTACGGCGGCAGCCCACGACTCCGTACGGCTCTGGAGGAACGCGGCATCGGCTATGTCCTCGCGGTGCCCTGCTCGGCCGAAGTGCCCACCAGCGCAGGCAAGATCCGCGCCGATGCCCTGGCGCGGAAGGTGCCGAAGCGCGCCTGGCAGAAGCTCTCGGCCGGACGCGGCGCGAAGGGACAGCGGTTCTGCGACCGGGCCGTCATCGACCTCGCCGAGGCAGCTCCGGGCCGCCACCAGCTGCTGATCCGCCGCAACCGCAGCACCGGTGAACTCGCCTACTACCGCTGCCACTCCACCACGCCGACATCTCTGGCCGCCCCGGTCAAGGTCGCAGGTTCCAGATGGCGGGTGGAGGAGACCTTCCAGACTGAGAAGGGACTGGCCGGGCTGGATGAGCACCAGGTCCGCCGCTACCCCTCGTGGGCCCGCGGGGTCACCCTCGCGATGCTGGCCCATGCTTTCCTCGCCGTGGTCCGCGCCGGCGAACACGCACACCGACCCACGCCGGACGACCTGATCCCGCTGTCCTGCAACGAGATCTGCCGCTTGTTCATCGCGCTCGTCGTCCGGCCCGTCCGCGACGCGGCCCACCAGCTTGCCTGGTCCGACTGGCGCCGCCGTCACCAGGCACGATCACGCACCAGTCACTACCGGCGGCAAGCCGCACCCCAGACATGAAGATCACGATCTACAGCTGGAGTATTAGGCTGGCCGTTGACGTACTGCCGGCGGACGCCATGGCGGAGAACGGCCAGACGGTTGGAGATGTTCGCAAGGAGATCGAGCTCCAGGAGTGGGAGATGGCGCTCGATGTGCTCATCGAGATCGCGGATGTCCATCCGGTATCCATCACCTTCTGGGAGATGCTCTCCGAGGCTGCACGGCAGATGATGCTCGACCGCAGCCGCCGTTGGTGCGAGTGGCGGCGCTGGGAAGTCAAACACGGCACGATCCGTGCCACCTTGACCCTCCTGGGAGCCGACGAGGGCGGACGCCAGAGTGCCTTCTCAGGGGACGGCCAGCTCAGACCTCTGTGGGACATCGGTCACCGCACCGCAGACGGGCAGCAAGATCTGAATATCGCGCGGCTCTGGGTGGAGTTCGAGCCGCAGCTTGGCCCTGGAGAGACAGCCGACGTTCGCCTGGCTCCCCTGCAGCCCGAGCGATGGCAGCATCTGAAGCCCGGTGACGTGATCATCATGCACGAGGCCCAACCGGCCGCTGGCATCGCCGAAATCATCGAGGTCCTGCCGCCTTGAGCCTGAGACCAGGGCAGCCAAGGGCGAAGAGCCCGTGGTCGGACGGCTGTCAGCCGCTGTCAGGGCGGTCGGTGAGTCGGCCGGCGCTGGTGCGGAAATCGGGCATGCCGAGGTGGACTGCGGTGTGCCGGGCTGCGAGGGCGCGCATGGCGGCGAGTTTCTGCTCGGCGGCGGCGAGGCTTGCCTCGATCGCGGCGACCTCGCCGAGCCAACCGTGTTCCTTGGCCTCCTGGAGCCGGTCGAGCGGTTCGCGTGGATCTCCTCCAGGCGGGGCATCTGCTCGGGATCTGGCCGCAGGACGGGGCATCTGATGCAAGCGTGCTCATGGACGCAGGGGGTGCCGAAGTCGCGTGCGCAGACTCCCAGCGCCACCTTGCGCAGCTCGAAGTGGGCCAGGAAGTCCTGCCACTCCTGTGCGGTGGGCTCGCGGTATTCCTCACTGGGCCGCAGCGACCGGCGGCGGGCGATGAAGGACCGGTGGTGGTTGATGACGTCCTCGGGGTAGATCGCTGCGTATCCGAGAGTCGTGTCGACCGTCCGGTGGCCGCAGATACGGGCGGCGATGTGCGGTGGTAGCCCGGAGCGGAGGGCGTCGGTCACGAAGATCCTTCGGAAGTCGTGCGGCGTGTACCGAAGTAGCTCGTTGGCTGGTCCGATCAGTCCACTCGCGGTGAGGGCGTCGTTGAGGCAGGTGTAGATGTAGTTGCGCGGGATCGCTCGGTCCTCCGGGCCGCAGCGGCGCTGGAAGAGGAACGGCATCGGCGCACTCCAGAGCCGTTCCAGACTGTCGTAGGCGGCGACCAGCGGCATGGCCTGCTGCCCGCGCCGGACGCGGTGGATGATCGCCGTCAGCACCTCCCGAGTTCTGGCGAGACAAGCAGCAGTCGCTCCTGGTCGAGCTTGGACGGGGCGACTTGCACCATGGGCACGATCTCGCCGGTGGCGGGCAGCTGGTAGGCGACGAAGCTGTGGTGGGTGAGCTCCAGTGCTTTCTCGATGCGCATGCCGGTGTGGCGAAGAACCTCGACGATGGCCCAGGCCCAGAACGCGCGTTCTTCCTCGACGGTCAGGTCAACGGCGCCGGCCGGTGACTGGATAGTCGGCGTAGACACGGGACGACACCCCGGCCCGGCGTAGGAGGGTCTCGCCCGCCGGGGTGATGAAAGGGGCTCCAGCCATGGTCTCCCGCCCGGTGGCGAGACACGTCTGGGCGTCCTTGAGCTGGCGCTCGACGGCTTTGACCAGGGCGGGGAGCGGGGGCAGGAGGGTGCGGGTGCGCTGGTCCATGGCCGCTTTGCGGCGGGCGCGGCTTTTGCTGTGGTCGGTATCGCTGTCGCGGACCGGGCAGGGAGCGACCCACGGGCCCCACCGCGCCGGCTCTTCGGCGGCCCAGCGGGCGAGATCCTGGTAGAACGCCCGGGCCCAGCTGAAGACGGCCCCGTCAACCCTCGGCCAAGCCCTCGTGTGGTCCGGCCGCGGCCGGGGGCTCGACGTCACCGTCGTGGCATCCCGCTTTGCGACTCGGTCCAAGCTTGATCGCATCCGCGCATTGGATGCCGTGTTGGAGCTGGTGGACGGCGACCCCGAGATGGCCCGCGAGCGGGCGGCGGCCATCGCACGGTACGACGGCATCCGGCTGGTCGAAGACAGCCTCGACCCGGTCTCGGCCGCCACTCGACGGCACGGTCGTGTCCTGGCCCAGGCCTGGTTCACCCCCGGCACGGCCGCCGTCCGGTCGCAGCAGCGTTCTGCAACACACCTGGGCGCCGGCAATCCAGCGACCGACCGATGCCCGCAGTGCGTCCGGTGGTTCCGGGCTGGTTGTGCGCGTCTGCCGGCCTGTGCCGCGCGGGCATCTGGCCTGGCCGCCGTGTTGGGGCGCCGACGGGTCAGTAGAACCACTGCTGGGCGACCACCTCGCCGCGTCCCAGAAGCGCCGTGCGCTCCTTCAGGCTGGCACCGGCCATCGCCATGGCCGTGGCCCGTACATGGCCTTCCAGGACGACGAGCCGCGTGCCAGGACCGGAATCGACCAGAATGATCTCAGGAACCGAAGCGCCTGCCACGAAGGCATCCCGCAACGCGGTGTAGAACGCCTCTTGCCCATCCGGCCCGGTCGGCTGTTCCGACGCGAACGTGGCCGCCAGCCTCGTTCCGCCGGTGGCCTGCACCCAGTAGTCCCAGTTGATGTAGTGCACTCGGGCCACATCAGCCGCGTCGATACGCACCCGCCACCAGCCCAGATCCCGTACAGGCAGCCCTCCGATGTAGGACTCGAAGGAGGTGTCCGCCTGGTCGAATCCGCGGTACTCGCGCAGCAGACCCAGCCGAGCGGCATTCGCCTGTCCGTCGGTGAGGTCCGGGCTGGTCACGAGCGCCGCAGGCAGAGCATCGCGCTGCAGCAGACTGCCCACAAGGGCGCCGAACCGATCGGAGTGAGCCTCAGCGCCGAGCCAGACAGCGACCACTTCATCAAGGGTGACGCGCAGGAGAAGGTCCATCCAGGCCTCGGAGCTAGGGCGTCTGACACCTGCCAGGGTAGGTGCGGGCTCGGATGGCCGCCTCTCCTTCAGCTCAGCTCAGCCCTCAGACCCGGTGAGGCTCGCGCACCCAGAAGGCGCCATTGGCTTCGGGCACGAACCCTCACCATCCACGCAGGTTCTCCGTAGGGAGACGTCAGGGGTGCAGGTCGCTCTGCGTTCTGGCAGTCGGATCCGGTGGCGCTCTTGGCGGCGCCGGCAGCGGCGGACGGTCCAGTGAATGCCTGTTCGTCTTGATCGCCGGTCCGTAGTCGGGGCTGGGCCAAATGCGGGGCGTGAATATGCCAGAGGGTTGTGCGCCGGAGTGGGAAACGCGCGGCGTCGTGTTTCGACAGGCCCCGCGCCGTCCGGGTGATCGGTCCCTGAGGTCGCTGTGTGTGGTGGAAGTGATGCTTACGGCGTGTGCGACGGGCCCAACTTCCCACGGGGTCGCATCGACGGGCGAACGCGTCCGCGGACGTCGCGCTGTCCTTCTCTCTTGGCACAGTCCCCTCGTGCGCTCGGTGATGCGTGCGGTTCAGGAGCACGGTTATGCGAAGACGCACACGTCATGCCCGATGGCGGCCGTCACCCAGCGACAAGGCCGCGCCTCGGATCGTCGCGCTGGTCCCCGCGCACAACGAGGCCGGCCGGATCGGTGCGGCCATCACCGCCCTGCGGATACAGAGCCGGGCCCCGGACCTGATCGTGGTGGTGGCGGACAACTGCACGGACGCCACGGCGGACATCGCCCGGCGGGCCGGGGCGAGGGTGGTCGCCTCCGCGGGCAACCGGCACAAGAAGGCCGGGGCCCTCAACCAGGCCCTGGACCAGGTCCTCAACGGCCTGGCCGACCATGATCTCGCGCTGGTCCAGGACGCCGACACCACCCTGGTCCCGTCGTTCATCGCCAGCGCCATCGAGGCGCTGGATGCGGATGTGGGGGCGGTCGGCGGGATCTTCTACGGGGAGCGGGGCGGCGGACTGCTCGGCGCCCTGCAGCGGATCGAGTTCCAGCGCTACGCGAGGGAGATCGCCCGGCGTGGCTACCGCGCCGATGTGCTCACCGGGACCGCGACGCTGTTCCGGGTCTCGACGCTGCGGCAGATCAGGCAGGCCCGGCTGGACGGGCTGATCGGCGGGGGCGTCTCGTACTACTCGCTGGCTTCGCTGACCGAGGACGACGAGATCACCAAGGCCGTACGCACCCTCGGCTACCGCACCGTCTCACCGGCCGGGTGCCGGGTGGTCACCGAGGTGATGACCACTGTGCCCAAGCTGTGGCATCAGCGGATGCGCTGGCAGCGCGGGGCACTGGAGAACCTGCGGGACTACGGCTGGACCCGCGTCACCGCCCCCTACATCGTGCGCCAGGGCCTCATGGGACTGTCCGTGCTGGCCCTGGCGATGTACCTGTCCTTCACCGTGTGGATGCTCGCCCGCGGCCGTCCCGAGTTCTCCCCGTTCTGGCTGGCCATCGGCGTCATCTTCGTCGCGGAGAAGGTCGTCACCGCCCGCGGCGCCGGCTTCAGGTCCCAGCTGCTGGCCGGCACGCTCGCCGTCGAGCTGACCTACGACCTGTTCCAGCATGCCGTGTATGTCCGCTCCCTGTGGGACATGGCCCGCCGGCGTGAGGAGCGCTGGTGCGCGACCTGACGGGACCGGCACTGCCCACAACGCCGACCCATATAGCCGGAGCAGCGGTAGCGCCGTGCGGCGATGACGGGCGGGAGACGAGACGGGAGATCCGTGTACGCAGGCGTGCCACTGGCCAGTGCCCTGGGAGCCGGCGGAGCCTCCGCGCTGTCCGCTCGGCGGCGTTCCGGCTTCGACACCCTCGCCACCGTGGTCGCGGCCACCACCCTGCTCATGGCCGGGGTGTCCGTATGCAAACTCCTGCCACGCCGCCGGATGGACGCCGCCTTCGCCGACGGTCCGGTCCCCTTCGCGCCGCAGCGGCTGGCTGCCCGGCTGCCAGCAGAGCGGAACACGGCCGGCGTCCGGGTGGAGGCCTCCTGACGCCGGCCTCCCCGGCCGCTGCCTCGGGTGCCTCGCGAAGAGGCGTCCCTTTCACACTCCGCGCCGCACACAGCCGAGCGCGGTCGTAGAGGCCCGGGTGCCCGCCCGGACATGCCGGAACACCGGCTGCCGCCGGTGCCCCGCGCCACAACAGGAGGAACAGCAATGACAACCAGAACCCCCGCCGCAGCGGCCTACCCCGACGGTACGATCATCACAGCGGCAGGCAACGGCGAAGCAGGATTCGTCGCAGACGGCGGCCCGGCCGCCGGCACCAAGCTCCACAACCCGCATTCCGTGGCCGTGGACAGCTCGGGAAACCTCTACATCGCCGAGGCCAGCAACCACCGGGTGCGCAAGGTGACGCCGGGCGGGACCATCACCACGGTGGCGGGCAACGGCCAGGGCGGGTTCGTCTCCGACGGCGGCCCCGCTGTCGCCACCAAGATCTACAACCCGCATGGCGTGGCGGTGGACGGGGCAGGCAATCTTTACATCGCCGACTACTCCAACCATCGGGTCCGCAAGGTGACACCCGACGGGATCATCACCACGGTCGCGGGCAACGGCCAGGCCGGGTTCGTCTCGGACGGCGGCCCCGCCGTCGCCACCAAACTCAACGCCCCGATCGGGGTGGCGGTGGACAGGTCGGGGAACGTCTACATCGCCGATTACGGCAACCACCGGGTCCGCAAGGTGACACCCGACGGGATCATCACCACGGTCGCCGGCAACGGCCAGCCCGGGTTCGTCTCCGACGGCGGCCCCGCCGTCGCCACCAAGCTCTACTACCCCTGGGGACTGGCGGTGGACGAGGACGGGAACCTCTACATCGCCGACCGCTACAACCACCGGGTCCGCAAGGTGACACCCCACGGGGTCATCACCACCGTCGCCGGCAACGGCCAGGCCGGGTACATCGCCGACGGCGGCCCCGCCGTCGCGACGACCCTGCACTACCCCTCGAGCGTGGCCGTGGACGGGGCCGGGAACCTCTACATCGGCGACGGCCACAACCACCGGGTGCGCAAGGTGACACCCCAGGGGACCATCACCACCGTCGCCGGCAACGGCATCGCCGGGTACATCGCCGACGGCGGCCCCGCGGTGGGTACGCAGCTCTACTACCCCTACGGCGTGGCCGTGGCCCCCTCCGGTGACCTGTACATCGGTGACTCAGCGAACCACCGCGTACGCAAGGTGTTCGCCGCGGCGACCATGACCCCGCCGCCCCCGCCCATCGCCGACCTGTACGGCGAGCTCGTCCTGCCCGTCATGGTCCCCCGCCGCCAGGAGTTCGACCTGGGCGCGCGGATCCACAACCGCGGCCCCGCCATCGCCAGCGGCGAGCACATCACGGTCGTGCTCACCCTGGCCGACGGCCTGGAAAGCGCCCAGGAGACAAACGGACGGCGTCTGACCCGGACCTTCCCCGGCACCGACCTGGCCCCCAACAAGGGCTCCCTGGACGGCGTGTTCCGCATCCGCGCCGTCGACACCGCCAAGCCGGGCACCTACGAGTCCACGCTGGAGATCCAGTACGGCGGCGACCTCAACCTCAAGGACAACAGCTTCACCCTGCCCGTCACCGTCGTCGTCCCCGAGCCGGTCGCCGACGAGACCGCCCTGACCGTCTACCAGGAGAACATTCCCGAGGCCGCTGCCGGCCAGTCGGTGCGGGTCCTGCTGCGCTTCGTCTCACCCGTCGGCCAGCCGGTCAACCCCGGCATCATCACCCAGCGGTTCACCGCCCCCACCGGCTTCGTCTTCACCGGCCGGCCCACCTACACCTACCCCGACACCGTCCAGGGCGCGATCAGCGGCGAACTCGAGCACGAGATCTACGACTCCGGCCGCACCCTGATCATCCGCGACAACCCTCACCTCAACACCGCCGACACCGACGCCGGCACCCTCGTCTACAGCCTCGGCCTGCAAGCGCAGCCCGGCGCCGCCCCCGGCCTCGTGAGCGACGGCTCGGCCAGCATCGGCCGCCGCGCGCCCGTGCAGATCCTGGCCAAGGTCACCGGCACCGCGGCAACGCCCACCCTCCGCATCGTCCAGAGCCGGCTCGACCAGGCACGGGTACACCCGGGCCAGCAATGGGCCTACCCCGTCGTGATGACCCTCACCAACACCGGCCAGACACGCATCGGAGCGACGGACATCGTCTTCACGGCTCCCGAGGGCCTGTGGTTCACCGAGAACCGGGTGATGATGTCCAGCGAAGGCACGGCAGGCGAGACCGAACTGGCCGGGCAGCGCTCCAACGGCAACCGCACCCTGACACTCCGCAGCGCCGCCCTCGACCTGGCCCCCGGCAAGTGGGCCGTCCTCTACCCCGAGATGGAAGTCGAAGCCGACGCCGCGAGCGGCGCCGTACGCGTCGGCATCCGCATCGGCACCCCACCCATCGCCACCGGCAACGCCACCGTCACCATCGAGCCATAACCCCTCACAGCACCCCGAACCGGTACGCGCGACGCCGACCCAGCAGGGTAGGCCGATCCAGCTGACGCAGCGGATC
Organism: Streptomyces arenae; assembly: GCF_022343545.1. Taxonomy (NCBI): domain Bacteria; kingdom Bacillati; phylum Actinomycetota; class Actinomycetes; order Kitasatosporales; family Streptomycetaceae; genus Streptomyces; species Streptomyces arenae. The sequence goes on from NZ_JAKQYH010000040.1 coordinate 11,325, forward strand.
CGGGCGCGCCTGTGCCAACCCGCGCAAAGCCTCCCGAGGCGCAACCTCGGGAGGTCACGGCGACAACCACAACCGCCAGGTGAACAGTCTGCCGGGGTTCCTGGCCTGGACGCACTCAGCCCCGTCGTGACCTCACCCCAAGCGTCCGGCTCCCCCTCCCCGCCCCCTTCCGCCCGCGCCAGACCGACACGGACCATCGTGCCGCCGTGCAGCCCTCGGGAGGATCAGAAGTGCCGTTCTCAAGACAGTGGAGCAGAGTCAGGTGCACCGCTCCATGACAGCCGCACCGCTACAGAAACCGCCCCACGACAGTGACTACGCCCCTTCCTCAGCACCCCACCAGCGACGTCACCCAGTTCTGGACTGCCGTCACTGACATCCACCCACTGACACCAAACGGCACATCGCAGCCGTGCCGACCGGCCTCGTGCGCGCGGCAGTCGAGGAGCGGTTCCGGCGGGCGTTGTCCTTCCCCAGCCGGGTCGGGGAGGCGGAGGCGATGGCAGCCGCCGTTCCGGGTCGGCGCCTTCTACCGACCGCCAACCCCGATGGCCCCCTGACGAAAGACACAGGGCCCCCGCAAGTCCGGCCGCCTGGGTGGCCAGCGGCACGGAGAAGGCGTCCGGTAAGGACACGGAGCGCGGTATGTGGCGTTCGTCAGCGGTCAGGTCGCTGAGGGTGCGGGAGATCAGGGCGGGAGAATCACCGAAGTCATCTGGCTGCGGTGCGCGTCCGCGAGCTGTACGGCCAGACCCGGGCTCGTCCGGTGGAGTGCGGTGGGCTCATCCGACCGCTCCAGCCCGCTTAGCCCACCTGGGCCCACGTGTCGGTGCAGATCACAGGTTCGGGTGTCCTTCCGTGCTTCCATCGCGCCAGGAGGCATATGAGATGACCGATGACCGACAGCAGCACGCCGACCCCAGACCGACAGCGTCCCGGCGTCGCGTGCTGGCCACCGCCGCCCTTGCGCCCGTACTGACCGGAGCGATCGGGGCGGTTCCCCCCGCCCGGGCCGCGACCGCCGAGCCGGGGGCCGAGCCGGTCCACACCCCGGTTGCGCCGGTGATGACCGAACTCGCCGACTGGGCGGACGTGGGCGCGGCCCTCGGCGCGCCGGGCGGCATGAAGCGGTTCATGTACCACACGCCCCTGCTGCGCCGGGACCTCCATGTGGTCTCCCGGGGCATCATGATCAACCCCGCGCTCGCCCTGGGCACCCATGTGTCCTTCGTCCGGTACGCCGACGGCAGTTCGCTCCTGATGGGCGACGCGGTGGTCACCGAGCGCGAACTCCAGCCGTTCAGCGACGCCCTCAACGAGCACGGGATCGGGCAGACCGCGATCCACAAGCACCTGCTGGCCCAGCGGCCCGACGTCTGGTGGTGTCACCTCCACGCCCACGGCACCGACCCGGTGGCCGTCGCCCGCGGTCTGCGCGCCGCCCTGGACCGCACCGCCACCCCGTTCCCGAAGGCCCATGCCGCTTTCGCCGTGTCCCCCGACGTGCCCCTCACCGTGCGCTTCGACCTGGACACCGCGGCCATCGACGCCGCGCTCGGGGTGAAGGGCACCGCCGACAGCGGCGTCTACCAGAGCACGTTCGTCCGCCGGGAGGCCATCACCGACGGCCACCTCCTCCTTCCCCCGGGCCTCGGCTCGACCACCTCGTTCAACTTCCAGCCGCTCGGTCGCGGCCGGGCCGCAGTCAGCGGCGACTTCGCCGTGATCGCCGACGAGGTCCAGGACGTCCTCACCGGACTCCGGCGCGGCGGTGCCGACCTCGTCGAGCTCCACCACCACAACCTCAACGACCAGCCCCGGCTGTTCTTCGTCCACTACTGGGCCGTCGGCGACGCCGTGACCCTGGCGCGGCGCCTGCGCCCGGTCGTGGACGCCACCAATGTCGCGCCGATGAAGGGGACGGGTGCTGGGTAACTACCCGCCGAAAGTCCCGCGGACCCTGCGGGTCAGGGGCGGAGAAGGGCGATGGTCGTCCGTCCGCGCCGGGCCCGGCTGGATCGAGCGTGCGCAACCTTCCGGGTTCGGCGTAACCAGGTGGTCGCGATCACGAAGCCCGTCGGAAGACGGTGGCTGGTCCGATGATCTGGGCGCCGAACCGGGCACGGACCTGGTCGATGGTGTTCTCCGCGACCACGCTGGCCTCGCGTGAGGTGTCGAGGCTGATCTGATGGGTGGCCTGACCGGCCTTGGCCAGGTCCTCGGCCTTCCACATCAGTCCTGTCTGCCAGCCGCGTTGGAGAGCTGCTGCGTCCATCATCTGGTAGGCGAGCAGATGTACATCCTCTTCGTGGGCGGATGCCTCCGCCAGCCGCCCGGTCTTGTCCCCGCGGCCGTCGCCGCCGAAGGAGAGCGTGAGGGTCAGTGTCGCCAGCGAGACAGCCGGCGTGTCGGCTCGGGCGCCCGCACCGGTGAAGCCGCTGAATGCGGCGCCGATCTGCTGGATGAAAGGTCCGGAGCGAGGGCAGCAGCGCGGCCACTGCCGCGAGTTGCCCGAGCCCGACCAGCACCGCGCTCGACGCGAGGAGCACGGCTAGGACCGCCACGGTCATCACCTGCCGCTGTTCATTCGCGCCTTCCCTGAAAGGGAACGAAGGGGTCCGGAAAGCGGGTCCCTCCGCAGCGGTGCTGACGCGCCACGGAGGAACTGCGCACAGCATGGTGCGACCGACACCGAACATTCAGAGCGATCATGCGATTACGAAACAACGGCACCCCGGCGCTCGCACAGCCCTGACGGTCCGTTACTCCATCACAGCCACAAAAAGGACCAAATCGCGTCCTAATGACCGCGCAGCAGTTGCCGGACCGCGCGGCGAATCGCGATGCGACGGGCGAGGCCGGGCGAGGCGTAGGCGGTGACGACCAGGACGGCCGTGGTGGTGAACGTGGCGAGCGGGCCGATCCAGCAGGAGACGAGCAGGACGGAGCCAGCACAACACCGCGCGGTGCGGGGGCCGCGCGGCCCCCGCACCGCGCGGACCGACCACCGGCCGGTGCCCTCCCCCACCCGCCGGCCTCCAGTTCCCTGCCTCACTCAGGACCCCGAGCTCGGTGTCCGGCTGGCAGGGGGCGCAGGCCGGGACGTCGTGGCGCAGCGCGTCCAGAGCCTGCTCCCGGGTCACCGGCCGGCACCGGCCGCGCTTCGCCGCCGCCCAGCAGGCGCCGCGGTGCAGCCTGTCGTCACCGCTCCGTCACAAGTAGTCGCCGCCCGGAACCCTCCGCTCTCCCGCCCTGTCTGCACTCACGTACCACGACCACACGTACCGCGGGGCAACAACCGACCACCGAAACCCGCGGACGAGACGACTCAGGGGGACGACAGCATGCGGCACAGCAACGGCATTCGCAGGGCGGCTCTGGCGACGACGGCGGTCACGGCCGCCGCGGCGGCGGTGACCGGCATCCTGCCCGGCACCGCCATCGCGGCGAGCACCACCACCGCCACCCCGCCGCCCGCCTGCCCGGCCTCCGCCCTCCAGGTCAGCGCCTGGCAGGCCGCACACCGGCCCGTCGGGACCGGGACCGGGGCGGCGGTCGTGCAGTTCACCAACGTCTCCCGGAGGACGTGCGTCCTGAAGGGCCATCCGACGGTCGCGGGCGCCGGCAACGGCTCCCCCGCCCACAACACCCCGCTCAAGGTCACCCGCACCGGCAGGGCAGCCACCGTCACGGTCCGGCCGCACGGCAAGGCGTGGGTGAAGCTGACCTTCGTCCAGGTCCAGGGGGAGGCCGACGGCTACTGCGTGTCGGGCAAAGATCCGGTGACATATCCGACGATGGTCGTCGGGCTGCCGCACTCCGGGAAGCACCAGATCGCCCTGAACGACGGGGTGTGGGCCGAGTGCGACAACAAGGTGACCGTCACCCCGGTCTCGGCGGTCAAGCCTTCCTGACCCCCCGTCCCCACACGTCGAGAGCCTGCATGACGATCGCAAGCCTCTGGCCTACCTTGACGAGGAACTGCACATAAGTGCAGGTCAGCGATAGTTGGCCGCGCAAGGCTGGGCTAAAGCGGGAGCGGGTCAGGGCTTGGCGTCGGCTCCCTGGCGGCAGGCCTTGACGGGCTCGGGCAGGAATCGGTTGAGCAGGGCCTGGCGCTTGGTGGCCCTGTCACCGCCGACCACGTGGTCCTTGCCCGCCAGCAGGGCGTCGACGCCCTGCTGGGCGACCAGGCGCTTGTCGTTCTTCTGGCCCTTGCCGATGGCGGTCCTGCCCATGCCGGCGCGCTGGTGGAAGTCGCTGTCGGTCGCGCCGGGAAGCAGCGCGGTGACGGTGACGCCGCTACCGCGCAGTTCCTCGCGCAGGGACTCGGCGAAGGAGTAGCCGAACGCCTTCGACGGCCCGTAGACGGTCTCGTAGGGGGTGGGCATGGTGGCTGAGATGGAGGAGGTGATCAGGATGCGTCCCTTGCCGCGGGCCAGCATGCCGGGCACTACCCGCTTGGCGAGGTGGATGACCGCGTTGACATTGAGGGCGATCAGCTGGAGCTCGTCGTCGAGGTCGGTGTCGGTGGCGAAGGCACCGCCGATGCTCCGGCCGGCGTTGAGGACGGCGACGTCGAGGGGACGACCGATCTCCTGCACCTGCTTCCACGGGTTCTCCACGCCGGCGTAGGTGGCGAGGTCGGCACGGAGCGGATGGACGGTGGCGCCTTGGGCGCGCAGCCTTTCGGCGACGGTGTCGATGGAGTCGCCGCGGCCGGTGCCGATGAGGTCGTAGCCGCGGTCGGCGAGTTGGCGGGCGATCTCGGTGCCGATGCCGTTGGAGGCTCCGGTAACGAGGGCGAGCGGCCGGTTCGCAGGCATGGCGGACATGATCACTCCTTGTCTCTGGACTCTTGGCTGTGGGAGGGAGGGCCGGCGGGGCCGTCAGGCCAGGCGGGACGCCGCGGCGGCCCTACGCGCGGCGGGAGTCCTGCTCGCCCGCCTGATCACGCTGTGGCTGGGCGGTGTCCTGGCCGGCGGTGGCGGGGCGGGTGGTGGACTGGGCGTACCAGCTGGCGAGGATGCGCAGTTTCTCGAGGTCGTCGTCGGTCTTTCCGGCGTAGACGAAGAGGATCTGGTCGGGGTCGCCCGGCAGGGAGAGGGCTTCGTAGGTGATGTCGAGGCGGCCGACGACGGGGTGGTCGAACCGTTTGCTGCCCCAGGTGCGTTCGACCACGGTCCGCTCGGCCCACCAGGTGCGGAATTCGGGGGACACCGAGCGAAGTTCGGCGACGAAGGCGGCGATCTGAGGGTCGTCGGGGTTGCGGCCGGCCTCGGCGCGCAGCACGCCGACGACCTCGGAGGTGACCTGCGCCCAGTCGAGGTAGAGGGAGCGTGCGGCGGGGTCGAGGAGCATCCAGCGCAGCAGGTTGCGGTCGCCGGGCGGCCGGTGGTTGAACGGGGTGAACAGGGCGTCGAGGAGGTCGTTGGAGGCCAGGACCTCGTTGCGGCGGCCCAGGACGAAGGCGGGCTGGTCGTGCAGGCCGTTGAGCATGCGCAGCAGCTCCGGCCGCACCTGCTGCGACGGCGCCGCTTCCGCGCCGCGGCGGGGCTGGGGACGCAGCAGGTCGCGCAGGTACTGGGTCTCGGCCTGGGTGAGCCGCAGGGCCTCGGCGATGGAGAGGATGACGCCCTCGGAGGCACTGGTGAGCCGTCCCTGCTCCAGGCGGGTGTAGTAGTCCACGCTGACCCCGGCGAGCTGCGCGACCTCCTCGCGGCGCAGGCCGGGTACCCGTCGGCCCGGGTAGTTCGCCAGGCCGACCTGCGAGGGTCGGACCGCGTCACGCCGGGTGCGCAGGAACTTCTTGATCTCCTCGGCATTGTTCGCCATGGCTGCCAGTGTTCCCCGGCTCGCGGCGGGGCTCCACTGACGTGGGGGGGAAGGTTTTTCCCCGGCAGCACTGGCCCCCGTTCATGGCTTGGCCAGGCGCTTTTCGGCGTGCATGAATGGTGGGGCGGCCATCGCAGCGACCTTTTCCAGGTCCGCGGCCCGCCTGCCGTGCGTATGGCACAGGCCGGGGCGGGCGCCGCTTCACCCCGTACACAGCACCCCCGTCACCGTCACCCGCCGTGATCGCCGTGATCGCCGTGATCGCCGTGGGAGGGGTGCGCCCGTTCTGAGGGAGATCCGCATCGTGACTGCTTCGCAGAAGGTCTGGTTCATCACCGGCTGCTCGACCGGCTTCGGCCGTGCCCTGGCCCAGGAGGTTCTCGCCGCCGGCCACAGGGCGGTCGTCACCGCCCGCAACGTCGCCCAGATCGAGGATCTCGTCGAGGACGACGACCAGGCGCTCGCCCTGCCCCTCGACGTCACCGACCCCACGCAGGTCAAGGAAGCCGTCGGAGCTGCGGAGAAGCACTTCGGCGGCATCGACGTGCTGGTCAACAACGCCGGCATCGGGTACTTCGCCGCCGTGGAGGAGAGCACCGACGACGAGATCCGCCGGATCTTCGACATCAACGTCTTCGGCCTGTCCGACGTCATCCGTGCCGTCCTGCCGGGCATGCGCGCGCGCCGCTCCGGGACGATCGTGAACTTCTCCTCCATCGGAGGGCTGCGGGCCTTCCCTGCTGTCGGCTACTACGCCGCCACCAAGTTCGCCGTCGAGGGCCTGACCGACGCCCTGCGCCAGGAGGTCGCCCCGCTGGGCATCACCACGCTGCTCGTCGAGCCGGGCCCCTTCCGCACCGACTGGGCCGGCCGGTCCGCCAACGAGACACTGCCCGAGCGGGAGATCGCCGACTACGCCGACACGGTCGGCGCACAGCGTGCCGCGTTCCGCGCGGACACCGGCAAGGAGCCGGGCGACCCGCACGCCGCCGCCCGCGCGATCATCACCGCCCTCGCCGACGACACTCACCCCCTGCGCCTGCTGCTGGGCGCCCCGGCGTACGGCATGGCGATCGACCACCTGGAGTCGATGCTCGCCGAGATCCGCGCGAACGAGGCACTGACGAAGTCGGCCGACTTCGACGCCTGACCTCAAGCCGGGGCGGGCCGGCCGGTGACAGCGTCGTACGGCCTGTCACCGGCCCTGCGCCGCCGCCCTGGCGCTCCCCGGCCAACTTGTTCCTCGACTTCGATACCCGCGCACTCACCGCCAGAACGCCGCTATGCGTCAAGGAGACAGTCACCATGGCAGACCGCCGCGACAACCACCTCCAGGGCCGGGTCAGCGTCATCACCGGCGCCTCGTCTGGCATCGGCGCGGCCAGCGCCCGGGCCCTGGCCGCGCAAGGAGCCCGCGTCGTCCTCGCGGCGCGCAACGCCGAAAAGCTCAACGCCCTGGTCACCGAGATCCGCGACGCCGGGGGCACCGCCACCGCCCGCATCACCGACGTCACCCGCCTCGACGACGTCGAGGGCTTGATGGAGTTCGCCGCGAGCGAGTACGGCCCCGTCGACCACCTGGTCAACAACGCCGGCCTGATGCTCTTCTCCAAGTGGTCCGACCGTGCCGTCGACGACTGGGACAAGATGATCGACACCAACCTCCGTGGCTACCTGCACGCCATCAGCGCCGCCCTCCCCGGCATGATCACCCGCCAGTCGGGCCACATTCTCAACCTGAGCTCGGTGGCCGGCATCCGCGTCGGGGCCGCCAGTGGCGTCTACAGCGCCACCAAGTTCTTCATCCGCGGCATCACCGACAGCCTCCGCCAGGAAGTCGGCATCACACACGGCATCCAGGTATCCATGATCAGCCCGGGCGTCATCGACACCGGCTGGGCGGACAAGGTCTCCCACACCGAGGGCAGGCAGATCGCCCAGGACCTCAACCAGGGCGCCATCCACCCCGCCCGCGTGGCCGACGCCGTCGTGTACGCCCTCGACCAGCCCGCCGACGTCACCGTCAACGACATCGTCATCCACCCCACCCGCCAGGACTGGTGAATTCACCCCCAGCCCCACACGGAAACGGAGCACCTCGCATGAGCAGCGCCGCCTCCTCTCACCGTCCGCTCGCCCTGGTGACCGGGGCCTCCGCGGGCATCGGCTACGAACTCGCGAAGCTCTTCGCCATCAACGGCTTCGACCTGATCGTCACCGGCCGCAGCGAGCACACCGACGAAGCCGCGGCCGACTTCGCGCGGCACGGCGTGCGCGTGAATCCCGTACGCGCCGACCTCTCCCAGAGCGAGGGCGTCGAGGCGGTGTGGCGGGCGGTGCAGGAAACCGGTCGGCCGCTGGATGCCGCGGTCCTCAACGCCGGCCGCAGCATCGGCGGCGCCTTCCTCGACACCGACCTCGACGACGAACTCTCCCTCATCCAGCTGAACGTGGCCTCCGTCGTCCACCTGGCCAAACACGTCGCCCGGCACATGGCCGGCAACCACCGCGGCCGCATCCTGATCACCTCGTCGCTGTCGGCGACCCTGCCCACGCCCTACGAGACCGTGTACGGGCCCTCCCGCGCCTTCACCCGCATGTTCGCCCTCGGACTCCGCGAGGAACTCAAGGAACACGGCGTCACCGTCACCTGCCTCATGCCCGGCGCCACGGACAGCAACTTCCACGCCAGCGCCGGCATGAACAACACCGCCTTCGGCCCCGACATGAAGAAGAACAGCCGAAAGGAAGTCGCCCGCCAAGGCTTCCTCGCCCTGATGAACGGACGCGCCGAGGTAGTCGGCGGCGACACCGCCACCAAGCGCACCGCCATCGAACACCGCTTCCTCCCCGAGACCTACAAGGCCGCCCGCCACGCCACCAAGGCCAAACCGCGCCCTCAGCACTCGTAGGTGAACTGTCAGGGAAGCCGATCAGTCGGGCCGCAGGGGTCCGGTGCCCTCCCGGCCGGCGATGTCCAGCCCCACAGTCGGCTTCCCCGTCACAGGATTCGGTGCTCCTGGCGGCAGCTTGCCCTTCCGCCGCGGCATCGGCGCCGTCTCAATGTCCTGCGGGCGATCAGGGACGCAACGATGAGATGGCCGTCCGTACCAGCGTGCTCCCGTCCCATTCCGCGCCCAAATAACCGACAGAGAGACGCCGTTCGCGGACGATCGCTTCCGCTGCGTCGGCCACGTCCTCAGGGCGGGCGAAGACCCGCTGGAGCGGGCTGATCGACCTGATGCGGGTGGGGATCCGCGGATTGGCGGGGCAGTGGGCACAGGCCCACCCTCGTTCGGAAGCGGATGGTGATGGGTCTTGGTCTGCGGCTGGCGTCTCAGGTGAGGGTGAGGCGCATCCGGCCGCCGGCCCCGGCGGTCGGGCCGGTGGAGTAGGCGCGGACGGCGCCGGGGGCGAGGTGCCGCTGGGCGAGCGCGGCGTCGACATCCTGGAGGTAGGGCCAGTGCGGGAGGCGCTCGGCCCAGCCGGGGGTGGGCACACGCGGATCGAGCAGCACCCAGCGACCGGCCGGGCCCGGCAGAAAGGGGCCTGTGGGGGTCACGAGGCGCGCCGGTAGATGGTGGCCGGGCCGATGACCCGGGCGCCGAACCGGGCGCGGACCCGGTCGACGGCGTTCTCCGCGACCAGGCGGGCCTCGCGGGACTGGTCCAGGGTGATCTGTTCCGTGAGGCTGATCTGTTCCGTGAGGCTGATCTGTACCGTGACCTGTCCGGCCTTGGCCAGGTCCTCGGCCTTCAAGACCAGTCCGGTCAGCCGTCCGCGCTGGAGCGCGGCCGCGTCCATCAGCCGGTAGGGCCGGGCAATCCGTCAACGTCCGCAGGGTGAGCAGGTTTTGGGAACCGGGCGATGTGTGAGCAAGGGCTTCCTATCCTGGCCTGTATGGCGACACCAGATTTCATCCTCGCGCTGCGAGAGAAGATCGGGAACGACCCGCTGTGGCTGTCAGGGGTGACCGCGGTGGTCCTCAGGGAAGGACGTGTCCTGCTGGCGCAACGCGCGGACAGCGGCCGGTGGACCGCAGTGACTGGCATCATCGACCCTGGAGAGCAGCCAGCGGACGCCGCGGTCCGGGAAGTACTGGAGGAGACCGGAGTCGAGGTGGTTCCTGAGCGGCTGGCGATGGTGAATGTCACCGATCCGGTGGTCTATGACAACGGAGACCAGACGCAGTATCTCGACTTGGTGTTCCGGCTCAGCTGGCAGTCCGGTGACCCGTATCCAGCCGACGGCGAGAACACTGCCACCCGCTGGTTTCCTCTGGACGACCTGCCTCCCATGACAGACGACATGATCGCTCGCATCGCCGCTGCTGTAGCCGATGAGCCCGCCGCTCGGTTCGTCGTCTCCCCGCAGTCCGAGCACGGTCACCCCACGGCCCAGCCGGCGGCAACGGGCTGAACAGCCTCCGTAGCCCATGATGACGACGTCGCGGCCGTCGCCGTCCGCCGTAGGCGCCACGGGACTCCTGAGCGCTCCCCGTAGGTGGCTGGAACCCGTGTTACGGCTGCGTCTGCTCCCGGTGAGGAGGCGACCGCACTAGCGATGCGGCGCGCCCTGCGCGGCGACAGGCTCCTGGCCCCTGCCGAGTCGCGCATGCGATGCCGCCGACCGCGAGCCGGCCCGCGTTTTCCAGGGACGCAATCACCACGGGGGCGGCCTGGACGGGGGCGCACGGCTCGCCGCGCAGCACATCACCGCCGCAGCCCGGACGGTCAGCAGCACACCCACGCCTGCCGCGCCGGCCGGCATCTGCTCTCGACGCCCTGCTCCCGCTCGGCTCGTTCCTTCCTGCACCGACGCCCTCCGCTGCTGGGACGCGGCAGCCGCGCGACGGATTCGATCGGCGTCGGCTTGCCCACAGTGGTGTTATCAAGGGTGTATGGAGGCATTCTCCGAACGCCCTCTGAGCCCGGAACGTCATCCGCACGTCGGACGCTCGCGCAAAGGTCGAGCTTCCCGGATGGACCTGCGCAGTGCGGCAGGTCAGGTGTTCCTCCTCCAGGTCGCCATCGTGGTCGTGCTGGTGGTGGCCGCGGTGGTGGGCATGGTGCTCCAGGCGGCGAGTGACGCTCTGCAGCAGGGGCGACGGGAGTCGGTCATCGCGGCCCAGTCGTTCGCGAGTGCCCCTGGCGTGGCCGCGGCACTGCAGAGCCGGGACCCCTCGGCGGTGCTCCAGCCGCGGGCCGAGGCGGCGCGCAAGCGCACAGGCATGGATTTCGTCGTCGTCATGAGCACGGAGGGGATTCGTTACACGTACCCCTATCCGCAGGAGATCGGGAAGAAGTTCGTCGGCGCCATCGCACCGGCGCTGAAGGGCCGTACCGTCATCGAGCAGGCCGGCGGGCCGCCTCTGCCCGCGGGCAAGGGGACGGACGTGCAGGCGGTGGTCCCGGTGACCGACTCGCGCGGCAAGGTGGTCGGCCTGGTCTCCGCCGGAATCACAGTCAAGAACGTGGCGGGGCTGTGGCTGCCGCAGCTGCCGATCATCTTGGCCAGCGGCGCGGTCGCGCTGGCGCTGGCCATGACGGGAACGACCCAGGTGTCCCGGCGGCTGCGGCGGCAGACCTTTGGCCTGGCTCCGGCGGAGCTGGCACAGCTGTACGAGCACCACGAAGCGGTCCTGCACGCGGTGCGGGAAGGGGTGCTGATCACCGGCGCCGACGGACGGCTGCTGTTGGCGAACGACGAGGCGACGCGGCTTCTCGGACTGCCGGCTGACGTGCGGGGGCGCTCGGTGCGGGAGCTGGGACTGTCGGAGCCGGTCATGAGCCTGCTGTCGTCGCGGGAGGAGGTCACCGACGAGGTGCGTCGCGCCGGGGACCGACTGCTGGCGGTCAACAAACGGCCGACGTACCCGCAGGGCGACCGGGGAGGCAGCGTGGTGACCCTCCGGGACACCACGGAGCTGGCGGAGATCTCGGGTCGGGCCGAGGTCTCGCGGGAGCGGCTGAAGCTGCTGTACGAGGCCGGGGTGCGGATCGGGACGACGCTGGATGTGAGGCGTACGGCCCAGGAGCTGGCCGACGTGGCGGCGCCACAGTTCGCCGACCTCGTGACGGTGGATCTGCTCGACGCGGTGCTGCGGGGGTGGGAGCCGACGGCGGAGGGCTGGCGGCATCTGCGCCGGGCGGCGATCGGCGGCGAACAGCGGATGATGCCGGTATACCGGCTGGACGAAGTGATCGCGTTCTCACCCCGCACCCCGCAGATGCGGACGCTGCAGGAGGGGCGGGGGATGCTGGAGACGGACCTGCGCCGGTCAGACGGCTGGCGGGAACAGGACCCGGAGCGCGCCCGGAAGGCCCTGGAGGGCGGGCTGCGGTCGCTGGTGGCCGTGCCGCTGCGGGCGCGGAACGTACCGCTGGGCGTGGCGAACTTCTACCGGACGGCGGATTCTCCTGCGTTCGAGCCGGAGGATCTCGCCTTCGCGGAGGAACTGGCCGTACGGGCGGCGGTAGCCATCGACAACGCCCGGCGGTTCACCCGGGAGCACACGATGGCGGTGGCGCTGCAGCGCAGTCTGCTGCCGCGTGGACAGCCGGAGCAGGACGCGCTGGAGGTGGCCTGGCGGTATCTGCCCTCGGAGGCGGGGGTGGGCGGGGACTGGTTCGACGTCATCCCGCTTCCGGGCGCGCGCGTGGCCCTGGTGATGGGTGACGTCGTCGGTCACGGGCTGCACGCGGCGGCGACGATGGGTCGGCTGCGCACCGCTGTGCACAACTTCTCCACCCTGGACCTGCCCGTGGACGAGGTGCTCGGGAACCTGGACGACCTAGTCGTGCGCATGGACAACGAGAAGAACAGGGGTGATGCCGTGGATGGCCAGGAGGGGGAGGGAGTGACCGGAGCGACCTGTCTGTACGCGGTTTACGACCCGGTGGCGGGGACCTGCACGACGGCCCGTGCGGGACACCCGGAACCGTTGGTGGTGCGCCCGGACGGGACTGTCACCTGCCTTGGTGTGCCGGTCTCGGCGCCCCTCGGCCTGGGCGGCTACCCCTTCGAGAGCGCCGAGGTGCCCCTGCCGGAGGGTTCGCAACTGGTGCTGTACACCGACGGCCTGGTGGAGAACCGCGCCCACGACTTCGACGTCGGGATGGAGAGGCTGCGCCGGTCTTTGGCCGGGGCCGGGAAACGCACTCCGGAGGAGACGTGTCAGGCGGTGATCGACGCGCTGAAGCCGTCACGCCCCTCCGACGACATCGCGCTGCTGACGGCACGTACCCGAATGTTCCCGCCCTCGCGCGTGGCCGAGTGGGACGTGCCGCCCGATCCGGCGTTGGTTCCCTGGGCGCGGGCGCGCTGCAGGGAGACGTTGCTGAAGTGGGGGCTGGAGGAGACCGGATTCGCCACGGAACTGATCGTCAGCGAGTTGGTCACGAACGCGATCCGGTACGGCTCGCCGCCGGTCGGCGTGCGGCTGTTGCACGGACGCTGTCTGATCTGCGAGGTCTCGGACGGCAGCGGTACCTCGCCGCGCCTGCGGCGGGCGGCGACCACGGACGAAGGCGGGCGGGGGCTCTTTCTGGTGGCGCAGTTCGCGCAGCGATGGGGAACGCGGTACACGACCCGTGGCAAGGTCATCTGGACGGAGCAGCTTCTTCACGACGGCGAAAACGCCGCCTCGGGCGTCGCACCGGTCGACTTCCTTCTCGACCAGTTCGACCTCGACCAGTTCGATGATCCCGGGTTGTGAGCCGCCGTTGACCCCGAGCGCCGTACGGTCGACCTTCGTCGTGCCAGCGGTGTAGCACCATCCGGCCTCGCCCCGCTGAACGGACGGCCTCTTCCGACCGGAGTGCTACTGCCCTCTGAGTGGCATCCGACCGCATCCTGACGTCGCCGTGCGGGGTGACTTCCGCACGACCCGCTACCCAGCCGCCCCGCCCTGAGCTTGACGATCAGCGACTACCGTCTGATGGGCCGATGGGCCGCCGTCCACGGCTCTCCTGTGACAGGGGTGCTGGCCACTCGCCGGCTCGGTGACGCCGGGCCCCGAACCGTGCATCACGGTGGCGTCACCTTCGCCCGTCGGCAGCCAGGGTGGTGCGAGTCAGCCGTCCCACGGTGTTCACCGTGGGCCGAGTGCGGCGGTGAGTCGGTCTGTCGTGACGATGGCTTGGGCGTAGGTGGGGCCGTTGAGTCGGTGAGCGGCGTGCATCATCTCGGGGCTGAGGGCCGCGGTGGCGTCGGTGACCAGCGTGACGTGGTAGCCGAGCTCCATGGCGTAGCGGGCGGTGGCCTCGATGCAGGTGTTGGCCAGGACGCCGACGACAACGACGTGAGTGATGCCGTGCTGCTTGAGCTGCATGTCCAGGTCCGTGTTGGCGAACCCGCTCGATCCCCAGTGTTCGTGTACGACGACCTCGCTCGGCTGCGGCTGGAAGTCAGGGTGGAACTCCCCGCCCCACGAGCCCCGGGCGAAGTGGTGGAACTCCTGGATCTTCCGCTGCGAGGGGGTCGGATGGTCCCACGACTCGTAGTCGCCCGGCTCCCAACGGCGGTGCGGTACGAAGACCACGCGCACACCGTTTTCGCGGGCGGCGGCGACCACAGACCGGAGATGGTCCAGAAGATCGACGCTGCGGGCCACGGGTTCCAGGCGGGGCCAGACCTTGCCTCCCTCCGAGAGGAAGTCGTTGTAGGGGTCGACCAGCAGGACGGCCGTGTGGCGAGGATCGTAGGTTTCGGCCATGGTTCCTCCTCGTCCCGGCCCTACTTGGCGGGGGGCGGTCCCGGTCTGCTCACAGTGGTGCCGGGCCGGGAGGCGTCACGCCTTGTGCCCGAGTCCGCTTCGCGTGCCCGAGGCACACGGTCGGTACAGGATTGCACCGGTACAGAATTGCACCGGTACAGGATTGAACGCGCTATCCGGCCGCGGCCGGGTACTTCCCGGCGTACGGCCGTAGGTGGTCGATCTCCGTCTTCTCTGCGTACTGCTCGCTCTGGCTGAGCAAGTGACGGACGTGGGGCTGACGTGCGTGTTCCTCGAAGGCGGCTCGGTCGGCGTACAGCTCGAAGAAGAGCCGCTGGTTCGGTGCTCCGTCGACTTCACTGCAGGCGTACACCAAGGTGCCCGGCTCGTGTTCGAGGACCCCCTCGACGGCATCCCGGACCAGTTCGTCGAACGCTTCACCAGCACCGTCACGCAGCGTGAAGCGGACACAAAGCGCCACCTGACTCATCCCTGCCTCCTTCTGCCACTCCCAGTCTCCTCACCCAGCGGGCGGCACGCGCGTCGACGGCTCTGGTCCGATTGCGAGAGCACAGGTCACGGCTGAGCATGAGGCTGCGTTGTCACTCCTTTCCAGCCTGGCCGGTAGCTGCCGTCCATGCCACTCCCCCATTCGCCCGGCTGCGCGTCGAATTCGCGCGTCACGAGGAGCAGCGCGATCAGCGCGTTGACGCCGAGTTGGCAGGCGGTGGAGTCGCTCAGGTGGTCGGGTACCGGCAGGAGCCTTCGGGCGTCAGGCACGAGGTATTCCTGCCAGGTACGCCATCAAAGATCCTGGCCTTCGTCCGAACGTGGCCAGGGCATGATTTCCGCTGTGCATGAGGACGAGAAGCGGCGCGGGAGCGTGTCGTACGCGCTGACCGAGGCGGAACACGGCCATGTCTGGGGCGTCTGTGCCGAGGTGGAGGGGCTGTTCGGGGAATGCCGGCGCGGGACGTACGAGTTGTTCGGCTGGGTTCCGGAGGGATCCGGCGTGTTCGGCTGGGTCGGCAGCCGGGTGTGGCTGGTGCCGGAAGATGAGGCATGCGATGCCTGGCTGCTGGAGGACGCGGAGAGTTCGGGGCAGCCCGTCGGGACGGACAGTCTGGCGCTTACCGGCCTGGACGACTACGAAGGCCCGCCCGAGGGGTACAGGGGGCGCGTTCGCGTGCACGACGGGCATCGCTGGCTGGGCTCCTGCCAGGAGTTCACCCGCATCATGTCGCCCGAGCAGATACCTGCACCGATGGTCCTGCGAGGGCTCGCGCCGAGTGATCGGCTCCGGGCGGCACTGGCGAAGGGCACCCGGCGGGCCCTGGATCTGGAGGAGGCCGCGCTGGAGATACGGGACGGCCGAGGGGAACTGCTCACCGATCGGCTGCTGTGGACCACGATCAGCGCCTGGCGCCCATCCCCCTGCCGAGAGGACCTGATCGACCTTGAGCTCGACGGAGGCCGCTTCACACCGGTCCCCGAATATGCCCGGTCGATCTGGGAGCGGTGGTTCGCCGGACCACCGGCCGCCGTGAACACCTGGGCCGGCCTCGACACCCGCCGCCGCGGGGCCTGGCGTGACCTTGTACGCGAGCGGGGCTGCCGACGATCCCACCGTGACCGGCCGGCCGGTCACGCCTACGAACTCGACGGCCGGTACATCACCGACGAACCAGCTCTCTATCTGGCGCTCGGCGAGGCGGTCAACGGACCCGGCGGCTACTTCGGCGGCTGCCTCGCCGCCCTCGACGATTGCCTGCGCGGCGCCTTCGGCTACACCGCCCCCGCCAGCTTGCTCTGGCGAGATGCTGCGACCGCGCGCGAGCACCTGTCCCACGCCCTCACACCGGACGGCCAGCCCTACGATTTGTTCACCACAGTCCTTGAAACCCTGGCCGAGGGCGGCATGGACGTCACCTTGGCATGATCGGCTGTCCGATCCCCCGCCGATCGCGTCCACGGTCGAAGCCAGCCGACCTGCTCACGATCGCGGATGGTGCATCAGGGCGTCCGGGTCCCCTTCACCGCGGGGCCGCAGAGAAGGAGACCCACGGCATGCCCTCTACGGGGCCTTACCGTCGGCGTATGACATCCACATCTACAACACCGCCCTGTCCCCCGCGGACGCAGCCGCGACCGGTGACAACCCCACCATCAGCCAACTCGACTGACCACTGGAGCTCGTTCAGGCGCTCGACCGAAGCGCTCCGGTCGAGCGCCTGCTGAGTTCGCGGGGCGATCGTGCGGCACACCCACGTACCGACCTATCCGCTGAACGCACCGGACGGGAGCCCGGAAGCCGGCTCGACCGAGGACTTCGCCCAGTACTCGGGCCAGGACGCCCGGTCCGGAGTCTGGCGGGCGCCGGTCCACCTGACGGAACTCGGCGACTACCGGGTGACCGTCGATCTACAGGACGCCACCCCGCCCCGAGCGCCGAACTCGTCGCCGGCACCAGCGGCATGCCCTTCCAGCAGATCGCCACCGAACCCTTCAGCCTGCACGTCGCGTACGCCACCCACACCAGCATGAGCGCGAACCTCAACGACGACGCATTCCTGAAGGTCTCCGGCTACGTCTACTACGAAGACGCGCAGCGCCACATGGCCCGCCAAGCCCGCCGTCACCCTGCAGTGCGCCAAGGACGGCAAGACCGGCTGGAAGAGCGCCACCACAGATCGCTCCAGCATCATCCCCCGCTCCCCCGCCGCAATCCGTCCCGCTGTCCCGGCCCGCCGACGACTACCGCTCGTACGAAGTCGAGATCACCGAGCTGTGCGTACGACGGGTCCTGATTGACGAGGAGCACGCCCGGGCCGAGCACGGGGTTCAGGAGTTCATCCGGCCCCACGTCGACGCCGTCCGCGCCATGCTCCGGGGCCGTCGACCGGCACGGACGCGGGTTCCGCACGCGCACACCTGTTGCGGCGGGCCAGGTACGTGCACCGCCCGCGGGGCGCCTGAGTCAATGCAGTGGAGCCGGGTGCCGGGGTGGCTGATGCGACACGCCTCCGACCCCTCGAGAAGCTGGCGGGCTTCGTCGCGGCCGATCTCACGGTGACGGCGCCGAGCCGCCATCCCGCAGTTCCCTTCATGGACCTGGAGAGGGTCGCCGCTGCTCCCGGCCTGCAGCGCGCCCGGCTCACCGGCCTGGCGGTGCGCGCCGCGGACCTCATCGGTTCCTGGCAGGTCACCGAGCAGCTGTCGCGGGGCGGGAGCCCGGCCGGCGGCGGAGGACGTCGTCGACCGGGCACGGTCCCGGTTCGGGCAGCACGTGATGGTCGGCCCGGCAGCACTGCTCGGCAGGGCCTCCAAGACGACGGCGTCGGCTGCGCTCGGGGAGCACGGCTGCCGGGATCGTGTCGCGGGTCCGGCAGTGTCTGTCCCCCACACGGAGCAGGAGCGGATCGTTCCTGCCCACCTCGTTGGAGTGACAGGCGCCAGAAGGGGGCGGTCACCGGGGCAGGCTGGACCTGCATACCCGTGACCTGTGCAAAGGAGTTCCCCATGCGTCTTCGTACGGCTGTCGTCGCGGCCTTCGGCGCGCTTGCCCTCGTGGTGGCCGTCCCGATGTCCGCGAGCGCCGCCACCGGTGACTTCTCCTACAAGTTCGCCGGTCTGGACGGCACTCCTCAGTCGGCCACCCTCCATGACCCGGCAAGTCCCGGTTGCATCACTCTGCCGGAGGTCGCCGACCCGGGCTCCTCCGAGCCCGCGTTCGCCCCGCACAACGACACCGACGAGTGGGTGATCGTCTTCACTGAGCCGGACTGCACGGGCGATTCCTGGACGCTGAGGCCCCACGGAAACCCCGCCACGGACCGCCTCAAACTCCGCTCGGTGTTCCTGACCGGCCGCCACTAGCGCTCATGCCGTGTCCATCGTGTCCACCGTCGGGCAGGTCCCCCACGTCTTTCAGACGCACCGGCTCCAGGTGCCACGTCAGCGAGTCGAGCAGCTGTATGAGTCCGTTCAACGACGCGCACGTCGCGGTGCCGGGGCTGGCCGTGGTGGAGATCGCGGCCGCCGATGACGGGACCGATGGTTTCCTATGCGAAGGACCCGCGCTGCATCGCCATGGCCGAGGTCCTGGTTCCGTTGCTGCGCCGCTCCTGCCCCGAGGGGGCTGGCGGTTTCGGCGGCTCCTACCAGGTGAATCTGGACGACGAGGTAGCTGGCGGGCTCGGCGGAGTCGAACTGATCCGGGCAGCGATGCGCAGGGTGGCCCGGCCGCTGGACTGGAATGTCGAGACGATCGGGTGGATCGGCACGCGCTTCGGAACGATGGTCGCCGTTCGGGACACCCGGGAGGTTCCCGCAGCGCACCGGAATGTCGTAAGTCCGGGTCAGACGCGTCTGCCCCGGGCTTGCTGTCGGCGTGGTCAGCTGTAGCGCGGGAGCCAGACCGGTGCGCTGCTGCCGCGAGGGAGCAGGATGTCCCGGAAGTGGCCTGGGGTCTTGGACATGACCACCTGGTCGGTGACGCCCTGGTAGTGGCCGCAGGGGGTGTCGGCGCTGAAGGTGTCCGGGTCCAGGTAGGCGTGGGGGGACTCCGGGTCGGGGTTGAGCGAGACCTCATGGGCGTAGTCGCGGTCGAAGACTCCGAGGCTGAGGATCCACGTGGCGATGCGGGTGAGGTTGAGGGTGACGCGGTAGCTGCCGCCCTCGGTGGCGCGGCGCATGAGCGCGGCGATGACCCCGGTGCTGCCCAGCCAGGCCAGGACATAGTCGTTGACGACGCTGATGTACGGCAGTGCCGGCGTGCTGGTGGCCTTGGCGGCGATGCCGTCCTCGCCCTCCATGAGCATGATTCCGGTGAGCGCACCAGCCGTCTGGTCAAAGCCGACGCGTGTGGCCCAGGGGCCCGCGCCGCCGACCAGGGCGAAGTTGAGGTGGATGATGCCAGGACGGATCTCCACCGCCTCCTCGGCGTTCATGCCGACTTTCTCCAGATAGCCGGGGCGGCGGTTGGCGTAGAAGATGTCGGCATCGCGCAGCAGCCTGCGGATCTGCGCCCGCCCTTCCGGACCATAGGGGTCGATGGTGACGGAGCGGACGCCGACGTTCGCGCTGTTGTACGTGATGTCGTGTTCCAGTTCGTTGGGCCGCCAGATGTTCAGCACATCCGCGCCGTGTTGGGCCAGGTCCCGGCCGACGCCTGCGCCGGCGATGATGTGGCTCATGCCCAGAGCGCGTACTCCTGACAGCGGCTGGTCCACCGAGGAGGTCAGAGGTTCAGGCTCGCTGTCGCCGATCTTCTCGATCTTCACCAGGGGCTCTCGGGCGATGTACTCGCATTCCGGCTCGCGGAGGAACTCCGCTGTGGTGCGGAGCATGGGCATCACCACACCGATCTCATCACCGGCCTTCTCCAGCTCCTCGGCGTTCCATTTGGCAACGGCATCGGCGATGGCCTGCTGCTCGGGCCAGGCACGGAGCAGCTTGTAGACGCTGTTCTTGATCTTTGGGTAGGGGTTCAACGGCATCACCCAGTGGCCGTCGCGCGCTTGGTAGAAGTTGAAGCCCAGGGGGTTCGTCGGGTCTGACGGGGTGCCACCGGGGTAGCCGTTGAGCAGCTCCCACTTCTTGTCGTAGAAGGGGCACAGCCGATGCGGGGCCTTGCGCAGATCCATCGTGATGTCCTGGCCCTCTCCGCCGCGGTGTCGCCAGAGGGCAGCCAGGGCGACCGACTTCGCCGTCATGCCCAGTGAGGGCACCGCGCCGAGGCGCATGATGCTCGGGACGACCGGGTCGCGGCCGAGGAAGGTGATCTTTCCGTCGGTGTCCTCGGGGCGCAGGTCCACTGAGGCGAGTACTGCGCGCAGGGCTTCGTGGATGTCGAAGCCGCCGTCGTCGGTGAGCGGGTTGTCGATGTTGTGCTGAATGCGGTCGGTGAGTTCTTCAACGCTCATGAGGGACCAGCTTTACGGGTTCTCAGGTGTTGGACGGTGGCCGGGGCGAGCCGGCGTCTCGGTTCACCTGTCGGCTCAGCCGTCGCCGAGGGCACGCATGACGGCGATCTGCGCGCGGTCGCGTTCGGTGGCGAGTTCATCGATCGTGCCGCCGAATTCCTTGGCCTGCTCGTTCAGCAGCTGCTTGGTGGATTCGTCGAATGCGACGTCCTCCTTGACCATCGCGGCCCAACGGCGCTCCATGCCGACCCCGAGGTGGTCCATGAAGTGGGCGAGGCCGCCCTCGCCGCCGCCGAGGTGGAAGCTGCGGAAGGGGCCGGTGCCGGCCCAGCGCTGGCCGATGGACGACGTGACGATGTCGTCCAGTTCCTGCATGGTGACCACGCCTTCGCTCACCAGGTGCACGCACTCGCGGAACATCGCCGCCTGCAACCGGTTCGCCACGAAACCGGGTACCTCTTTGCGCAGCACCTGGGGACGCTTGCCCAGGGCGAGGTAGAAGGCTCGGGCCCGCTCGATCGTCTCCGTCGACGTCCGGCCGCCCGGTACCACTTCGACCAGCGGGACCAGATGCGGCGGGTTGAAGGGGTGCCCGATGACGAGTCGCTCCGGGGCTTTGAGGACCGTGGCGATCTCGGTGGCGGGGATGCCGGAGGTGGAACTGGTGAACAGGGCGTCGGCAGGCGCGTTGGCCTCGATGACGCGCCACATCTCGTGTTTGACCTCCAGCCGCTCCGGGCCGTTCTCCTGCACCATGCCGGCCGTACGGACGGCGGCGGCGAGATCCGGTTCGAAGGACAGGTCCGTGGTGAGCTTGGACGTGTCCAGCCCCAGCGCCTGGAGCGCCGGTGATGCCTCCGCGATGGTCCTGCGTACGGCCTCGTCGACGCCGGGCTGCGGGTCGCTGACCGTGACGGACAGGCCGCGGGCCAGGAACAGTGCCGCCCATGACGCGCCGATGACACCTCCCCCGACCACGGCGGCGCTCCGGATTCCGGCAACGCCGGGGCTCTCGGGCATGGCAATCCCTTCGGTGGCCGACGTTGCGAGGTCAGGCCAGGTAGTCGTGAATGACTTCGCCCGGGCCGAGCCTGAGGTCGGTGAGGACATGAGAGGCGGAGACGATCTCCAGGACCGGCAGGTCTGCGAGCGGGGCCAGCGCATGGGCGAAGAGCTGCAGCCGAGCCGGGCCACTCCAGGAGCCCTTGACGGTGATGTCGGTGATCTGCGAGCGGATGAGTTCGCAGATGCGCGGCGTACCGTCGTAGTTCGGCAGCTTCTTGAGCATGAACGTCGGCTGCGTGACTCCCTGCCGGGCCTCGTCGGCGTCGAGCGGTGCGTGCTTGTAGCCCATCGTCGCCCGCGCGACCGGAAGGGAGCCGAAGTCAAGGCTGCCGACGAGGGTGTCGCTGTCCACGAACAGCCGAGGCTTGCCGACCTTCTTCGGGTAGGCGCTGATGTCACGTCCACTGGCAATGGCCGGGAAGTTGTCGACGTACATCGAGAGGTTGTACTCCCCGGCCACACCGTCGAACTCGACGACGGCGAGCTGCCCCGACTCGGTGTAGTCGCCGAGACCAGTCGTGTCGGGCATCCGCATGACCTCGTAGCAGACCAGCGGCTCCACCACCCGCAGCGGCTCAGGTACCACCTTCTCCAGGGCGCGCGGATCCGTCCGGTAGGTGATCCTCAGATACTCGCGGTCCGTGAACCAGTACGGGCCTCTCGGGAAGGCTGGGGCATCCAGCGGCGTGCTTGTTGCATGCACGACGTCCTCGGCGCGCATAGTTCACCCTTTCGCACCAAATCACCCTGCATCAACGATAGGTGGATATTCCGATCCGCACATCTCGCTGTGCTTTGGCGATCCGGCGCGGTCCGGCCGCAGCCGCAGCCGCAGCGCACGCTCTCAGAACCGGTGCTGCCCTGACGCTCGGCGATGAGCATCAGCAACGAGGGTGTGAGTGGACGCTCACCGGCCCTTACGTCGGCCACCGAGTGCTTGTGTGATGCGAGTGCCTGTCTCCCGCACGTTCGGCGACGGGCCGCTCGGGTGGTCCGCGGCGACACCACGACCCCAGGCGGCGCGGATCCGGGGGACCCGCCCCGGAGCCGCGTTTAATCGCGCTCAGAACCGAAACGCCGGGCGCCCAGTGCGCTGACGGGCGCGGATCTCCAGGCCACGGCCCACAGCGCTTGAGGGAGATTGCCATGAGCGGCGCCACGACCTTGCCGACACCGTCCGGTCCGTACCTGGGCAAAGGGCTGCTGCCCGCCGACTTCTACGCCTACGAGGAGCTGCTGTCGGGCCCGGAACGGGAGAAGATCGAGTCCCTCCGTGAGTTCCTCCGCACCGACGTCGACCCGATCGTCGACGACTACTGGGCCCGGGCCGAGTTCCCCTTCCAGTTGGTCGAGGGCTTCGCGAGGCTCGGTCTTGTGGGCTGGGCGGACCCGGACTCGGAGGAATCCAGGCCGAGCAACCTCTTCGCGGGTCTCATGGCATTGGAACTCGCACATGCCGACGCGTCGGTGGCGACGTTCTTCGGCGTGCACACGGGTCTGGCCATGGGCACCGTCCTCGCCTGCGGCTCCGAGGAACAGCGGCGGCGGTGGCTGCCGGCGATGAGCCGCTTCGAGAAGATCGGCGCCTTCGGGCTGACCGAGCCGCACGGCGGCTCCGACGTGGCCGGCGGCCTGCAGACGACCGCGCGCCGCGACGGCGACGGCTGGATCCTCGACGGCGCGAAGCGGTGGATCGGAAACGCGACATTCGCCGACCTGGTCGTCATCTGGGCCCGCGATGTCGAGACCCGTCACGTGCTGGGCTTCGTCGTGGAGAAGGACACCCCGGGGTTCACCGCGACGAAGATCGAGAACAAGATGGCGCTGCGGATCGTGCAGAATGCCGACATCGTGCTCGAGGGCTGCCGCGTTCCGGAGGCCAACCGGTTGCAGAACGCCAATTCGTTCAAGGACACCGCGGAGATCCTGCGCCGGACGCGCAGCGGGGTGGCGTGGCAGGCGGTGGGCATCATGTTCGGCGCCTACGAGATCGCCCTGGCGTACGCCAAGCAGCGGGAGCAGTTCGGGCGGCCCATCGGCGGCTTCCAGCTGGTACAGGATCTGCTGGTGAAGATGCTCGGCAATGCCACGGCCTCGTGCGGGATGGTGACGCGGCTCGCCCAGCTGCAGGATGCCGGGGTGTACCGGGACGAGCAGTCCTCGCTGGCGAAGGCCTACTGCACCGTACGGATGCGGGAGACCGTGGGATGGGCGCGCGAACTGCTGGCCGGCAACGGCATCATCCTCGACTACAACATCGGCCGATTCGTCGCAGACGCCGAGGCCATCTACTCGTACGAGGGCACGCGCGAGATCCAGACCCTCATCGTCGGACGCGCCGTCACCGGCGGCCTGAGCGCCTTCGTGAAGTGATGACGATGACCACCGAATCAGTGTTCACCGGCCTGTCAGTGTTCACCGGCCTGAAGGTCCTCGACGCGTCCTCGTTCATCGCGGGACCGGCCGCAGCCACCGTGCTGTCCGACTTCGGGGCGGACGTCATCAAGATCGAGCCGCCGGGGACGGGCGACCCCCAGCGGCGGCTGAGTTCCGTGCCGCCCAGTCCACAGGCGCAGGCGAACTACAGCTGGCACCTCGCCAACCGCAACAAGCGGGGCATGGTGCTGGACCTCAAGTCACCGGCGGCCGTCGAGGTCCTCGAACGGCTTGTCGAGTGGGCCGACGTGGTGATCACCAACTTCCCGCACGGCACGCGCGAGAAGCTGCACCTCGGCTACGACGAGGTATCGGGCTGGAACCCCAGGGTCGTCTACGCCGACCTCACCGGCTTCGGGGACACCGGTCCCGACGCCCGGCAGCCGGGCTTCGACCTGACCGCCTACTGGTCGCGCAGCGGCCTGCTGGCCGCCACCCGCGACGCGGGCGCCCCGCCGACCGTGCCGGTCTGGGGCAGCGGCGACTACACGACGGCGATCGCCATCTACGCGGCGATCACGACCGCCCTCTACCACCGCGAGCGGACCGGACAAGGGGCCAACGTCGGGACGTCACTGCTGGCCACGGGCGTCTGGGCCACCGGGACCCTGGTGGCCGGCGCCCTCGCCGACGGCACCCCCTTCGAGCTGCACGACCGGAAGGCGCCGGCGAACCCGCTCATCAACCCGTACCGGACCGCGGACGACGAGTGGTTCATGCTGGTCGCATCACCACCCCACTGGCCAGGACTGACGCGGGCCATCGGGCGCCCCGAGCTGCTCGAGGACCCGCGTTTCGCCGACATCGAGGGCGTCATCGAGAACGCCGCCGCGCTGAGCGAGCTGCTCGACACCGAGTTCCGCGCGCGGCCCTTCGCCCACTGGAAGGACGCCCTGGCCCGGGAACGCGTCACCTACAGCCTCATTCAGACCCCGGAGGAGGCCGCGCAGGACCCGCAGCTGCGCGCGAACGACATCGTGGTGCCGCTGGAGGGAGTCAGCGGGCTCACGGAGACCATCAGCAGCCCGCTCAACCTGCGAGGGGTGCCGAAGGTGCCGGCGAAGCGTGCGCCGGACCTGGGCGAGCACAACGACGAGATCCTCGCCGAGCTGGGATTCGGCCCCGCCGAGATCGCCGAGCTGCGCGCCCAAGGAGCGATCCCCGGCACGACGGAAACGGAGAACCCGCGATGAGCGCGGCATCCGAAGCGGCCGACCTGGTGCTCCACGAACGCCACGACGGCGTGCTGACCATCACCATCAACCGCCCGGCGCAGAAGAACGCCATGGACCACGAGGCCGCGCTGCAGCTCGCGGCGGCTGTCGACCTGCTCGACGCCGACCCGGAACTGTCGGTCGGCGTGCTCACCGGCGCGGGCGGGGTGTTCAGCGCGGGCATGGACCTGAAGGCATTCGCCAAAGGCGAGCTGCCGGTGCTCCCCGGCCGGGGATTCGGCGGGCTCACGGGCACGGCGGTACGCAAACCGCTGATCGCCGCAGTCGAAGGCTGGGCGCTCGGCGGCGGCTTCGAGATGGTGCTCGCCTGCGACCTGATCGTCGCCGCGGACGACGCCCGGTTCGGGCTTCCCGAGGTCACGCGCGGTCTCGTGGCGGCGGCAGGCGGACTGGTCAGGCTGCCGCGCCGCCTTCCTTACCACGTCGCCTCGCGCGTACTGCTCACGGGCGAGCCGCTGACCGCCGCCGAAGGCAAGGACTACGGCCTCGTCAATGTGCTGACCCCACCGGGCGGCGCGCTGGACGGGGCCCTGGAACTGGCGGGGCGCGTCGCGCGGAACGCACCGTTGGCGCTGGCGGCCGTCAAGGAGGTCCTGCGTGAAACGCAGGGCCTGAACGAGAGCGACGCCTTCAGACGCCAGGACGAGATCACGAGCGGAGTGTTCGACAGCGAGGACGCGCAGGAAGGCGCGCGGGCGTTCGCGGAGAGGCGGGCCCCCGTCTGGCACGGCCGCTGACACCGGTCACGTCAGCGGCCTGCGTTCCCTCACCCTCGTCCGGCTCCCGGGGAGTGATCCGCCGACGCTTTGTCAGCGCGCAGGTGCCACATTCCGAGTTTGGGCCGCCACACGACCGCACCAACCCGGCGTCCTGTCCCTGGGGCCGCAACCACACCGATGACGGCACTGGCCTCATCAATACGATCGGGTCGTCCGCTCCAGTCGGGCGACGACGCCGGCGATGTCGTCGCCCGCGCGCCGGTGAGGCCGAGGCCGGCGAGGAGGGCGTCGGCGAGGTGTTCCGCGCCGAAGTCGATGCAGGTGGGCGAGCGTCGAGGTCGGGCGGGTCAGGCCGATTTCGATGTCCTCGTCGCGGCGTTCGATCAGGCTCCTTTCACCCCGGACACCGCGGCACCTTCACCTGCGCCTGGGCAACGCAGGGGCCGACCACCACTACAGCCCGGCTGCTCGCTCAGACCAACGGGCGGCTTCCCGAAGACCGATCGCGGGCTGCAGGCGCGCGTACCGCACCCCCGGCCCGGTGCCCTGGGCCCGGTTCAGGGCTGCGTTCAGTGGGTGGTGTATCCGCCGTCGACGGGCAGGGCGACGCCGGTCACGAAGCTGGCGCCGGGGCTGCACAGCCACAGGACGGCGGCGGCGACTTCCTCGGCCCGGCCGAGACGCCCGATGGGCTGCTCACTCATGATCGCGGCCATGGCCTCGGCCTGCCCCTCGAGCATGCCGGCGACCATCGGAGTCTCGATCACACCGGGGCAGACGGCGTTGATACGGATGCCCTTGGGCGCGTACTCGACCGCGGCGCTCCTGGTCAGACCGATCACACCGTGCTTGGAGGCGTGGTAGGCGGCGCGCTCGGGCAGGCCGACCAGCCCGCCGAGGGAAGAGCAGTTGACGATCGCCCCGGAGCCCTGGATGCGCATCTGGCGCAGCTCGTGCTTCTGGGCAGCCCACACACCGCGGAGATTGACGCCGTTGACGCGGTCGAAGTTCTCGGCCGTCTCGTCGGCGGCGCCCGAGGGCGGGACCTGGATACCGGCGTTGTTGAAGGCCATGTCCAGGCGGCCGTAGGTGTCCACCGCGCTCTGGACCATGGCGGCGGCCTGGTCCTCGTCGGTGACGTCGCACGCCACACCGACGGCCTGGTGCCCGGCGTCGGTGAGGTCCTTCGCCGCCCTCTGCACGGCGGCCTCGTCCACGTCGGCCAGCACGGCGGCCGCACCGGCCTGGGCGAAGGCGCGGGCGGTGGCCAGTCCCATACCGGATGCCGCGCCGGTGACCAGGGCGACCCGGCCTTCGAAGTTGTACTTCGGGTTCATGTTCAGGGGTCCGATCTCTGTGGCAGGCGGGCCCGGCGTCGGGGGTACCGCCTCGTGTACAGGGGTGTGTCAGCCGGGTTCTCGCTGCGGCGGTTGTGCCCGGCAGTTGGCCAGGGGCGCAGACTCGCGGTGCGGGCAGTTGGTCCGGTAGCCGTTCTCGCGGTTGGGGCAGGTTGTCGTCCGAGGCGAGGAACGAGCCGACCACGAGTTGGCCGGGCATAATGCCCGTCACTTCGCTGTCGGCCTCTTCGACGATGCCGACGTCTTCGTGGCCGCCGGGCGTGGGCCCGGCGATCTCGTCGATGCCTCGGCAGTCCCGCAGGCCCGAGCAGGCCCGAACCGCAGACACAGGTGGCGACGGTGGGGATCACCGCTCACCGCACGGTGGGCTGCTCCAGGGCGACCTCGGGCCGGACTTCAACCCGTACGTCGCATGGGGATGTGATGGACGGTTGCCTGCATGATCTTTTCCGTGGTCGCGGAAGGAGGGGGGCGGGGCGCCGGATGGGTCCGGGCGCCCGGAGAGGGCCAGGGGCGCGGGCGGGGCTGCGGGGGCCCAGGTACTCGTCCGCCATGACCGACTCCTTTCCGTGCGGAGAGCCAGCGCCCTCCCCTGCTCGCCGGGAAGGACATCGCCTTCCGGTTCCGACCTCCCGGGCGGCGTGTGCCGCGTGGCGAGGGCGCTGCCGTCTGCCGGCCTGACATCGATGAGACCGCAGGTCAGACGTGTGTGGAAGGACCTGCTGTTACATGTACTGGCAGGGCACCCCTCACCCGCTGCGAGCCTGCCGACCCCGGGTCACCGGCGGGTCAATGGGCTGCGCCGTGAAGAGGCCGCGAGGCTCGTTCGGAGTCAGCGCCGAGCACTACGCCCGCACGGAACGCGCTGTCACGCCCATCCCGAAGCCGTCCAGAGCTCCGGGCGGGTCTGCCGACTGCCCGGCGCGTGCGTCACTCCTGGACCTCGAGTAGATCGTGCGTCAACTCCGGGAAGAAGGCTGGGAGATCGCCCCGGAAGACCTGGCGCGCATCTCGCCGTACCCAACGGAGCGCATCCGCCGCTTCGGCGAGTACGCCACCCACGAACTCGGCCTTGAGCCCGAGGAGTACGACCCGCACCTGGATATCGATTTCAGCCGCGCGCGACGGGCTGCCGCTCTGTGCGACCCCAGTGCGGCTATGGGCGCAGTGCGACGCGCACCGCGACGCCGAGCATCTCGACGAATTCGTGGCGGGTGGTGACCCGGTGCTTCCACCCCTCACCCGCGGCCTCCAGGACGTCGGCGATCTGCCGCGGGGTGACGTCTCCGCCGGGCCGGCCCGAGGCGGCGACAGCCTCGGTCAGCTCGTCGATGAAGGCGGCCCGGCTCTCGTCGTACATCTCGTTGAGCCGCACGGCCCCGTTCTCCAGCAGGCCGTCGACGCCCTCGCTGAGGTGCGTGCCGACATAGCGACCGAGGTAGGCGTCGAGTGCCGCCACCACGCGCGCTTCGAGCTCCGCACCGGGCGTCTTGAGCGCCGCACGGGCGTCCTCGAGGGCGGTGTCCAGCTCCTGACGCATCGTGGCGCGGAACAGCTCCTGCTTGTTGGAGAACAGGAAGTACAGGCCGGGCCGGGAGATGTCAGCGGCCTGCGCCACCGCATCCATCGACGCCTTGCGGTAACCGAACGTGGCGAAAACGGTCAGGGCGGTCGCGAGCACCTGCTCACGACGGTGGGAGTCTCCTCGAACTTCGGTCACATTGACACCATACAGGATGTGCGTGCTATACATTTTCTGTCGAGTTTGTTCAGTCAGGGCATCCGAATCATTCGGCTGGCCCGGTTATGCGCAAGTTCGACCAGGGGGTCGCACTACACACGAAAAGAGCACCATCATGAGCAAGACCGTTCTCATCACCGGCACCTCGACCGGCATGGGCGAGGCTCTCACCAGCGAGTACGTGGC
Source organism: Streptomyces arenae (assembly GCF_022343545.1). Lineage (NCBI taxonomy): Bacteria > Bacillati > Actinomycetota > Actinomycetes > Kitasatosporales > Streptomycetaceae > Streptomyces > Streptomyces arenae. The sequence continues at coordinate 40,540 of NZ_JAKQYH010000040.1, forward strand.
CCGCGGCTGGAACGTCGCGGCCACCATGCGCACCCTGGCCAAGGCCCCGGCGTCGTTCGCCGAACTCCCGAACGTGCTGGTCACGCGACTCGACGTGACCGACCCGGCCAGCATCGAGGCCGCCGTCAAGGAGACCATCGACCGCTTCGGCGCGATCGACGCCGTCGTCAACGCGGCCGGCTATGGCCAGATCGGCACCGTCGAGGAGGTCAGCGCCGAGGAACTGCGGGCCCAGTACGAGACCAACGTGGTCGGCGTCGTCCAGGTGATCCAGGGCGTCCTGCCGCACATGCGCGAGCGCGGCAGCGGCCACATCCTCAACATCGGCTCCATGGGCGGCCACGTCGCCCTGCCGACGATGAGCGTGTACACCTCCTCCAAGAGCGCCGTGCAGAACCTCACCGAGGGCCTGGCCTGGGAGCTGCAGCCGCTCGGTATCAAGGTCACGCTGGTGGAGCCGGCCGGCTTCAACACCAACTTCACGGCGAACTCGACGATGCCCGCCCGGTCCATCGCGGACTACGCGGACTCCTACGCACAGATGGCCGAGTTCGACCAGCAGGCTGTGCGCGGCGACCTGGTGAAGTCGATGTCCGCCGTCGCCGACGTCACCGGCATCGACGAGCCGCCGCTGCACCTCGCGGTGGCCACGGCCGGCCTGGAGATGGTCCGCGGCCACTTCGCCCAGCTCCTGGACGAGTACGACCGCTGGGAGTCGGTCACCGCCAAGACCGACTGACCAACCGGTCTCCGCTGCACCACCAGGCCATACCGTTGCCCGGCGCCCTCGGCGCCCTCGGCGCCGGGCGACGGTGCGCCATTGACTGCCGCGGACGGCGTCACTGCGGCGCGCATCCGAGGGGTGCCCCCATCTCTTTGGTCAAGCCGCCGGGCCCCGTTGCCCGTGGCGGTGTCAGGTCGGTGCGATGGTTGGCGCCGTCGCAGGTGAACAGGGTCGCCAGCCGCAGGGGTATGAGTGGAACGGATCACTGACGACCAGGTCGCACGGCTGGCCGGCTTCGTGGCGGCACGCATCCCCGAAACCACTGCGCTTCACGGCGAAGCCCGCCGCACTACCGCAGCCCTGCGCCTGGCCGCGAACGGCTGAGGACTCAGGGGAGACGGAGCTGCACCCAGCCGCCTCGTGGAACCTGCTGGTCGCCTTGGCTGGAATCTGGCACGCCCATCCGGAGTTCCCAGCTGACGCCGCCGTAGAGACTTTCGATTTCAACTGCGAGTCGCCCCTCTCGACGTCCGATGCGGCGTTGGCGGCCCGCCTTGCGCAGGAGAGACCGAAGCCGCGCCGTGCTCAGCCCCGCAGCCGCGGCCGGACTGGGGACTACGGTGAGGATCATGCGGGCCTCCGGGTGGGCCAGGCCTGCATTCTTGACCTGGCAGGCTGCCAGGACGGCGCCGCACCAGGTGCAGGAGGGCCGGCACAGCAAGGTCCTGGAGCACGTCACCTACAGCACGACCAGTGTGCGGGAGGAGAACCGCGAACTGCGCCGCCGGCAGGAACGCCTGCTCAGCGACCTCGGCCCATGTCCGCACGGCTGTCGACGATCTGCGTCGCGAGATCGCCCAGGCCTGGGCCCACACCCTTGGGCTGCCCCACATCCCCGGCACAACGGAAGCGGCCGAAGACGTTGTTCCGGCCCGGCAGGCGCCAGCCCTGGAAGCCGGGGCCGCCCCGACGACGAATGAAAGGACGACACATCCGCAATCGACTACCCGCACATGGCGGCCGTCGCCCTCGTACGCGACGCGGCCTCCCAGACAGACGCTCGGTGTCATCCGGACCGTCAGCCAGCTGCGCGACTGGGCCGCCGCCTGATCCCCGTCCGTCGCCCGTCGCCCGTCGTCCGTCGCCCGTCGAGCCACGGCAGCACCTGGGTAACGGCGGGCACGGTCACCCGGCTACGCCCGCCGCGTACCAGCGTCCGCATGATCTCCGCCCCCGCCGGTACGGCCGTGCCGTGCAGCGCCACGGCGACCGCGACGTTCTGCACTTCCGTGGTGTCAGGGGGCCGCAGCGACGCCGATACCGATGGCGATGAACAGCCAGCCGGTCGCCAGCTCCCAGCGGTAGCGGATCTTCGGACGGGCGAGCAGGGCACGCAGACGTGCGGCGACGGCGACCAGAACGAACCAGTAGACGACGCCGATCAGGACGTCCAGGATGCCGAGGAAGAAGATCTGCCGCGTTGTCGAGCCACCGCCGTGGACGAACTGCGGAAGGATGCTGAGGAAGAACAGCGCCGCCTTCGGATTGAGCACGTTGGTGAAAAAACCCTGGGCGAAGCCGGACCGCCATCGGCCGCGGGTCGGCCCGTCTCCCGTCGAGGCCCGCAGCGCGCTCGTGTCATGCGGCCCGCCAGTCACTACTCTTCCCGCGGGCCGTTCATGGGCCGCGCGCCGTTCGTGGGCCGCGCGCCGGGCGGCCAGGACCGCCCGGATCCCGAGGTAGACCAGGTAGGCCGCGCCCAGCAGCTTGATGGCGTCGTAGACCACCGGGGAACGGGCGGCGATCAACGACAGCCCGACGGCGGCGGCCAGCATGTGCACGCACAGCCCGGTCTGGGCACCCAGCGCGGCGGCCCGCCCCTTGGCGGGGTGCTCGGTGGCCGATCTGACCACCACGAGGAAGTCCGGGCCGGGGACTACATAGGCCACCAGCACGACACCTAAGAAGCCGACGAGGTCGACCGACATTCGCTTTCCCTTTCGCTGACCCGTGGTCTGTCTGTTCATCGCCCGGGATTCTTGCCGAGGGGCTGGCGACAGGCCCCCTCACGCTGCGAGGGCCCGATGACCGACCACCGAGGCGACGGCTTCGCCGAGTACCCCGAAGCCCTGTGCCAGTTGCCCGTCCGCCGCGGTCAGTGGCGGCAGGAGCTTCGCCACCTCGCCCTGAGGCCCGGCCGTCTCCAGCAGCAGCCGGCCTGGTGTGCGGCGCCGCATACCTCACGGGCCGCGCCCGCACGGTCGAAGGGCAGGCCCCAGGTCAGACCGCGCCCGCGCGGCGCGGGCAGTCCATGCCTTCGGGCGGTCTCGGCGGAGGGGTGCGGCCCACGCGCTCCCCGAGCCTGGTGATCCGGGCCTCCAGGCGACGGAGCGGTTCGATCGTGTCGAGGCCGTCGCCCAGGGCTTCGCGGCGCAGCGGGAGCCGTCGGTCGGTGCGGCCACACCCTGGTCAAGCCGCCCCGATGCCGTCGCCCGCACGCTCGAGGTCAACACATCGCGATGGTGCACGACATCGGCTACCTGGTGGCTTTCCGGACATGAAGCCCGAGCGGCAGTAACTGCTCGTCATCCTGATGCATCCCTTCAGGCCTGGTCGCCGGCACTGACAGCCGGGTCGGTCGCGTCGGCTGCAAAAGCGCGAGAGCCAGGTGCCATCGCTCTTCTGCTCCAGCACGGTCCGCTCCCGTTCCCGGTGCCCTTACATGAACTCCGCAGGCCGCCGTGGTTCCTGACGGATGCCCAAACGGGCGCATCGGCAATCTTGTGCGTTTCGTCTTGCTGCCTGCGCCGTTGCTGTCGCCGTCGACGGCGTCTTCTTCAGCGCGCGGGCCGCCTCCGCGGCGACCCTGCCGTCCACAAACACCGTTCACTACTGCGTCCACCACACCACCGGGGTGTGCGGCTGGACGCACCACTCCCGGCACTCGCAGGGCACCTGCTCCCGCCACCACGGCGTCCGCTGCTGGTTCAAGTAGCGCACTGCTTGGTGGCCTCGTGCTGCACGAGGCCACCAAGCAGACTCTCCTGGCGGTGAACAGGTGGGCATTGCGTCGCCCGACAGGCGTTCAGCCAGGGCGCATGCAGCAGCCCCGCAGAAATGAGGAGGCGCAGGGTTCCACTGCTGCTTCTGCGGGGCCGGTGCATCACTCACGTACCCTCCGATGCGCCCGGTACGCCCGATCTATCCGCTCCGTCTGAGCGGGTACGCACCGTTGCATGACGTGGGCCCGGCCTTCCCGGCCGGGCCCACGTCATATTCCGTTACGGCAGCGCTCCTCACGCTGAGGATCTGGGGCTACCAGCGGTACCAGCGCCCCTTGCGGCCTGCGCCGTCCGCGGACCGGACGACGAAGCCCAGCGCCCACACGATCAGCACGATCACCGCGATCCACCACAGCGCCTTCAGCGCGAAGCCCGCGCCGAAGAGGATCAGAGCCAGCAGAAGAACCAGAAGCAGGGGAACCATCGTTATCAACCTCCTGGCCCTCGAATGCCCTTACTCCGCTCCTACAAGCACACAAATCAGGAGTTTTTTCTGCGGGATGAGGGGAAGGGGCGCGCCATGCACGATTCCCCCTCTCCGGCAGCTGATGCACCGCGGTTATGCAGTGATGATCGCTCATGCACCGCTGTGGCCTTGGGTTTGTCAGCGCACGGGGGCTCTGCCGGATGTAGGCCCCGGACGCGACCGCGTTCAAGGCCCGGGGGCAGAGCTACGTCGACGACACCCAGTGGCGCGCGGCCAGGCCAAGTCGCCCCCGAGCCGGCCCAACAGCAGCGGGACGCCATGGATATCTGCACCGACGCCCGGCTGAGCCGCCTACGACCCGGGCCCGCGGTCGCGGCGCCTGGCTGGCCGGCCTGGCGCCGCGACCGCGCACGTCAGGCCAGCGAAGTGATCGCTCGGTCGAAGTGCCGGGCGAAGAAGCGGACGGCGCTGTCGGCCTCGAACCGGGGCAGTTCCTTGTGCTTGCCCGAGTTCGCATGCAACGACTTCTCCTTCGAGGCGAAGGCTTCGAACAGCGCGAGACCCTCCTCGCGGGCGATGTGCTCGTCGTCCCACTGCAGGTCGAACTCGATCGGGATCGTGATCTGCTTCGCCTTCTCGGCCAGGGCATGGGGCCAGTGCTGGCCGAAGACCGCGGCGGTGATCCTCGGTTCGATCGCCACGAACGGTATTCCGATCGCGGTGCCCATGTTGATGCCCCAGAAGCCGACCGGTCCGTCGGCGCCGATCTCCGGGAGTTCCTGGAGGGCGTCCAGGGTCGTCCGGTACTCGGGCACGGCGAGCTCCGCCAGGTGGTCGTTGTAGCGGACGACGATCGGGCCTTCCGGCTCGCCCGCCGCCCGCGCCCGGAACAACTCGGCGATTTCCGCCTCGTCGTGTGCCGTACGCGGCCGGTCGCCGTGACCGGGCGCGTCGATGACGGCGACATGGAAGCCGCAGCCGGTCACGAGTCGCTGGGCACGGCCGGACATCGCCGGGTGCTTCTTGTGGTTACCGCCGCCGTGGGCCATCAGGATCAGGGGCGTGCGGTCGGCCGCGTTGGACGCCGGCGACCAGAGGACGCCCGGGACGTCGCCCAGAGTGAAGTCGCGTTCGAGCATGCCGTTCGACGACGACTCGGCGGTGAACTTCAGAGAGTGCATAGGTGTTGCCTTTCGGGAGTGCCTTGTTGTCGAGGCGCTCCCGGCGACACCTACGTCAGTCGCCGGCCGTAACGGGAAGGGGGAGCACCCACGTCGATACAGCGTTCATGGGTCTCACCTCCTCGGGCGGTGTCACGGTCGACCGAAAGCTAGCAGCCCGACGATCATCCCTCCAACCCTTTTCCCCGCCACATGATCACGGCTCCACACAGGCCCTAGCCCAGACAGCGGACACGGGGACGGCGGCAGGCCCTCTCACTCCAGGCAGGCCACGCAGCATCTGGCGGACCGCAACGATCCGGCGGACGAGACCGGTAGCGAACCGGTCCCGCTCGTGACCCCCGCAACTCGCGGTCACCGTGGCGAGCGCGTCGAGCTTGCCCTGCTGGTCGGTCGCCCTGGTGGTGGTATCCCCGAGCCTAGCCTTCTGCGCAAGTGGACGCTCAGCGAGACGGGTCAGACCCTGCTCGCGCCGAGGCTTGGACGGCTTCTTCTTCAGCAGCTACACGAGGTCGGCCTCCTCCATCCGCCAGATCCGCTCGTGGGTGAGGGTCAGCACCGAATTGAGGCATCGGGCGGGCTGGCAGGTTCCCAGGAGCGGAGTCTCCTCCTGGGTGCGACTCCCCAGACGAGGGCGCGTGCCGGCCGTGGTCGCGATTCAGATCGGCCCGGTGCCGCTGCGCCCGGACCTGCCCGAAGATCGTTGAGTCGAGCCGCAGTTGAGGCGGGCTCTGTGGGCAGACATATTGATGGTCGGGCCAGGAACCGAACTGCTGCGGCACACGTCTCCCGCACCATGATCTCAAGCGAGCACCAAGAGCACGCGTTTTCCACCAGGTTGGTCTCGCCGTCCTCGGTGAGTGTGGATCCGTCGAAGGTCAACGACTACAACAGCTTCGCCGAGGCGTACACGGCCGCGAATGAAACCAACCTCGTCAATGCCTACTACGAGCGGCCCGCAATGCTGGGCCTCACTGGAGACGTGGCCGGACGGCGGATCCTCGACGCCGGCTGCGGCTCGGGGCTCCTGTCTGCCGCGCTGCGGGACCGTGGCGCCATCGTGAGTGGCTTCGACTCGAGTGCCGGGATGCTGGAACTGGCTCGGCAGCGGCTCGGCGACGGTGCGGACTTGCAGGTGGCGGACCTGGGCAGCCCGCTTCCTTACCCTGATGACACGTTCGACGATGTAGTGGCGTCCCTGGTGCTGCACTACCTGGAGGACTGGGGGCCTGCTCTGGCCGAGCTGCGTCGCATACTCAAGCCCGGCGGTCGGCTGATCGCGTCTGTCGACCATCCCTTTGCCATCAACCTCATACACCGCGAGGCCGACCGCGAGGCCGAGTGCAACTATTTCGACACCACCAACTGGACCGTGGAGTGGACCATAGGCGGTCAGACCGCCCTGGTGAGTCGCTGGCACAGGCCGCTGCACGCGATGATCGAGGCTTTCACCGGGGCCGGTTTCCGAATCACGGTCATCAGCGAGCCGGATCCTGATCCCGCCGCCCGCGAGATGTTCCCCGAGGCCATTGCGGCCATGCCGCGCTTCCTGTGCTTCCTGTTCTTCGTACTGCAAGCGGATTAGTACTCCAGTGTGCAGTTTCGCGATGTCCAAGGCGACGACGGCCAGTACTGCAGCGCCTGACGCAGGCGGCCGCCGCGAGATGATCAAGGGTCGTGTGGACTCCTGAAGATCGTGCGGTGGCCGCGAGTCATCGCGTAGACCCTGTCCGCTGGCGGGCGATGCTCGACCAGGTAATGGCCCGGATCAGGCCGGTTCGGACGAGATGAGCCCCTAGCCACGGCCCGCGCTTACCTCCTCGGGCTGCTGTCGAGCGTCGAGCGGAATTACTGCTGGCAGCTATCCGAACGGGCGGCCCACAGTCGGCCCGGACCGATGCAACACCTGCTGCGCCACGGCCGCTGGGACGCCGACGCCGTCCGCGACGACCTGCGTGCCTACGCCGCCGAACACCTCGGCACCGACGGCAGCGTTCTCGTCGTCGACGAGACCGGCTTCCTGAAAAAGGGCCGGTTGTCGGCAGGGGTGCAGCGGCAGTACACCGGCACCGCAGGCCGTATCGAGAACGCCCAGGTCGGCTACCGTCGCCGGCCGCCTGCCCACCCGGCCTGGCACCGCCAGAGCGCCGGAAACGGGGCGAAAGGCCCGCGATGCGGTCAGGGTCCGCAGGGAGTACCGCATGGAGGGCTTCAATGCGGACCGGCGCCCGGTCGGCCAGGCCGCGTTCACGGCGCGCAGTGTCAAGGGCTCCTGCGACGGGCCGGCCGCGTCCCTATGAACCGTCCAGGAAAAATAGGCGAATCGCGCGGCCACACCGGCCGGGGGCCTTGCATATGTTTCTCCACCGATGCCTTGGTGGACACTGCCGGAATTGGGCGAGTCTTGTCATGGCGCGAAAGGGAACCGTCTCAGTCGTCCAGCGCAAACAGGAACGTCCCTTGAATCAGCAGGTGCCTCGGGTCAGACAGCTGCCCTGTGCTGACATCTCGCGCAAAAAGTCGGCATAGGGCAGCCCGTTGCCTTTTCCTTTGTGCCGTCAGTTGAGGGCGTCGATCAGCGCCTTGGTCACTTCGTCCGTCGTCGCGGTGCCGCCGACGTCGCGGGTCAGGATGCCGGAGGCCGTCGTCCTCTCGATGGCCTTCTCCAGGCGCGCACTCTCGTCAGGGAGGCCGAAGTGATTCAGCATCAGGGCTGCGCTGCCGACCGCGCCGATCGGGTTGGCGAGGCCCTGTCCGGCGATGTCGGGGGCGGAGCCGTGGACCGGTTCGAACATGCTGGGGAAGCGGCGCTCGGGGTTGAGGTTGGCGCTGGCGGCGAGGCCCAGGCTACCGGCGAGGGCACTGCCGAGGTCGGAGAGGATGTCGGCGTTGAGGTTGGAGGCGACGACCACGGACAGGTCCTCGGGCCGCAGGACGAACTTCGCGGACATCGCGTCGACGAGGACGCTCTCGGTCTCCACGTCCGGGTAGTCGGCAGCGACCCGCTTGAAGACGTCGTCCCACAGAACCATGCCGTACTGTTGAGCGTTGCTCTTCGTCACGGACGACACCTTGCGGCGGTTCCTGGTGCGGGCCAGGTCGAAGGCGAAGCGCATGATGCGTTCGCAGCCTGTCTCCGTGAACAGGGCGGACTGGATGGCGACTTCACCGCCTTGGCCGCGTGCGGAGAGATTGCGACCTCCCAATCCTGCGTATTCGCCCTCGCTGTTCTCCCGTACGACGACCCAGTCGAGTTCGGTGTCGTCGGCCTTGCGAAGCGGACTGACGACGCCCGGGAGGAAGTGGACGGGGCGGACGTTGGCCCACTGATCGAAGTTCTGGCAGATCCGCAGGCGCAGGCCCCACAGGCTGATGTGGTCGGGCACGGTGGGCCAACCGACCGCGCCGAAGTAGATGGCGTCGAAGTCCTTGAGCTGGTCGAGCCCGTCCTCGTCCATCATCTTCCCGGTGCGTTCGTAGTACTCGCAGCCCCAGGGAAACTCCTCCCACTCGAAGGCGAACGCCCCGCCGGAGTCAGCGGCCAGGGCATCCAGTACGGCACGACCGGCGGCGACCACCTCCTTGCCCACGCCGTCGGCGGGGATGGCTGCGATACGGAACGTACGGGATTCGGTGCTCATGGGTGCCTCCGGCTCGCTGAGGTGGGGTTGGTTCCGAGTCAACACGGGGCGAACAGGCGACGTCCAAGACCGGCTTTCGATGCCTCGTATAGGCGGAGCCAATGGGTTTACGAGGAGCTGTCCTGCGCCCTCTTCTGTGCCAGCGATCCGGTCAAGGCAAGGAACGCCTGAGCGGCCGGCGTCAGGTGCGCCGGAAGGCTGACCATGGCCACGTGGAGGTGGGCGGTGGGTTCGATGCGGGCGACGACCGCGCCGCAACGGCGGGCCAGGCGGGTCCAGGACGACGGCAGGACGGCGACGCCCACACCGGTCAGTACAAGCGGCAGGATCGACGTGCGATGGTCGACGATGGTCGCGATCTCGGCGCCTCTGCCGCCGGCGGTGATGTCGTCGACGATGCTGCGCATCAGGCTGCCCGTGCGCGAGGCGATGAGCTTCTCCCCAGCAAGGTCATCGGGGTGGATCGTGACGTCGTCCTCGATACGGCCGCCGGGTGCGGCGACCACCACGAACGGTTGTTCCTCGACAGGCAGGACATCCAGTCCGGACAGAAGGACGGGGGTCGCACTGCCCAGGAGGCCCAGTTCGCAGGCTCCGTTGCGGACGAGGGAGATGGCCTCGTCCGGGGTGAAGGCGGCCTGGGTGCTCACCGTCACCGAGGGGTGGAGTTCAGCGAACCGGTGGATGAGGGTCGTCAGCGGCTCAATGCCGGGCGAGGGCATGGTGGCGATCTCCACCCGGCCGCCGCGCAGCCCGGCGAGTCGTGTGGCGGTGTCGCGGACGGCGGCCAGGTCGCGCTGTACGCGCCGGCTGGGTTCCAGAAGTTCGGTCCCCGCTTCGCTGAGGACGACGCCTCTGCCCACTCGGTGGAAGAGCGCCACACCGAGATCGGCCTCCAGGTTGGCCATCGCCTGCGACAGGGAGGGCTGGGCCACGTGGAGAGCGGCAGCGGCCTTGCTGAAGCCGCCGTGCTCGACGATGGCCAGGAAGTATTCGAGCTGCCGCGCGTCCACAGCCGCCTCCAGCGATTGAACATTTCTAGGACTGGACCAACGTATCCGCTGCGACAGTCCCCTCCCCGAACCCGTCGATCCAGTGGTTGGCGAGAGACCGTCCACACTGGGTGAGCAGGTTCGCGGACAACGCGCTGTCGTTCGCGCAGTCCGCGTCGGTGAGGTCGGTGAGGGCTTGCACGGAACGGAAGTAATGTGCGGTCCGTTCGGGAGGCAGAGTGCACCGGCCGGCGATGGCATGAACGTCGACACCATGCCGGCGAGCACGCCGCGCGAGTGCGACCGGCAGCTTCCCCGCGAGGGACTGCTCGTCCAGGCTCCCTTCGCCGGTGACGACGATCCGGGCGTCCGCGAGCAGTTCGTCGGCACCCAGCAAGGTGAGAAAGAAGTCGGCGCCAGAACACACGCGAGCGCCCAGCAACAACCCGGCGAAGCCCAATCCACCAGCCGCTCCGGCCCCGGGCGTCCCGGCGAGAGAAGCCGCGTCGGACACGCCTGCCGCCTCCAGTCGTCGCACGAAGGAAGCGAGCGCCGCGTCCAGTTCGCGTACGTCGTCCTCGGTGGCACCCTTCTGGGGACCGTAGACGGCGGCGGTTCCCCGCGGTCCCAGCAGCGGGTTGTCCACGTCCGTAGCCACCACCAGGTCGACACCGGCGAGAACTGCGCGTGCTCTGGCGATGTCGACTGTGTGGAGCTCCGCGAGCCCGCCGCCGCCGGGGCCGATCGGAGCACCATCGGCGCGGGACAGGACAGCGCCGAGGGCCTGAAGCAGTCCCGCGCCCCCGTCGGTGCTGGCGACCCCGCCGACCGCGAGGACGATGGTGTCCGCACCCTCCGTCAGCGCGCGCTGGATCGCCTGTCCGATGCCCCTGCTGGTGGCTGTGCGCGGTGCTTTGCGGCCGTCAGGGAGCACACCGAGGCCGCAGACGGCTGCGGCCTCGATGAGAACGGTGCGACCGTGAACCGCAAGGGAAGCCGTGACCGGACGGCCGGTCGGTCCGGTCACGGTGACCGACTCGGCGTGAAACCGGCCTGCGCAGGCAGCGGCCACGCTGCCCTCTCCCCCGTCAGCCAGAGCAAGCCGAGTGACACGGAGGTGCGGTGCGGCTCCAAGGATCCCGGTCTCCACGGCGCGAGCCACCGCGTCGGCGGTGAGGGAGCCCTTGAACTTGTCAGGGGCGATCAGGACCGTGGACATCAGGGTGTCACCTCGGTGCTCTGGGCCGGAACGGACACCGTGCCGGCGCCGGATTTCACGAGCTCTGGCCGGGATGCCGTGTCGTCCGCCTCGACGGCCACCGGCGGCTCCCCCGCCCTCCCGGCGAGCACGGCCCGCGCCCGCTCCAGATCGAGGCCGTTCTCCCACTTGGCGACGGACAGCGTGGCCACGGCGTTGCCGAAGAAGTTGACCAGTGCCCGGCACTCCGACATGAACTTGTCGATGCCGAAGATCAGCATGATGCCCGCGGCCGGTACGGACCCGACCGTCGAGAGGGTCGCGGTGAGTGCGATGAACCCGCCGCCCGCGACACCCGCGGCGCCCTTCGACGTCAGCAGCATGACGGCCAGCAGCCCGAGTTGCTGGCCGATGGAGAGAGAGGTGTCGGTGGCCTGGGCGATGTAGAGCGTGGCGAGCGAGAGGTAGATCGCCGCGCCGTCCAGGTTGAAGCTGTAGCCCGTCGGCACGACCAGACCGACCGTGGACCGCTCGGCTCCCATGAACTGCAGCTTGCGCATCAGTCCGGGCAGTGCGGGCTCGGCCGTGGACGTGCCGAGGATCAGCCAGAACTCCTCCTTGAAGTAGCGGAAGAGCTGGAAGATGTTCAGCCGTACGTACAGGGCGAGCACGCCCCCGAGCACGAGCACGACGAACAGCGCAGAGGTGACGTAGAAGAGGATGATCAGCGAGCCCAGGCTGGTCAGCGTGGACAGGCCGAACTTCCCGATGGCATACGACATCGCGCCGAACGCGCCCAGCGGGGCGGCCTTCATGACGAAGGACAGGACCTTGAAGACGACCTCGGTGAGCCGTCCGACGGCCGCGATGATCGGCTCCCCGGTCCTGCCGACCATCTTGACCGCGATGCCGAACACGACGGCCAGGAAGATGACCTGGAGGATGTTCCCCTCCACGAAGGGGCCGAAGAAACTGTTCGGCACGATGCCCGTGAGGAACTCCCACCAGTGTTGGTGCTCGCCCTGCTCGATGTACTGGCTCGCGTCGCCCGAGGTGGTGAGCGTGGCAGGGTCGGCGTGCACCCCGTCACCGAGGCGGAAGACGTTGATCGCGACCAGCCCGGTCAGCAGGGCGACGATCGTGCCGACCTGGAAGTAGGCCAGCGCCTTGACGCCGGTCCGGCCGACCTTGCGCAGGTCGGCGACCCCGGCGATACCGCCGATGATCGTCAGGAAGACGATCGGCCCGATCAGCATCTTCATCGCGGTGATGAACGTCGTGCCGATCGGCTCCATGTCGGTGGCCAGATCCGGCCACCGCCAGCCCAGCATGACGCCGATCACGATGGCCACCAGCACCTGTACGTACAGCTGCCGATACCACGGCTTCGCCGCGATCCGCGCGGCCTGCCCGGCTCGTCCGCTGCCTGGGGTATGCGTCATTGCAACCTCCTCATCGCGCAGTACCGAGCCCGATCGGTCCGCGCCAGCTTGCGCCACAGTGAACCGGGCACAGCAGCAGGGGTCCACGACCAAAAATCGATGCCCCGTATAGGCATGGCCTATCTATCTCGCTCCGCGTGCCGCAAGGCCTGGCATCGTCGACTCCAGGCAGCAGCAGCTGGTGCCGGCTATGCGGAGGTTCGTGAGCTCAGGAATAGCACCTGGTCACAGAAGTGACGTCGTTTCATCATGAGTGCCGTAAGTTCCGCCGCCAGCACGCCGGCATCATCTTTACTGACCGAAGCCGCCGTACGCGGAGCCCCCCGGTACGGTCATCGCCAAGCTCTTCAGCTCTCTGCGCGCCCAGGGAGACGGAGGCCTAGACCACTCTGCACTGCTGCGCTTGATCGAACGTCTCTCGGGTGTAGATCCGATGGTGAACAGGTTCAGAACCGCGCTCCCGACTGTGGCGGTGGCCGAGGCACTACTGGTGCCGGTCGCCGCGGCCGACCAACAGTCCCCACCCTCGCGGGGCGACGGCCAAGTGCAAGGACAACACCTACTCCTACAGGACCCACGCCCGCGGCACGTGCTCCCACCACCGGGGCGTGAAGTACTGGCACCGGCAGACGCGGGCGAGTGACCGGGCTGCGAGGCCCGGCATACAGCGCCGTGAGGGCGCAGGGGCCCGGGAACCAGGTGCGCGTCGACGTCCTATAACCCGATGGCTCGGTGCGCCTGTCGGCGGCGCGAACCGACGGCGGCCGGCCGTGGCCGACCGAATCGACCTCACCTCAGCCTCGCGCGCGGGCTGGACGCCTGCTCCTGGGTCGAAGGCCGCACGCACTGCGCCCGCCCACTCTGCATCCCCGAGCGCTGTCAACCCGCCACAGTCTGGCGTGCCGGCAGGGGGAAGGAGGAGCTCCGGACGCGGCGATCGACTCTTACCGTGCCTTGCTTGTGAACTTGCGTGCGGTGCTCGCAGCAGGCCGCCCCCAGACTCTCGCCGCCTGCCACAGGGCTCCGGAAACGCCACCAACTCGTCCGAGAGAGGACCAGGCACTCGGTCAGCGAGGCATGCCGACCGCGCGGGAGATGACGGTGTCGAAAGCGCGGTCGGGCAGAAGGCGGCGCAGGGCGATGAGGGGGCGGGCGCCGAAGCCGGTGGCGTAGCGGGTCTTGGGACGCCGGGCGGTGACAGCCTTGCCGATGACGTCGGCGATGACGCTGGGCGGGGAGTTGCGCTTGGCGTTGGCCTCTGAACGCAGGGAGGAGGCCACGGCCGTGGCCTGGGCGGCGTAGGCGCCGTCGGTGGAGGACTTTTCCAGTTTGTCGGCGGCGATGGCCCCCCATTCGGTGGCGATGCCGCCCGGCTCGACAACGACGACGTCGATACCGAAGGGCCTGACCTCCAGGCGCAGGCAGTCGCTGAGGGCTTCGAGGGCGAACTTCGTGCCGTGGTACCAGCCGCCGAGCGGGGTGTGGATCTTGCCGCCCATCGAGGTGATGTTGACGACGGTGCCGGAGCGCTGGGCGCGCATGTGCGGCAGGGCCAGCTGGGTCAGGCGCAGAGCACCGAAGACGTTGACCTCGAACTGGCGGCGGGCCTCGTCCAACAGGACGTCTTCGAGGGCACCGTAGGAGCCGTAGCCGGCGTTGTTGACCAGGACGTCGATGCGGCCGGTCTCGGCAGTGATCTTCTCGATCCCGGCGCGCATGGAGTCGTCGTCGGTGACGTCCATCGTCAGCGGGCGGATGCCGCGTTCGGCGAGGTCCTGGAGGCGGTCGGTGCGGCGGGCGGCCCCGTAGACGGTGTAACCGAGGTCGTGGAGCTTGAGGGCGGTGGCCTCACCGATACCCGAGGAGGCACCGGTGACGAGGGCGGTTTTGGCGGGCATGCTGGGATCCTCACGGTTAAGATGAACTCTGGTTCACCATCTATCCTGAACCAAGGTTCACCTTTATGCAAGTGGAAAGGCAGGCGAGACCAGTGACCCAGGCCAGGGCGCCGCGCGCCGACGCGGTCCGCAACCGCAAGAAGATCCTCACCGCAGCCGGTGAGCAGATCACCGCTCGCGGCCCCGAGGTCGGCATGGACGAGATCGCCGCTGCGGCAGGCGTGGCCGTGGGAACCCTCTACCGGCACTTCCCGACCAAGACCGACCTCGTCGCGGCCGTCGTCGCCGAGGCGGTCGCCCGGGTCGCCGACGACGCGGAAGCCGCCCTCGCGCGCGTCACCGCCGGCGCCCCCGCCCTGAACGAGCTGACCGCGCTCCTCGGCCGTGTCATCGAAGCGTCAGTGGCCGACCGTGCGGTCAAAGCAGCCGCCCACGCCCTCGGCGCAGAGCCGGGCGACCACGCCGACGAAAACCGCGGCAGCGCCGCCGTCGACGCCCTCATCCGAGCCGGCCAAACCGACGGCGACATCCACCCCGACATCACCGTCAGCGACATCTACCTCCTCTTCTCCACCGCACCCACCGACCAGCCACCCGCCGCCCGCGCCCGCTGGCTCACCCTCGTCACACCGGGACTGACCGCCCAAGCCCGGCAATCGGAGAGCTGACCGCAGAGAATTCAGATGCCCAGGAGACAGTGCTGTCCTCTCTCGTGAACATCGAACACGGCCACGCCAGGGCGCTGCTCAAACTCCCACACACCCGACTGCCACAACGAACGGAGCGCCATGACGGCAAGGTCGATCGAGGCTTCCAGCGACTCCGGGTGTGTGGAATGTGCCGAGTGTGGCGGGGCCGACGCCATGGAGGAGGTGGCCGTCCTGCCCGGAGCGGTCGCCACAGTCTGGTCCGCCATTGTCACGGCGACGCACAGGCGGCTCCAGGGGGGTCGTCCGGGCAGAAATGGGATGCGCTGAGGGGGGCGGACGACCTGGCGGTGTGATCGTGCGCCGGCGGGGCCGTGCGGGTCGGGGCGACGGCTAGGTTCGCGCGTGGGGGCTGAATCGCAAAAGGTTCTGATGTGCGCGATGTGCACATCAGGGAATGCGTGTATGCACCGTCAAGATCGAGCCATGGCGTCTATTTCGCGCCTCCGCTGCGCCGTCGCCCGCCCGAGCGCTGCGGTCACCGCCCCTGTGACATCGCCGCAGGGGCGGTGAACAGCGCGCGGACGGCGGCGCGGACCTGATCGGCGACGATCTCGGGGGTGGAGGTGTCGAGCTTGCCGTCGAGGTGCAGGAACGCCAGGCCGTGGACGAGGGCCCACACCGTGGTCGCCAGCGCGTCCGGATCGGCGCCGGGGAAGGCACCGCGGACGATGCCCCGGACGTACTCCGAGATGGCGGCGGTCGCGGCAAGCCGTTCCTCGCTGCTGGGATCGCAGGGCTCGGCGAACATCACCCGGAACATCGCCGGGCGCTCCAGCGCGAAACGGACGTAGGCGACGGCCACCTCGGCGAGCTCGTCGGGAGTCGTGGGCGCGGGATGCGCCGCGGCCAGGTATTCGGCGAGTTCGCGGTAGCCCTCCGCGGCGACCGCGGAGACGAGCGCGTCACGGTCCGCGTAGTGGCGGTAGGGAGCCGTCGCCGACACGCCGGCCCGCCGCGCCACCGCCCGCAGGGACAACCCGGCACTGCCGTCCTCCTCGAGCAGTTCCCGCGCGGCGCGCAGGCAGGCGGCGCGCAGATCGCCGTGGTGATACGAACTGCTCGCTTGCGACATAGGTCACGCTCCCTCATGTTTACGTCGCTTACATCGCTGGCTTAATGTGAACGCTGCATACATCGTAAGCGATCGAGATCGAGAGGGGAACTCGGATGACCAGCGAGCTGTTCTCGCCCCTGTCCCTGCGCTCCGGCCAGGTACTGAACAACCGGATCGCCAAGGCGGCCATGGAGGAGAACATGGCCGGTGCCGGCCAGCTCCCGGACAAGGAGCTGATCGGGCTGTACCGCCGCTGGGCGAAGGGCGGCACCGGACTGCTCATCACCGGCAACGTCATGGTCCACGCCGAGGCACTGACCGGCCCCGCCGGCGTGGTGCTCGACGAGGCCGCGCCGCTGGAGCCCTTCATCGAGTGGGCCGAGGCCGCCAAGGCCGGCGGCGCCGCGATCTGGATGCAGATCAACCACCCCGGCCGCCAGATCGGGTCCGACATGCCCGGTGTCGTATGGGGGCCGTCCGCGGTCGCCGTCGATCTGGGCAAGCACAGCAGCCGCTTCGGCAAGCCCGTCGCCATGACCCCCGAGCAGATCCAGGCCACCGTGACCCGGTACGCCGTCACGGCCCAGCGCGCCGAACAGGCGGGCTTCGACGGCGTCGAGGTCCACGCCGCGCACGGATACCTGCTGTCGCAGTTCCTGTCCCCTCTGGTCAACAAGCGCACCGACCAGTGGGGCGGATCGCTGGAGAACCGGGCCCGGATGCTGCTGGACGTCGTCCGCGCCGTGCGCGCCGCCGTCTCCCCCTCCTTCGCGGTCGCGGTGAAGCTCAACTCCGCCGACTTCCAGCGCGGCGGCTTCGACGCCGACGACGCGCGCCAGGTGATCGAGATGCTCGCACCGCTCGGCGTCGACCTGGTCGAACTGTCCGGCGGCAGCTACGAGAGCCCGGCGATGTCGGGCCGCGCCGCGGACGCGCGTACCCAGGCCCGCGAGGCGTACTTCCTCGACCTCGCGAAGGACCTGGTCAGGACCAGCCCGCTGCCGCTGATGCTCACCGGTGGCATCACCCGCCGCGAGACCGCCGACAGGGTCCTCGACAGCGGCGTGGCGATCATCGGCATGGGCACCGCCCTCGCCGTCACGCCGGACCTGCCAGACCGCTGGCGCCACGGCCGCGAGGCCGACGACCAGCTGCGGCCGGTCACCTGGTCCGACAAGGCCCTCGCCTCGGCCGCCGGCATGGCACAGGTCCGCCACCAGATGCGCCGCATCGCCCGCGGAAGCCGCCCCACCCCCGACACGCACCCGGCGATCGCCCTCATCTCCGAGCAGCGCAAGCAGCGACGGGCCCTGCGCCGCTACCGCGCCTGGCTGTCCGCGTCGCAGGGCGCCGCGTAAGCGTGCCACTGGAAGGGCCCCAGGTGCTCGTCGCTCATCGCGACCACCTGGGGCCCTTCCGGCCTGTCGGCGTCTGTCGCCACATCGCCGGTCGGAGTCGGCCCGTCTCGAAGACGGGAGCGACACCCACCTGGTGTACGACGACACGCACAAGCCCCATGTACGCCGGACGGCGCGGCTCCGTTGGAACCGCGCCGTCCGGCGTCTGGCGTGTGCCGTGGCCGTTGGCACCGCCGTAGCCGTAGCCCGTTGGCGTTGGCGTTTCAGCGGACGCCGGCCGCCTTGAGGACCTTCAGTGCGCCGGTCAGGAGGGCGGCCCAGGTTTCGGGCGAGATGCCCGGCGGCGGAGTGAACCCCTGGATGCGCTGGTGGGCGACGGTCTGGGCCTCGGTGTACTTGAGAATGCCGTCGGCTCCGTGGCGACGGCCGAGTCCCGAGTCGCCCATGCCGCCCATCGGCGCGTCGATGCTTCCCCACGCGGCGGCGAAGGCCTCGTTCACGTTGACGGTGCCGGCGTGCACGCGGGCTGCGACGGCCCGGCCCCGGGCACCGTTGCCGGACCAGACGCTGGCGTTGAGGCCGTACGGCGTGGCGTTGGCCAGCGCGATCGCCTCGTCGACACTGCGGTAGGAGTAGATCGAGACGACGGGTCCGAAGGTCTCGTGCTCGCACAGCGTCATGTCGGGGGTGACGTCGGTGAGAATGGTCGGCTCGAAGAACAGCGGGCCGAGGTCCGGTCGCGCCCTGCCGCCTGCGAGCACGGTCGCCCCCTTGGCCACGGCGTCCTCGACCTGCTCCCTGACGGTCTGAAGCTGGGCGGCGGTGGTGAGGCTGCCGACGTCGATGCTGTAGTCGTAGGCAGCGCCGAGCTTGAGCCTCCTGGTGCGCTCGACGAACGCGGCGACGAACCGGTCACGGATCGACTCGGCCACGTACAACCGCTCGACGGACACGCAGAGTTGGCCGGCCGAGGGAAAGCACGCGGCGACGGCTCCCTCGGCGGCCTTGTCGATGTCCGCGTCGTCCAGGACGATCATCGCGTTCTTGCCGCCGAGTTCGAGGGACGCGCCGATGAGGCGCCGGCCGGCATCGCTCGCGATCTTGCGTCCGCTGGCGGTGGAGCCGGTGAACATCATGTAGTCGGCGTTGTCCATGAGCGCCCCGCCGATGGCACTGCCCCGCCCGACCACCATCTGCCACACACCCGCCGGCAGACCGGCCTCCTCCATCAGGTCCAGCGACCACAGCGCGGTGAGCGCGGTCTGGGTGTCGGGCTTCTGGACGACGGCGTTGCCGGCCATGAGGGCGGCGATGGCGTCGCTCGCGGCCATGCTCAACGGGTAGTTCCACGGGGAGATGACCGTGACGACGCCCTTGGGGTGACGCAGTTCGGTGGTGTGGGTGAGCACCGGGATCGCGCCGCGGCGCCGCTTGGGCTCCAGGTACTTGGCGGCGTTGCGCGCGTAGTACCGGGACGTGACCGCGATGTCGACCACCTCGAGGAAGGCGTCACGGCGGGTCTTGCCGTTCTCGGCCTGCATCAGGTCCAGCCCCTCGTCCTGGCGGGCCATGACGAGGTCGTGGAAGCGCAGCAGGATCTTCTTCCGCTGGGTCAGCGAGGTGGCGGCCCAAGCCTTCTGGGTGATGCGGGCCCGGGTGAACGCGCGCTCGACGTCCGCCGGTGTGGAGACCGGCAGGTCAGCCAGCGGAGCACCGGTGTACGGGGCGTTGGTGGTGACCCGCGCGGCGTCGGGCGCCGCCACCACCCGCGCGGCCAGCCGCTGGATCAGAGCCGGAGTGAGCGAGGCGGGCAGCACGGAGGTGCGGGCAGCGGTCGTGGGAGGGACGGCGACCGTGGGAGCGGTGGCCGAGGGTGTGACGGCGGAAGGGGTGGCGGCGGGAGGGGTGGTGTGGTCGGTGGCCATGACAGAGCTCCTTGCTACCGGCTGCGGACCGAGGTCGGGACCGGCATGTGCAGGGCGAGCTGGCCCTCGGTGACGACGTCGAACTGAATCGTCCGGACCGGCTTGAGGGAACGCAGGTCGTCGGCCATGCGGCCCTCCCCCACCTGGAGCGCGAGACGGCGCGGGACCAGCTCGGTACCGGCCGACAGCACGTTGGTCTGGCTCAGCGTCGAGTGCCAGGCATCACCGATCGACGTGTACGAGGTGAGGGTCGAGACACGCCGGCCGCTCGGGTAGGCGGTCTGGGCGGGCGTCGCCGCGAGCAGCGACAGGTCGGTTCCGCCGGCGTCGTTGGCCACACGTGCGGTCGTCCGATCGGCGTCGATGTCGACGTCGAGCCCGGTGACCCACTTGGGGAAGCCGTAGCCGTCGTGGCCGCGCACCTGGGCGATGTCCGTGCTCACCGGCAGGGACAGCACGTAGGAATCGAGGTGCTCGTTCTTCAGGGCGGCGACGAGGTCGAAGAAGCCGAGCTTGCCGTGCCGGGCCGGCTTCACGGCGATCCCGACGGCGGCCTCGGTGTAGAAGTCGATGTCGCACACGTCGTAGCGGAAGAACATCACGGATATCAGCCCGAGGCCCGGCGCGACCTCCAGCGGGGCCAGCTCCCTGGGCAGCCGGGAACGGATCGCACGGGAGCGGGCGAGCATCGTGATCCGGGCGGTCGAGATGCGGTAGTAGAAGTTCGGGGTGAGCGTGGCGCCGATCGGGGAGTCGACCTTCGTCTTGGGCAGCCGGCGGAAGAAGTCCACGCCGCTGACTCGGGGATCGCGGGCGACTTCGTCCAGATCGGTGTCCATCCGGTAGCGGTCGTACAGGCCCCCCTTGGGGACGGCGACCGTACGGCCACCGAGGTCGACCTTGACTGTTCCCTGCTGGGACGAGGGCATCGACATGGCTCCCTAGCTCAGATGTTGACAGTGATTACATGAGAGTAGACTGCGAATGTAAGCACCGTCAACAAGTATCCGTGCAGGACGACGACACCGGGTCCCTGCACAGAATCGACGACCACGATGTAGGCGCCGAGGTCACGGAGTTCGCTCGCGAGTTCCGCGCGGCGCACGATGTTGGTCGTGCGCCGCCCTCGTTCCTCGGCGAAGGCGATGACGGACCGGCCTACCCCGCAGGGTCTGCTTCACTCAGCGAGGACCTGCGGCTTGCCGCCGTAGCGCATCGAAGCGTGGAGGATGACTGTGGGCACGGCGGTCACGAGGGGGTCCGTGGTGTCGTCCCGGAGGCCGTCGTCACTCCTCCTGCGGGCGACGCCGCCGACACTCGGTGGCCGTGAACGCGGCGCTGTTCCGGTCGCACGAGTTGTTGTCCCCGGCAGTCCCGAGAGTCACTGTGGCTCCTTCCTCGGTGTCCTGAGGGTGGCCGTCCCCCGGCTCGTGTCAAAGCCGTTCAACCTTGGCCGCTGACGAGTCCCGCAGACCCCCGAGCGCCAGGACCGTCATCGCCACCGCGGCCCCCGCCGCCACGCCGAAGCCCCCGTGCGCACCGCCTGCGTCGACCACCCGCCCCGCGACCGCCGCAGCCCCCGCGATTCCTGCCGCGCTTGCGGAGTTGCCCCACGTGAACGCCTGGGTGAGGACGGCACGCGGGACCGAAGACTCCGTGAGGACAGAGGTAAGGATCAGGAGGACCGGCACGGCAAGTCCGGTCAGGGCAAGGACGGCGCCGACCGCGAAGGGCGCATCGAGGACGGTCAGCGGAAGGCTCGCGAACGTGAGACAGGCAGCGGCTGCGGGCTGGTGGCGCCGGAGCGAGCCGCCGTGGCGCCAGGCTCCGTAGGCCCAGCCACCCACCAGATTCGTGCAGTTGGAGGCGAAGTAGAGCGGCGCTGCCGTGTCCGGTGTTCCACGCCCGACGGCGTATGCGGTGACGGACACCTGCATCGCGCCGAAGAACACCCCGAGCGTGAGACCGAGCGCGACCTGCCGCAGGAAAGCGGAGCGCAGCAGAGCGCGTCCGGCATGCCGGCGTTCGGCCCGGTCCGTGACGGGCGGCATGGTACGGCGCTGGGCGGCGAGGGCCAGCCCTCCGCCGACGACGAGCGCGGCGGCGAGCAGCACCCCGGCGCTCGGACGGCCCGACGCGCCGAGGACACTCACCAGGGCAGGGCCGACCAGGTAGGACACGCCGTTGGCGAGGGCCTCCAGCGCGAAGGCAGTGGGCAGCGCGGCAGCCTGTTCCCCGGACAGCAGAGCCGACCAGCGAGCAGCAGACAGAGCACCCAGCTGAGGCAGCGTCGCCCCGACGAGCACCCCGGCGACGACCTCCGGAACGGCACCGGCGAGCAGCAACGCCACCGCCCCGGCGTGTGCGCCCAGGGCGCAGGCAAGCACCCGCGCCTGCCCGAACCGGTCGACGAGGCGCCCGATCTGGGGCCCTGCGACGGCGTCCGCGACAGCGAACCCGCCGGTAACGAGGCCTGCGGCGGCATACGACCCGGTGCGCGCATGCACCAGCCAGAACATGCCGATACCCGTCATGGCAATGCCCAGACGCCCGACAGCAGCGGGAAGGAAGAACGCGGCGGCACCCGAAGTGCGCAGCAGCGTGCGGTAGTTCGCCGAAGCCGAAGGCACGGCGCATCCCTTTCGCCGCCCGGCGGGACGCGCCAACAAGGCCGCCGGCGTCCAAATGCCGACCCGTGGCTGCGCCTGAAGCCGTCCAGTGGTGGCGTGAAGCGGGGACGCGCACCCCACGCCGACTCCGTCACCGGGCAGATGTCATGCGGTAGTCGATAACTCCCCCGAGCCTACAGGGCGTTGCACAAGGCTGAGTGTGGGCAGGTCAGAGCGGACGCCGGGCTCGTCTGCTCATGACGCGGGGGCGAGGTTGTGCATGTGCGCGGGTCTGACGGTGCTGGGCGACGGCGGTTATCTCAACTGCACGGGATCTGTCGTGCCCCGGGCGCTCGTTGACCGTCTGGGGCGGTGAGCGTGCGACCGCTCAGCGCTCACCTGCCGACTCCGGCCACAACGCTCGCACCGCGTCGGGCACCTCGGCCACAGCAGCCGGATCGAGCAGGGCCAGTTGGAGGATGTAGCCAGGGAGGACGGAGAGCATCGTCGAAGCGATCGCCTCGGCCGTCACGTTCGTAGGCAAAGCACCCCGCTTCTGCTGGTCACGTACCAAGGTGACCAGATTGGCGCGTATGCGGCCGATGAGATGGTCCAGCTTGCCCGCCAGCGATCGGTCGCGCATGGCCTCCCCCCAGACCAGAATCGCGAGGGCGGCCACGCCTTCCTCGGCCGACTTGACCCGGATCACGTCGAGCAGTTCCGCCATGACCGCCCCCATGGATTGGCCCTGCCGGTTGGTGGCGACGGCGAGCGTGACGTCGAGGACATCGCGCATGTTCTCCTCGGCGATCGCGAGGATCATCTCGTCCTTGCTGGTGAAGTACCGATACACCGCTCCCGCGGACAGCCCCGACTCCGCGAACAGGTCCTGCATGGACGTGGAGTGGAAACCGTCACGGAGGAAACAACGGCGCGCCGCGCTCAGAATCTGCTCACGGCGGGCGTCCATGTGCTGCTGGGTGACCTTGGGCATGAGACCAGCCTACAAAGAAAACGAACATTCGTGTTGACGGCTGCCGTGGTGGCGGGTCAGACTGAAGTTAAAGAAAACGATCATTCTTTTTATGAGAGGACGGGTTGTGAGAAGCCCCTTGTCGGGACGCCCAGCATGGCGGGAAGTGCTCGTTGCAGCCGTGGCACTGCCCTTGGCGATCACTGCGGCGGTCTTGGCGTTCGCCTGGCCGGCGGGGCGGATCTCGCCGCGCGAGGTCCCTGTCGGCATCGTGGGGACAGGGCCGGCCAGCCAGCAGGCGGTGGAGGCACTGACCCGTGCGAAGCCCGGCGCGTTCGACTTCCACCTCTATGCGAATCGGCAGGCCGCGCGGTCGGCGATCAAGAACCGGGATGTCTACGGCGCCTTTGCCCTCTCCGGCCGCAGCATCACCGTGCTGAAGGCCACCGCCGCCAGCCCTTCCGTGGCCCAGCTTTTGACCGATGTCGGACAACAGCTGGCCGACAAGGCCACCCAGCGGATCGCCCGACAGGAGGCCGTGGATGCGCACTCCCGGGTGAGGGACCACAAGCAGGCAGCCACCAAGCCGGACGCCGTCCAGCAGAAGGCCGCACGGCAGGAATCCGCAGGTGCTGGTGCTGATTCCGCTGCGCAGATCCTTGTGAAGGCGATCGACGTGGTGCCCGTCGCCGCCGAGGACCCCCGGGGTGTGGTGTTCAGCTCATCGGTCTTCCCGCTCACGATCTGCGGCATCCTGATCGGAGCGTTCGTCTCGATGGCTCGTGGCCTTGCCCACCCGCGGCTGCGAGTGCTGACACTCCTCGTCGCGTGCGCTGTCGCAGCCCTGGGTGTCCACCTCGTGGCCCAGGGCTTCCTCGGAGCGCTGCCCCACCATCACGTGGCCACCTGGGCGATCCTGTCTCTCGACCTTCTCTCCATCAGCGCCACCGCTGCCGGCGTGGTCCGACTCCTCGGGCCCGGGGGCCTCGGGCTCAGCGCCGCAGTCATGGTCTTCGTCGGGAACGCCTTCTCCGGCGCCACCTCCGCGCCGGAGATGCTCCCCAAGGGCGTGGACCACGTCGGCCAGTGGCTGCCCCCCGGCGCCGGAGCCAGTCTGCTTCGCGACACCACGTACTTCGACGGCAACTCCGGCGCCGGCCATCTTGCCGTCCTGGCTCTGTGGAGTGTCTGCGGGCTCACAGCAGTCATGTTCGGCCACTGGGTCACCGGGAAACCCCGGGGCACGCGGCCCGGTGCGACGGCTGCCGGGGAGTTGCTCCCGGCTGTGCCGGGATCCGGCGAGATTCTGTCGGTCGGGCGTCACGCGCACGCCGACGCCCGTCGCCATGACGGCGACGGGTGATGCCGAGCACTTCACGCGCGATCAGGTCGGGACCACACCGCCACGCAGGAGCGCGGCTCGGCCGACACACAGGCCGGACCGACTCCCTGCACGAGCACGACCACGGAGCGCTGCGCAAGGTGCTGAAACCGCGATGCCTCGCGCCGTACCGGAAGGGATACACACCATGACCACCCCACAACACCCTCAACCGGTACGCCGGTCCGAGCATCCGCAGTCAGCCGATGGCTCTCCGGCCATCACTCGGGCCTTCGCCCTGCTCAGCAGGCGCTGGAACGGCTTGATCCTCATGGCCCTGGCCAAAGGCCTGGCGGACTTCGCACAGATTCGCGAGCGCGTCCCCGGCATCAGCGACCGCATGCTCGCCCAGCGCCTCCGGGAACTGACCGCGATCGACCTCATCACCCAGGACATCCGGCCCGGGCGGTCATCGCGAACCCACTACGCACTCTCCGCGCACGGCAAAGCCTTCCTCATTCCCCTGGCCGTTCTGTTCTTGTGGGCAGAGGATCACCTTCCACCGAGCGGCTCATCAGCATCGGATCAACCGACTACTCCAGGCTGCTGACCTCTCGTCACGCACAGCCAGGAGGTTGGCGTGCCGGCACCGGGGATCGGTGGTGTTGGATCCGCATCCTGGCCGTATCCCGAGTCAGCCTTCGGAGGAACGGGGAGCGCGCTTGTGCGCCCGTTCCTTCAACTCCTCCTCGTCGACCAGCGTGAGCATCGGCTGGCCCGGCGCGCACAGCATGGTCACCACGAACTTGGTCGATGCGTCCGACAGCGCATTGCCGTCCTGGTAGTGGATCACGTCACCGCCTGGCTCCCAGAACGTTCCACCGGCCTCGACCACGCGCTCTGGCTCGCCCTCAAGTTCGAACCGGAGTGCGCCCTCCATCACGTAGCCGAACGACGGGCCCGAATGGCGATGCGGAGGGAGCCCTGGGTGACCGGGAGGCCAGTCGACGAGGATGGTCATTCCCGAACCACCTTCGGGAAAGAAGGGCGGGGTGACCTCCTGCAACAACTTGACTTCGGGGGGCAAGGAGACCTGAGCGGCGGTCCCGGGCCCTGGGTTCTTCTCCGACATGTGCCACACCTCCGTAAGCCTTCCCGAGACGGACGGTCTCGCGTCAGCCACTACGCAGCCACTACGGCCCGGACCGATGTGACGACCCACTCGTTCGGCAGTGGCCAAGGTCGCCGGTTCCCTGCTGACAGGCCGTGTGCTCTTCTGCCTGTCCCAAACGGTCTCGACACCACCCTGCATCCCGTCGGCGGCCGCCACCATCCGGGAGCCGGTGGGCATCGGCACTCATCGCAGGAGCCGGTGACAGCCGAATCCCCATCCGACCGAATCCCCATCCGACCGAATTCCCATCCGGCCGCGGCCGCCGCGCCCGGCGGGCGCAATGAAGGGACCGCCGGGCCGGGACAGGAGAAGCAGTGGGTGGGATGTTCAGGACAACCAGTCGGTGTAGCGGGTGGGGGCGAGGTGGGCGTCTGTGTCGGTGAGGACGTCGCCCTTGACGACGGCGAACATGCCGGCGGTGGGGTCGGTGATGACGGTGCGGTGGTCGCCCTTGTGGGCCAGGGTGATCCGGCCCACCTCGTCCAGGGTGAAGACCTCGGGACCGGCGACGTTGTGGATGCCGTTCAGGGGGGCGCCGGCGGCGACCTCAGCTACCGCGGCGGCCACGTCCTTGGAGGCGATCGGCTGGATCGGCGTGGCGGGCAGCCGGACGGTGTCGGCGTCAGCGGTCCAGGACAGGACCGCGTCCATGAAGTCCATGAACTGCGTCGCCCGGACGATCGAGTAAGGGATCGGCCCGTCCGCGAGGATCTTCTCCTGGAGCGCCTTGGCCCGGTAGTAGTCCAGCTCCGGAACCTGGTCCACGCCGACGATCGAGAGGATGACGAAGTGGCCGACGCCGCCCTTGTGGGCCGCGGCCAGGAGGTTGTCCATCGAGGTCTGGAAGAAGCCCAGGGAGGCTTCGTCGAAGGTCGGGGAGTTCGTCAGGTTGACGACGACGTCCGCTCCCGCCGTCGCCTCCTCCAGTCCCCGACCGCTGATGATGTCGACTCCGGTGGACTTCGAGTGGGGCACCGCTTCGTGCCCGGCCGCGGTCAGATTCCTCACGACCTGCGAGCCGATGAGCCCGGTACCGCCGATTACTGCGATCTTCATGACATGCCTTCCGTGGTGATTACATGCGCAATATGGCATATGAACTGTTGTGTGGATGCGCCATGAAACGGTTCGCCTTTGGAGGGCCGGCGTCAGAGGCCGTCTATGAACGTGACCGTCTCGTCGAGCGGCGCCCGGCCTATGCGGGCCTCACCCGCTGTGACGTCTTGGAACCCGATCGACATGCCGCAGAAGAGGACCAGCCCGTCCGGGGGCGACAGGACTTCCGCGACAGTTTTGTGGTACTTCGCCCAGGCCATCTGCGCGCAGCTGTGGAGCCCCTTCGGTACGAAGCAGCAGCATTACGGTCTGCAAATACATGCCGACATCAGCCCATTGGGGTGAACCCATGTCCTTGTCGATGTAGCAGAACAGGGCGGCGGGCGCGCCGAAGCAGTCCCAGTTCGCGGCGGCCGCCCGCTGGCGCGCCTCAACGTCCTCACGCGCGATGCCGAGCGCCCCGTAGCGCTGCTTGCCGAAGGCGGATCGGCGCTCGCGGTACGGAGACTTCAGTTTCGGCGGATACATCTCATACTCCGGCGCGTCCCATGGGTCCCCCAGAGCCAGGCGCTCGCCGGCGCGCTTCTTGAGTTCGGCCAGTGGTGCGCCGGTCACCATGTAGGTGTGCCACGGCTGCAGGTTCGACCCGGACGGCGCCCAAGCCGCAGCGGACAGCACTCGCTCCAGCTTTTCTCTCGACACGGGCTCGCTGGTGAACGCGCGCACCGCCCGTCGGCGCGTGACCGCCTCGTAGACGTCCATGGCCACCCGCCTCCATCTGCTCAACGGGTCTGTCTTCGTTACACCTAAGATAGTATCACTCGATACGATATCGATCGAGACATCTCAGATCGTGAATGCCCAGCCCTTGTTTCGTGCCCATCCAAGACGTCACACGGAGGTCCCGACCTGGGGTTGGCCGACGTACGGCCTGTCGGAGGGGTGTGCCTCAGGACGACGATGCTGCGCGGCGAGGGTGGAAGCACACCGCCGTCCACGCGGGTGCCGTGAGAGCCGCGCGGACCCTCTGCCCCGTCGGTGACACCTCCGGCCGGCTGCCCGGTCGCCAGGCCCACACGCACCGACGACGGCCACGGCCCTCAAGGCGGCCTCGCCGTGCAAGCCTCATGAAACCAAGCAAACCAAGCGCGCCGATGCGGCCGACAACGGGTGCGCCGGCGCGCTTACGCCTCGTCGTCTGCCGGGTAAGCCAGCCGGGCCAGCAGATCCCTCAGTTCCTGAGGCTCCCCGGGCCGCAATTCCGCAACCAGACGCTCAGCCAGTGGCTCCGCAGCCACGTGGACCGCATCGAACAGCTCCAGCCCCGCAGGAGTGATCTCCACTGCCCGCACCCGCCGGTCCCCCGGTACGGCCTTGCGCACGGCCAGGCCCTTCCGCTCCAGGTCGTCTACGACCCGCATGATTCCGGCCTTGTCCGACCCGGTCGCCCCCACCAGGTCCCGCTGCACCGTGGGCCCCCGATTGACCAGCTCGATCAGCACCGCGAAATGCCGCAACTCGAGGCCATGCGGCCGAAGCGCCTCCCCCATCACCGCGGCCGCACGCCAGTGCGCCCGGCGCAGCAACAAGCCGAGAGCGAAAGGCGACGTGTCCCCGGGGCGGTCGGTCGCATGCGAGGCGGGGGTTCGGCGAGGAACGTCAGCGACCATGACGTCACATTACTTCATCCGATACGGTATCGGATGAAACTACAGGGCTGTCCCCCGTCTCCTGCGACAGCGACCGGAGGTCGGAGCCCATGGGCGTAGTGGCCGGGATGACGGCGCGCTCTCGCCGCCGTGGCCGGCCAGATCGCCTTGGCCGTCCCCATCGACGTTGACCCGCCGCAGTCGCCGGGCACCCGTCACCGGCGTCTGCCACACGCCCGCGTGGACCGTCGTGCCATGCCAGGCGACACCCTTCGGCGGCCCCACGTGCTCTGCGTGGCGGTAGCAGTCGGTGTACTGCGCGGCGTCGGTGAACGGGTAGTACAGCGACTGGTGGATGAAGGTGACGTCGCTGCGCTGCTTGGCCTAGATAGCCAGGGCCTGTTGCTGACATGGATTCGGTGGCGCGACGTGAGGACCCGCTCCAGTTGTAAGAACCGGCTTGCACTGGACATTGATGTCAGAGCCATCCGGCACACTGCGCCGCATGAACTTGGTGACCGCGCACGACTACGCCTGGATCCGCACTTCGCCGCTCTTCCGCCAGATGACCCAGAGCGGATACACCCTGACACTGATACAGGGGCGGACCCCGCGCGAGGTGCTGCGCGCGATGGAGGCGGAACCGTGCGGCAGGGGGGAGGGAACGGCCGGGTTGGTCGAGGCGGACGAGGCTCATCGTGCCGAGGAGGGTCACGACTACTGGGACGAGTCCTACGTCGCGGGTGCTTTCAGCGTTCCGGGCGAGAACGGCGACTGGACACTCGTACTCGGCTTCGACGGTGGCCTGGGAATTGCGGCATCGTGCGTCGAGACGCTGTCGAGGGGTGGCCGGGTCGTGGCGCACTCGACCAACGGCGGCAAGCCCATCCACCTCTTCCATTGGTTCGAGGACGGTGACCTCCGTACGACGTTCGAGGGCCCCTCGGCGCGCGACGGCAGCACTCCCGACGAACTGATCCCCCTGCTGCGAGAAGTTGGCTTTCCTTTGACCTCCGAGGGAGAGCACGACGAGAGCGCCCCGGACGTCGACCGGAAGGCGGCGGTCCTCGCTCTGGCCGAGAGACTCACCGGCGTACGCGTCACCGATTCCCTGCTCCAGGACGCTACCTACGAATTGGGGCTCGTCCCTGAACAGCCCGCCGAGGAGTGGACCGGCGTGGTCATTGACATCACCGATGCCCATGGTGAGCGCTTGTACAGGGAGTGGACCTACGAGGAGATCGCGGCGGCGTCGGACCGCGCACGGACCGAGGCAGACGCACCGGTCGTCATCAACTACAACCAGCCGCTGGCCACGGATCGTTCAGACCACGAGACAGGCGAGTAGCAAGCGCGCGGATGGAGGCTGTCCCGGGGCGCTCGCCGCCTCTACAAGGGACCTTTCGGCGACGGGGAGTGTCCCATGAAGCCATGGCGAGCTGGTGCGTGCTCTCTCACTTGGCAGTCGGGCTGGCTGGGCCTGGTCGAAGAGGGCGAGGGCTTCGGCGGGGTCCCGGATCACCAGGCCCTGGAACAGTGGCCGTCCGGCACGCTCCTCTCGCTCAAGGGCTGCGCCATGCCCATACATACCGAGTCCATCAAGCGCCCGGGCGAAGCCGATGCTGGGCCGCTTGGTCACAGGTAAGAGAAGTGTGCTGTGCAGCGGGAGGGCAGCGGGGACGATCGGGAGATGACAGGGCTCGGGGGACGCCGTCGGCGGCGCAACTGGCAGTTGATCTGGCTCCTTTGTGTCCTGGCGATCACAGCGAGCGCCGCGTACGCAGTCAGGCAGATCCTCCATGGCGGTCTGCAGTCCGGTGACACAGCAGGTGTACTGGGCCTCCCCTTAGGGGTGGCTGGGCTCGTGGCCGCGGTCCTGGCACTGCGTAAGCCGGTCGAAGGCAACGAGAGGGAACTCGCTCGAAGCGCGGCCGCAACACCGGCCAGCCAGGTCGAAGCCGGGGAGAGCGCGGTGTGGCGGCAGTTGCTGGGTGACGACACCCGGCGTATGAACCTCGTCTACGGTCTGCACCCGGCCGTGGTCCGCCCGGCCAGCGCTCCCCCCGCCGGGCAGCTGACCAGCGGCCTGGACCCGGTGACCATGCCAGACATCCTCACCTACTACCGCGCCACCCGGCCTCTGCGCCTGGTCGTCACCGGTGCCGCCGGTGCCGGCAAGACCGTCCTGGCGCTGGAACTGCTGCTGGCCCTCATCAACGGCCGCGCCGAGAACGACCCCGTCCCGGGTCGGATCCCGCTGTCGAGGTGGGACACCGAACACCAGACGCTGCCCGATCTACTGCGGCAGCGGCTGGTCGAAGCCTACGACTGGCCCGTCCACCTGGCCGCCAGCCTGTTCCGCCACCACTTGGTGCTGCCGGTTCTGGACGGCCTGGACGAGATGGACCCGCCCGCCGCTGACGGCTCCCCTGACCCCGCCGCCCCCCGGGCCACCGCCGTCATACGAACCCTCAACACTTACCAGCAGGGACGCGACGCCGGCCCCTCATCCTGACCTGCCGCACCCGGCACTACGACGCCTTGGCCGAACGTACCGAGGTCCTGGACGCTGCCCGCATCACAGTCGCCCCTGTCGGCGCCGATGACGCCCGGGCCTATCTGGCCGACCGCGCCCTCGATGTGGCCCGCTGGCGGCTCCTGCTCGACCACATGGCCACCCACCCCGGCGGGTTCCTTATTCACCCCCCCGTCCGTCCTCGGGGCGAACCTCCTCAGTCGAGCGCTTCTTGTCGCGCAAGGTCTCGATTTCGGCGGCCAGCGCGGCCATGTCGCGCACGTGCGTGTAGTACTTGGCCGCGTACTCGTCGTCGATCGCCGGGAGAACCTTCGCGAGCACCGTTGTGGCTCTCCTCAAGCCCGCGTGGCGCTGCTGATCGAGCGGGCCTTCGAGGGCGCCGGCAGCGTAGGCGTAGGCGTCCGCGTCGAGCAGCACCATGTCATGGTCCAGGACATCCCGGCCGCGGAAGCCTGGCGGGAACGGGTTGGCCATGTGCTCGGCCATCATCTGCGCGAGCGCGTCGAGCTTTTCTTCGAGCATGCGGGAGATCCTGCCAGGGCGCACGGGCGACAGGGTGCCGTTCACCGTTCAAATCCGCGGACCCGTTCTCTGGATCGTTTGTCCTCACCAAATCCCGTGGGTGGATCATGGCGTGATGACAACGGCTCCGTGGAGGTGTTGAGTGACGATCTCGATCCGACCTGCCCGGGATGACGAAGCGGCCTTCTTGTCTGAACTGGCGCTTCGCTCGAAGGCCCACTGGGGCTATGACGAGGCGTTTCTTGATGCGTGTCGCGACGAACTCACGCTCAGGGGCCCAGACCTGGCCAGCCGTCGGACGGCTGTTGCCGAGCGCGACGGCAGCATCGTGGGCTTCACGACCCTGGAGGGTGAGCCACCGCAGGGCGTCCTCGGCATGATGTTCGTCGATCCGGACGCGATCGGACAGGGCGTCGGCCGTCTGCTGTTCACGCATGCGGTGGAGACCGCCCAGGCGCTCGGGTTCACCCGGTTCAGCATCGACGCCGACCCGAACGCTGAGCCCTTCTATGAGGCCATGGGAGGTATCCCCGTCAGCCGTGTGCCCTCCGGGTCGATTCCGGGCCGGACCCTCACCCAGTACCTGCGCAGAATCCCGTCCTGAGGCCCTTTGCCTTCGAGGTTGTCTCACGTGGCGATTTTCGCGAGCTTCTTGTTGCAGGTCAGGGCGGTGGCCGTGGGCAGGCCTCGACTCTGCCGGGTCGTTGAGACCACGTACGGGATCTTGAGGCCTCGAGCAGCCCATGGCAGGCTCATTCCGCATGATCGATGAATTCGCGAAAGACAACCTGCACGGGAGACTGCGGCGGGACCGCAAGGCACTGCTCTGGAAACTCGATGGCTTGTCCGAATACGACGCCCGCCGACCTTTGACAGCGACCGGGACCAACCTCCTCGGCCTGGTCAAACACGTGGCCAGCGTCGAGGCCAGGTACTTCGGCGAGGTCTTCGACCGCCCCTCCCCGGAACCGCTGCCCCGGTGGCAGGACCACGACGGCAGCGATCTGTGGGCGACCGAGGACGAGACGCGCGATCAGATCATCGAGTCCTACCGGCGCACGTGGGAACACTCGGACGCGACGATCAACGAGCTTCCCCTCGACGCCCCCGGCCACGTGCCGTGGTGGCCGGAGCCTTATCGCAACACGAACCTGTTCGCCATCATGGTCCATGTCCTCAGCGAGTCCGTCCGGCATGCCGGACACGCCGACATCCTGCGCGAGAGGCTCGACGGCCGGACCGGGCTGCGCGCCGAACACGAGCAGCCCATCGACGAGGAAGCCCGTGCGGCCTACTGCGCGAAGATCGAGCAGGCCGCCAGATCGGCCGCATCAGTCAAGGCCTAGAGGCTGGCCTACGCGGCTTGATGTGCGAGCGGCATGATGCCGGTCGTGGGCGGAGGACCGAAGTCGGCCGCCTCTGGCGTCGGCTGCATCGGGCAGTGCTGGATCGAACTCGGGCACTCCCGCAGAGCGTCGTGGACTACAGCGACCGACTGCGCCGTCTCGGTGTCGGGGAGCGGTATGTCGAGCTGGAGCGGGACGCCTGCCCGGATCGTGCCGGCTCAGCCGGGGCCGCTCCTTCTCGCCATCGTCGGGCACCGCGAACGTGATCGCCCGGCGGAGGTTGGCATCCTCGCGTCTAGGGTGGGCCCGTGACCTCTCCGTCCTCGCTCCGCATCGCGATAGCTCAGATGATGATCACTGAAGATGCCCGCCAGAACGGCCCGACGGTCCGGCGGCTCATGCATGAAGCGGCCGAGGCGGGCGCCCGCCTGGTCCAGTTTCCGGAAGGCTGCCTGTCGGGGTACGCCAAGGAGCAGATCCGCGACTGGGACCAGATGGACTGGCCTGCGCTGCGGGAAGAGCACCGCCAAGTGGCTGCGCTCGCGGCCGAACTACGGCTTTGGGTGGTGCTGGGCAGCACTCACCGGCTCACCCCGCCGCATCGACCGCACAACAGCCTGTACGTGATCGCTGACGACGGACAGGTGGTGGACCGCTACGACAAGCGCTACTGCTCCCACACCGAGATCCTGCACTGCTACACCCCGGGATTCGCACCGACCACCTTCTCCGTCGACGGATTCACATTCGGCTGTGCCGTCTGTATCGAGATCAACTTCCCCGAACTGTTCCAGGAGTACGCGCACCTCGGAGTGGACTGCCTGCTGCTGTCGGCCTATCCGGTCGATTCGATCTTCGAGATCAGGGCGCGGGCGCATGCCGCGATCAACAACTACTGGCTGGCGATGGCCACACCGGCGCAGACGACCGATCTGCTCAACTCCGAGCTGATCGGACCGGACGGGAGCGTCCTGGCACGTGCCGATGCCGCAAGCGAACTGATCATCGGCGAACTGGACCGCCACGCACCTCAGTTCGACGTCGCCCTCAACAAGGCACGCCCCTGGCGAGCCAACGCCCGAGAGGGCGACATCTACCGCAGCCGCCGCGTCCGTGATCCGCGGAGCGAAGACCGCACCAGCTTCTGACAGCCGACGCGCTCCACCCAGCGGGTATACGGCACCACGCCTGCTCCCTCAGCGCGGTTCCGCCGGTCCAGGGTGATCGCCCGACCGAGTCGACGGTGCACCTGCGGTCCCTCACTGCCGGTGGATGCGGGGAGTTCGGGGCCGGCGGCCGTGCTGCCGCCCACGCAGGGCGATCGGCGCGCCGGGGGCTGGTCCGCCTCGTTGCTCGTTCACCCGCCCGTCGGCACGTTGCGGCCCACCGTTCACGGGAAATGATCGCATTACGAGCTCTTTAAGACCGGTGGTCGGTGAAAGTTTTCCGCCAGCGTGAGGTTCTCCGAGTGACGCGCGCTCCAGGGGCAGCTCCGTCATTCGGCCCACCAGTGGTGATTGGTGCCACAGATCATTTTGTCGCAATGTTCGTTTTGCGTCTTTTATTCCCTGCTTTTATTTCCATCTCTTTGCACAGGGCACGCGGTGCTCCGCTCTGGCGTGAACCTTGCCTCATGCGCCCGACCCGCAGGGGTAACCGGGTCGTCGGGATGTTCAAGCAACGATGAAAGGGAAGGGCATGCCCTTAGGCGTGATCGCATTAGGCGACTACGTACCTGACCGCGTGGTGGCGAACGACGAGATAAGCCGCTGGGCCGACGCGGATCCGTCATGGATCGCCGCCCGGACCGGTATCCAGGAACGCCACTATGCCGAACCGGAACTCGCCACCTCGGATCTGGCCGTGGAAGCCGCGAAACCCCTGCTCGACGCTCTGGATTCACCCGAGGAGATCGGCGCCGTCGTGGTCGCCACCTCCACTCCGGACCAGCCGCAGCCCGCGACCGCGAGTTTCGTACAGGAAAAACTCGACCTCGACACCGTTCCGGCGTTCGACGTGAACGCCGTGTGCTCGGGGTTCCTCTACGCCCTGACGGTGGCCCAGGGTCTGCTGTCCACGGCGGCGTCCGGGACGTGCGCCCTGGTGATCGGAGCGGACAAGTATTCGACGATCATGGACCGTCACGACCGGAAGACCGTCAGCCTCTTCGGTGACGGCGCCGGAGCGGTCCTCCTGGCCCCGGTACCCGAGGGCTTCGGCGTGCACAGCAGCGCTCTGCTCGCCGACGGCAAGGCCTCGTCATACGTGCGGGTGGAAGCGGGCGGCTCGCGCGTGCCCCTCACCCCCGAGGCGCGCCGGCAAGGGCGTCACCTCTTCCGCATGGACGGCAGGTCCGTGAAGGACTGGGGTCTCCAGTTCGTCCCGAAGGCGGTCCACCAGGCACTCGGCAAGGCGGGCTGGACGGTCGACGACATCGACCGCGCGGTGTTCCATCAGGGGAACACGCGACTGGTGCAGGCACTGGGTGAGGCCCTGGGAATCGAATCCGACCGGCTGGCACTGACCGCACCGGTGCTGGGAAACACAGCCGCTGCCTCGATTCCTCTCACCCTGGCGCATGAGCACCGGCGCCGCCCCTTCCAGCGGGGAGAAAGAATTCTTCTGGCTTCGGTGGGCGGCGGGATGACCGCGGCTGCCGTCACTCTCACCTGGTACTGAGGAAACGTTCCTCCCAGGGGCTCGAGAAATCCGACCGCGGAATTCGGTTCCGCCGACATCATTCCCGTAAGGAGTGCAGATCAATGCTGCCCGTCGTCAGTCATGCGACAGGTGTGTACGTCTTCGACGAAGCCGGAAAGGAATATCTCGACGGCTGCTCCGGAGCCGTCAACGTCAACCTCGGTCACGGCGTCGAGGACATCACCAAGCGGATGCACGACCAGATCGACAAAGTGTGCTTCACCTACCGCACCCAGTTCCGCTCGCGCCCTCTCGAGCAGTTGACCGAACACCTCAAGCAGCTGGCCCCCGGGGAGGTGAGCGAGGTCGTCTACGGCAACTCCGGCTCCGACGCGATCGAGACGGCCCTGCGCCTGGTCACCCTGCTCAACGCCCGCTCGTACCGTCCCTTCAAGTCGACGGTCCTCACCGAGGAGCCCAGCTACCACGGCATGACCGCCGGCGCCCTGGCGGCTTCCGGGCACCCGCTGCGCCGTGAGCATCTGACGCCGCTGCTCGCCAACCAGGCCACGGTCGCCAAGGTGCGGCCGAAGAACGGGGCCCTGCGGGCGGATGTGGAGGACTGGGAGGAGGCGATCGAGCGCATCGGGCCGGCGAACCTCGCCGCTGTGATCATCGAGCCGGTCGGAGGTGCCTCCTCGGGAGCCGCACCAGCCGACCGGGAGACCCTGCGGCGGCTGCGGGAACTGGCGGACGAACACCGGTTCGTCCTCGTCGCGGACGAGGTCATGTCCGGCCTCGGGCGCACGGGGACATGGTTCGCTTCGCAGCACGCCGGGATCGCCCCCGACGTGACCGTCGTCGGCAAGGGCATGTCGAGCGGCTACGCACCGATCTCGGCGACCCTCATCTCGCCCTCCGTGGCCGGCCAGTTCGACGTCCCTGTCTCCTCCCTGCTGTTCGGTCACACCATGGCCGGTGCTCCCCTGGCCGCAGCCGCGGGCCTCGCCGTCGTCGAGTACTCGCGCAGCGAGCAGATTCCGCAGAAGGCCGCTCGCGCCGGCGAACGGCTGCGGCAGATCCTGGAGGACGTCACCGGACGCCACCCCCTGGTCACCGGCGTACGCGGTGTCGGCCTCCAGCTCGCTCTGGGCCTGCACAGTGACCCGGACCGTTTCCCCGGCACGAGCGCCGATCTGACCCGGGCCGCCCGCGAGGAAGGACTGCTGCTCTACCCCGCGGGTATCGGGCCGCGGTGGGAGTCGGTCCTGGTGACACCGCCTTTGACGATCTCCGACCGCGAACTGGACGATCTCGCCGTCCGTCTCGACCGCGCCCTGCTCCGCCTCGCGCCGCGGGCCGCGCGGACGACGGGCGCGGCCTTGCCTGCCACTGTCTGACCGGGCCTCACCACCACACTGTCGTCAAGGAGTTACCTATGATCGACCGTTTTGCCACGCCAGGCGTCCGTGAGCGCTTCGAGAAGCTGGCCGCGGAAACGGTGGCCGTACGGGCCGAGGAATGCGCCCGGCAGGACCGCCTGGACCGAGAGTCCTGGCAGGAACTCAGCGACGCCGGCCTGTGGCGGTTAGCGGTACCCACCGAATGGGGCGGCGACGGCGGCACCTGGTGGGACCTCGCGGCGGCCCTGGAGGGCATCGCCGCCGGCGGACGGGACCTGGGATTCTGCCTGTCGGTGGTGGCCCAGGCCGGCCTGGTGCGTTCCCTCCTCACCTACGGCACCGACGCCCAGAAGGAGTACTGGCTGCGCCGTCTGCTCTCGGGTGACGTCGGGGCGACCGCCCTGACCGAGACGACCGGAGGATCGGACGTCACCCGCATCCGGACGGCCGCCCGGCGCGCGGCGGACGGCGACTACCTGCTCACCGGGCACAAGGACCACATCACCAACGGTCCGGCAGCCGATGTCGCCCTCGTGCTGGGCCGCATACCGGAGGCCGGGGACCGCGACATCACCCTGTTCATGGTGGACCTGCACGCCGAGGGCGTCCAACGGGGCGAACCCGAGAACATGATGGGCAACCGGACCAGCCCCACCGGCCCCATCGCCTTCACCGACGTACGGGTTGAGCCCCACAACATCGTCGGTGAGGTCGGAGCGGGCATCGAAGCGATCTACAACACGATCTCCCTCGACCGGCTCCTGTACGGCATCCTCGCCGCCGCCTACCTCGACCCGCTCCTGGACCAGACGCTCGAGTACGCCCTGACACGGAACGCCTTCAAGGTGCCCATCGCCGAGCACCAGTACGTCCAGGGCCGCATCACCGATGCCAAGTTCGCCGTCGAGGCCACCCGCTGGGTCTCCTACGGAGCCCTGGACCACCTCATGCGCGAGTCCGGCGAGGCCTCCCTCATGTGCTCCGTCGCCAAGTACCACGCCGGCGAGACCCTGAAGCTCGGTACGGAAACCGCACTGCGGGTGCTCGGACACCTCGGCTACATGGAAGGCCCGTACGCCCAGGCTCTGAAGGACGCGCTGGGAACGGTCATCGCCGGCGGCACCGCCGAGATGCAACGCAAGAACGTCTTCAACCAGATGCGGCGCCTGGCCGCCTGACCCGCACGACACGGGAAAGGAGGAAGACCATGTCCACTCCCCATTTCGACGACCTCATCGGCACCACCGCCACGCTCACCCGCACCGTCACCCCCGAGCAGTCGGCCAAGGCCTGGGGCAACGGTCTGGACGTCCTGGCCACGCCGGTACTGCTGTGGCTCAGCGAGATCGCCGCGATGAAGGTGATCGAGGACAGGATGCAGGACCCGGCGATGTCCGTGGGCCTCGCCCACGACTCCGCCCACCTGGCCCCCACCCCCACCGGGGAGACCGTCACGGTCACCGCCACGTTGACCGCGGTCGACAAACGACGGCTGACCTTCGTCGTCGAAGCCCGCGACGACCAGGCCACCGTACTGCGCGGCACCCACACACGAGCCGTCGTCGACCGGGACGCCTTCACGCAGAAGCTCGCCGACCGCACCTGACGACCCGACAACGGCGGGCCTGCGAAAGCGGTACGTCCGCTCTCGCAGGCCCGCCCCCAGGAGAAGGAACCCCCACATGCCACAGCTCGTCATCGGCAACACCACAGCCGAGTACAGCGGCGTACCGGCACGCGACCTGGCGCCCAAGGCCATCCACAAACAGCACGCCGTCTCCACCCGCACGGCCTGGCTCCTCAACGACGGCGACGTGTTCCTGTCCTCGCGCCCGCTCACGGACGCGTTTCGCACCTACCTCACCGCCACGCTCGGCCTCGACCCGGACACCATCACCTTCCTCACCCCTCAGCACCCCGCGACGAAGGCCGGCTTCCTGGACTCCGAGCAACTCCTCGACCCCGCCCTCTCCGAGCTGCTGCGCCACCGCATCACCCAGCCCGAACAGTGGACCGTCGTCCCCTACATCCACGACCGCGCCGTAGCCCAGCTCGGCGACCACCTCGGCCTGGCCGGCACCGCCAACCCCCCGTTCTTCGCCCAGGGCGGCAGCGACGCCTTCAACAGCAAGTTCTACTTCCGCATCTGGGCCACCGGCCTCGGTGTGCCCATCGCACCCGGACGCAGCTCCTCGACCCCCACCATGACCGTCTCGGCCGTCCACGACCTCCTCACCCGGACCGGATCCGTCATCGTCAAACAGGACAACGCCGCAAGCGGCCGCGGCAACCTCCTGGTCACCACCGACGCGGAGACCCCGGGCATCGGCGTGGCCACCACCTGCCACGTCCCCGCAGGGGCCGACGAAGACACCCTGCGAGGTCTGCTCACACCGCACCTCGGCACCGACCGGGCCGAAACCGTCATCGAGGCCTACTACCCGCACAGCCGCGTCCTCTACAGCGAGGTCGCCGTCGGCGAACCACCCGCCGCCCCCGTCATCCTCAACTGGGGAGACATGCGCATGGAACCCACGTGGAACGGCTTCGCCGTACCCGCCGCCGATCTGCCCGGCCAGGCACGCGACCTCATGCTGCACTGGTCGACGGCCATGGGCCGCTACCTGCAGACCACCGGCTACCGCGGATACCTCAACTGCGACTCCATCCTCACCCCCGACGGGCAGCTCCTCTTCAACGAGGTGAACGCCCGCATCGGAGGCTGCACCCACATGCACTTCGCCGCCCAGCGGGTCCTGGGCCCGGACTACCTGAACCGGTACACCCTGCTCACCCGCAACGACCTGCACGTCACCTCGTTCGAGAAACTCGCCTGGGCCATCAGCCGCGACCCCGACCTCGACGGCACCAACGGCTCCGGCGTGCTCCTCCTGGTCGACGACGTCCCCTACACCGGTACCGTGCAGTACCTCGCCTACGGACCCACTC
Organism: Streptomyces arenae; assembly: GCF_022343545.1. Taxonomy (NCBI): domain Bacteria; kingdom Bacillati; phylum Actinomycetota; class Actinomycetes; order Kitasatosporales; family Streptomycetaceae; genus Streptomyces; species Streptomyces arenae. The sequence continues at coordinate 80,330 of NZ_JAKQYH010000040.1, forward strand.
CGCAGGCCGCCGCACGAGCAGAGAACCGACTCCACGAGACCGCCTCGACCTGCTGAGACACACCATGACCACCACCGTGCCCTCCGCCCGCACCAGCTACCGCAACGTGCTCGCCCTGCCCGGCACCCGCCTGTGGTACGTGACCGCCGCCCTGGCCCGCGCACCCGTCGTCATGGCGCCCCTCGCCCTGGTCTTCGCCGGGTACAGCGCCGGCTCGTTCACCCTCGGCGGCACACTGGCAGCCGTCTACGCCCTCGGTGAAGCCGCCGCGGCGCCGATACTGGGCCGGTGGTTCGACACCCGGCCCTTCGTACCGGTCCTGCGCTGGACCCTGACGGCCAACGCCATCAGCTACATCGCGCTCGCCGTCACCGCGGGACGGACGCCCGCCGCCGTCCTGATCGTCCTGGCGGCACTCGCCGGCGCCACCGGATCCGGAGCACCCGGCGGCATGCGCGCCCAGCTGTCCGCGGCCACCCCCGAGGAGCTGCGAGCCGGCGCGCTGAGTCTGGACACCTCCCTCTCCCAGGCAGTCCGCGCAGCCGCACCGCCCCTCGCATCCGGCCTGTACGCCCTCTCCACGGCGTCCGGCACCCTGATCGCCATGGCTGTCTTCGTGGCCGTTCCCGCCGCGGCGGCGCACCGCATCCCCCACGCCCCCGCGCCGTCCCGGACCCACCCCCGGCAGCAGGACGCCTCGAAGGTGACGCGGATCCTGCGCCGCAGCTGGGCCACCGCGCTGCTGTCCGCCGCCATCATGTTCCTCATCGGCACCGTCGATGTCCTGCTGCCCGCCCGGCTCAAGGCCGTGGGCTCGTCCCCCACCCTCGCCGGGCCCGTCCTCGCAGCGTTCGCCGTCACCAGCATCGTCGCGGGGCTCGTCTACGGAGCGCGCACCTGGCCCGGCGGTATGCGTGCCCAGAGCGCCTGCATGCTTCTGGTCATGACCGCGGCCCTGGCCATCCCCGGCCTGAGCGGCCAACCCCTCACCTACGCGCTCGTCTTCGCCCTCGCCGGCACCCTGTACAGCCCCCTGCTCACCATCCGCAACCTCGCCCTGCAGGAACAGCTCCCCCAGACGGCCTGGGCCACCGGATTCTCCATCCTCTACGCGGCCGCCGGCCTCGGCTACGGCGTCGCCGGCCTGCTGGCCGCGGCTCTCCTCGACACCACGACCACGTCCACCGCATTCCTCGCCTGCACCGCCGCCACCCTCGTCCTCGGCATCATCGCCCTGGCCGCGGAACGCCTCTCCAGCCCCGACCCGGCCGCCGAGGACGCCACCGAGCCACGGACGTAGAACGGCCGTAGCAGGAGTGACGGCGGGCGTCCTCTGCCCCGGTCGGGGCGGGCAGCAGTGCTGATGACGCGGGCCTTCGGCACTTGGACGAGGCGGACCGGATCCGTATGCCGATCGGCTGATGCCGGTCGGCTGCGGAGAAGGCACCGCACAGCCGTCGCCGGGTCGTGGTGTATCGGCGCCCGGCGCGGGCGGGTTCATCGTCAGCAGGTGGTGAGCATGCCTTCGCGCAGCCGGGCCAGGCAGCGGGAGAGAAGTCGGGAGACGTGCATCTGGGAGACGCCGAGACGTTCGCCGATCTGGGCCTGGGTGAGTTCTTCCACGAAGCGCATGTGGATGACCTGACGGTCGCGTTCGTCGAGTGCGGCGATCATCGGGGCGAGGGCGTGGAAGTCCTCCACGAGTTCGAGGGCCTGGTCGTCGGTGCCGATGAAGTCGGCCAGGGCCGTCTCGCCGTCCTCGCTGCCGCCGATGGCGGCGTCCAGGGAGGAGGAGTTGTAGCCGTTGGAGGCCAGGCGGGCCTCACGGACCTCGTCCTCGGACAGGCTCATCAGCTCCGACAGCTCCTTCACCGTCGGGTCGCGGTCCAGGCGGCTGCGGAGTTCTTCGGTGGCGCGGGCGAGCTGGACGCGGGCCTCCTGGAGCCGGCGCGGCACGTGCACGGCCCAGGTGGTGTCACGGAAGAACCGCTTGATCTCGCCGACTATGTAGGGGATCGCGAAGGAGGTGAACTCCACCTCCCGGGTGAGCTCGAACCGGTCGATCGCCTTGATCAGGCCGATCATGCCGACCTGGACGATGTCCTCCATCTCCTCCGGACCGCGGCTGCGGAACCGCCCCGCCGCGAAGCGCACCAGGGACATGTTCATCTCGATCAGCGTGTTGCGCGCGTACTGGTACTCCGGCGTGCCCTCCTCCAGCGCCGCCAGCTGATCGAAGAACAGGCGCGTCAGCTGCCGGGCGTCCTTCGGCGCCACCTTGGAGGGGTCGGCGACCTCCGGCAGACCACTTACCTTCGTCTCCGTCTTCGCCGCAGTCACTGTCGCCATGAGGCTTCCCTCCCCTTGTCGCTGCACGCTGCCGGCCTGCCACGGGCCGACGGCAGGCCGCCTACCCCGGCATGCGCAGGTCATGCGCACAACGGGAAACGGGTGCACCGTCCCGCCTGCGGGGCAGCTGTCGCCTCGGCCTCAAAGCCACCGTCTCCGCACCGGAGGAGATCCGAGGAAGAGACGCGCAGCAGACGGTCGGGCGGCTGCGGGCTGGATTCCCGCTCAGCATGCCGACGAGTCGGGGTGTGCCGCCGGACGTTGGCGCAGCCCACACAGCACGTCGTGTCCCGTGATCTCCAGCACCCGGATGAGGGTCGGCGCCCGCAGGCCGGTCACGGCGAACAGCGTCCCCGCCCGCGCGGCCAGTTCCCTCATCGTCATCAGAGCCCTGACTCCCGCCCCGTCGCAGAACGACACCGCGGACAGGTCCACAACCAGGCGGACAGGCTGCTGTTCAAGGCACTCCCGGACAACCGTGACCAGCTCGTCGCCGGTGAAGGTGTCCAGCTCGCCGAAGACTCCCACCGAGTGCACCCCGCCCTCGCGGGCGACCAGGGTCGTGATCCCTCCAGCACCATTCATCTGCGGCCTCCCTCGGCAGCAGTGACACGGACAGTCAGCCCGCCGTCCGCCGGGCGGCGGGCTGTCGGATACGGGTGGGTGCCGGGCAGGCACACGGCCGGCCGGCCGTGACACCGGGTGGCCCCGGTGGGGAGTGCGGTGATGGGGGCATGTCTGTCCATCACCCTCGTCTGCCCCGGCAGACGGATCGCTGTCAGCCACCGACGTTAGCGACAACCGTGACATGTGTCTCTGAAAATCCTGGTCAAGCCACCCCGAGGCGGTGCAAGCGGAGACGAAGGCTCGTGGTGGGTGCCAGGGTGGCGCATCAAGGTGTTGGGCGGAGGGCTGTCAGGAGGATTCCCGGACCACGAGTTCCGTGCGGAGGATGACGTGGCGCCAGGCCGCGGACTGCTCCTCCATCTCCTCCAGCAGCAGCCTGATCATGGCCCGCCCCATCTGCTCCAGCGGCTGCCGCACTGTGGTCAGGCGCGGCTCGGTGCGCTGGGCCAGTGAAAAGTCGTCGAAGCCGATGACCGCGACATCCTCCGGTACCCGCCGTCCGGCCGCGCGCAGGGCGCGCAGCGCTCCGGCCGCCGTGGTGTCCGACGCAGCGAGGACGGCGTCGATCTCGGGATGCCGTTCGAGGAGTTCCGTCATGGCGCGACGGCCGCTCTCCTCCGAGAAGTCGCTCTCCGCAACCCAGGACCGTGACGTCTTCAGGCCGGCCAGCGCCAGCGCATCCTCATAGCCGCGCAGCCGGCACTGCGCGACGTACATGTCCAGTGGCCCCGTGATGGTGGCGATCGCCCTGCGGCCCTGTTTCAGGAGGTGGGACACGGCGTTGCGGGCACCGCCCACGTTGTCGGCGTCGACGTAGCTCACGTACTCGTCGCCGGAGCGGCGTCCCAGCAGCACGGTCGGCAACCGTGCCTCGGCGAGCATGTCCGGCAGCCTGTCGCCCGCGTGCACCGACATCAGCAGGACTCCGTCGACCCGCCCGCCTCGCGCGTACTCCAGGAAGCGCTGCCGCTCGGTCTCCGAGCGGACCAGGGTCAGCATCAGCTGCATCCCGGTGTCCGCCAGCGCGTCGCCGAGTGAGCGGACGATCTCCGAGAAGAACGGCTCCGCGAACTGCCTCCAGTCCGGCTCGGTCAGCACGAGGGCCACGGCGTCGGCACGCTGCCCAGCCAGGGACCGGGCCGCGAGATTGGGCACGTACCCCAGTTCTTCGATGGCTCGCTGCACGGCCCGGCGTGTCGACTCCTTCACGCCGGCCGCGTTGTTGATGACCCGGGAGACCGTGCCCCGTCCGACCCCAGCGTGGGCGGCCACCTCTTCCAGAGTCGGCGCCCCAGGTCGTCGCCTGGCCATGACCACCTCCCCCACCCGCGAGATCACCGATCTTACGGGGCGGAGGACCCGGGCACATGCCTTCCGCACATGATCGACCGGGCTCGGCGCGAAGGGGGGTCTCGACAGCAGGGGCCCGCGGGCCGGCGGAGCCTCGCCGGAATCCGGAGAGGGACCGCGGGCCCGTCCAGCCGAGCAAAGTGCCGGCTGGACGGGCCCGCGGTCCCGCGGTGCCGGGTGTACGCGGTCGGACTCGGGCAGGCCTTCAGGCGGCCGGCCGGATTGCCCGTCCGGGTGCTCTCACGCGGTGGTGCAGGACGTGCCGTTCAGGCTGAACGCGCCTGGTTTGGTGAAGGCGCCGTCGTAGGTGCCCTGGAAGCCGAAGGAGATCTGGCCGCCCGGTGCGATGGACGCGTTGTACGACATGCCGCCGGCCGTCACCGCTCCGGACGAGGGAGAGACGTCGGCGCTCCACGCGCTCGTGATCTTCTGTCCGGCGGGCAGGGTGAACGCGAGTTTCCAGTTGTCGACCGCGGACGAACCCGCGTTGATCACGGTGACGTCGGTGGTGAAGCCGCCCTGCCACACGTTCGTGCCATAGGCCACCTTGCAGGCGGACGAACCACCCGTACCGCCACCCGTACCGCCGCCGAGGTTCACACTGGACGAGAACGAGGTGACCGCCAGCCCCGCGCCGTTCTGCCAGGGCTCAAAGCCTGCCTGAACGCTCGTCAGGTACCAGTTGTCCTGCGCGAGTCCGCGGGAGACGGCCTGGCGGGCGAAGTCCATCACGTCGAAATTCCAGCTGCCGATCGCGGACGGCGCGACGAAGGACAGTACGTCGTTGGAGCCGTTGTTGCCGGACCACACCTCCCACTGGCGTCCGGCCACCGTGGCGGAACCGACGGGCGAGCCCACCGGCTGCACGGACCCCACACGGTTGAACCAGATCATGATCTCGGTGCGGTTCACGCCGTCGGTGCGGGGGGTCGGATCCAGCCAGATGTCGTAGGCGGCGTCGTAGGCCGCACCGCTCACGTAGCTGTAGGAGATGCCCGAGGGCGCGCTCGCGATGGAGCTGAGCCGAGCCGGCAGGTTCGTCCCGGGCGAGCAGTTGGTGTAGTGGCAGCCGTTGTACACGGACGGGTACGACTTCGGCGCGCCGTTCGTCGGAACCGAGCCGTCGGCCTGGGCGATCCTGAAGCCGGAGTCCGTGACGGTGATGCACTGGGTGGCGCTGGTGCCCCAGCGGTTGTTCTGGACGACGTAGCGGCCCTGGATGGTGGTCGTGCCGAATGCGTCGCAGATGGTCGTGTCGGCGTGCGACGCCGGAGCGGCCGTGAGCAGCGCCGCCAGCGCGACGAGTGACGCGAGCAGCGCGCTGATCAGAGTGTGCGCTCTGCCCCGGCTCTTCAACTGTTGCATGCGGATCCTTCGCTGGGGATGTGTGGGGAGCGGCGGAAGCGCCCACATTTTGGGAGCGCTCCCAACTGGATGCTTGGACGGTGAGATGATCATGTCCCTGCCAAGTGCCGGGCGGTCTCCCGTACGGTCGAGGACCGCCCGGCCGGTGCCCCGTCTCCCTGCGACGGGGCGTGTACGCGGGACTTCAGCGGGGGCTATTCGAGGAGTTCCGCGTACGAGCCCATGGCCAGGGCGATGTCGGCCTGGGCCCAGAACCGGTGATAGGTGAAGACGGGTGCCGCGCCGCCTTTGAGGTAGGCCTCGATCTTCGACCAGGCCGGGTCGTTCTTGTAGAAGGACCGCAGCGAGGCGAACGTCGACGAGGAGTTGATCGCGTCCCCGTTCGGCATCGTGCCGCTGAAGGTGCTCGGCACGTACACGCTGTCGTTGAACCTGCTGTAGTCCGTGCGGGTCTCGGGGACAGCGACACCCAGGCTGTCCTGGTAGTTGTTCCACATGCCGTCCAGCAGCGCCTTCGCCGTCGACCTGGCCGTCGTGTCACCGGACTTGGCGCCGTAGTACGTCAGGACCTTGGCGTATGCGGCGGCCACACCGACGTCGTTGGTGTAGTCGGCGACCGTGACGTGGAGCCCGCTGTTGGAGCCGGGGTTCGAGGCGTTCCACGTGTCCGGCTGACCGGACCAGTGGAGGGTCGACGGGATCTGATAGGTGCCGTCCGGGTTGATCGTGGTCTTGGACAGCGCCCACTTGACCCATTTGTCGAGGACCGCCTTGGCCTGCGCGTTCCCCGTCTGCTGGTAGAGCTCGGCGACCCGCTCCATCGACCAGGCCTGGAAGCCGAACCACTGGTTGGACGGCGGGTCGTGGTAGACCGGCTGCTCGTCGTAGTACATCCCGTAGAAGGTCGACGTCCCGGCCGGCGGAGTCGCGTAGCGGCCCGCCCAGCTGTTGGTCGCACCGCCCGCGATGGCACCCTCCGACGACTGGAGCCACTGGTAGAACTCCAGCTGCCGGCTGAGGGACTTGGACCAGTCCGCCGCCGCGGTGGCCGACTTGGGCTTCAGGTCGGCGTCGGAGCTGAGCGCGTAGGCGGCCAGCGGGTTCTGGTAGCCGCTGTGGGCGTAGCTGGAGCCGATGCGCCAGGCCCAGCCGCCGCTGGTGTCGTTCGAGCCGCCCCACGCGTAGTACCAGGAGAGCAGGTAGTGCGAGGCGTCCTTGCCCGTGCCGGCCGGGCAGGTGGACGGGCCGACGCAGTTGCCGATCTTCTTGAAGTACTTGTCGTACATCGCGTAGCGCAGGTAGTCGCCCATCTTCGCGGCCTTGCCGACGGTCGCGGAGACGTCCCCGCCCTTGCCCTGCTGCTTGGCCCACAGATCGGCCCAGTACGCGGCCTGCACGGCGCGGGCGTCGGCGTCCGGGGCGTCGGTGTACTTCCACTGCTTGGCGTAGGACGAGTCGCCGGTGAACAGGTCCAGGTAGCCGTTCTTGCCGCCGTACTTGAACGCGTCGCAGGTCGGCTGCGGAACCGTCTCCCACACCGACTCCTGGGGGCCGCGCTGGAAGGTGTTGATGTACGACGGGCCCTTGGCGGTCGGACCGCCCTCGCAGGTCCCGCCCGGGGTGTCGCCGTAGCCGTAGACGTTGTCGACGTCCTCCAGCCAGTGCATGCCGTACACGTCGTCCGTGCCGTAGGTCGACTTCAGTTCCCCGGCGAGCGGGTCGGTACCGACCGGGACGGACTGGTCCAGCTTGGTCGGGTAGTCGTTCGGAGTGTCCGCTTCCGGAGCGTATGTCGCGGGCTTGGAGGCGTTGTAGAAGGAGTTGGCGGGCTGGTCGGCGTGGGTGGGGATCATGTACTTCTCCATGATCGCCCATGCGCCGTTGAACTTGGACCAGTCACCGGTGACCTTGCCGTACATCGCCTGAAGCCACAACAGGTAGCTGTACGCCTCCGACGTCGTCTCGTGCCCCTGGTCCGGGGCCTCCACGATCAGCGTCTCCACCGAGTGGTAGGGAACGCCGTCGGGCGAGAAGTAGCCGTTCGCCGGGTTGGTGATCTTCCCGTAGAGGTCCAGGAACCGGGCGTCGTACGCCTTCGAGGCGGCCAGCTCCGTCACCGCGACCGTCGCCTTGGTGAACCCCGTCGCCGTCGACTCGAAGGACGCCGCACCGGTCCCCGAGGAGTCCGCGGTGACGGTCACCGTCTGCGCCGTGCTCCAGTTGGCCGGCGTGAAGGTGAGCGAGGCGCCGCCGGTCACGGACAGGCCGCTGTTGCCGCTCGCCCGGGCCGTCGTGACGGTCACGTTCGACGACGGTTGCGAAGACAGCTTCACCGTGTAGGTGCCGGTCTTGCCCTGCTGTACGCCCAGTTGGGTGGGCGAGGCGACGACGGCGGGACCCGACGCGACCGTGATGCCGACCGGCGTCGACGGCGCCGACGCGCCCAGGCTGTCGTACGCCTTTGCCACCAGGGAATGACTGCCCACGGTCAAACTGGAGGTGGACAGGGTGTAGGGCGCGCTGGTGTCCGTGCCGAGCAGCGTCGTGTCGTCGTAGAACTCGACCTTGCTGATCGTCGCGTTGTCGGCGGCCGCGGCGGTGGCGGCGAGCGGGACGGCGGCGCCCTGGGTGTAGACCGCGCCGGCCGTGGGGCTGGTCAGCACGGTGACCGGCGGCTGATGGGCGCCGACGCAGGTGGTGCCGTTGATCGCGAAGCCCGTGGGGGCGGCATTGGTGCCGGTGTAGCTGAACTGCGCACCCGTGGAGACGGCGGCGCCCGCGGCGATCGTGCCGTTGTACCCGGCGTCCTTCACGGTGATCGCCGTGCCGGACTGCGACCAGGTGCCGTTCCAGCCGTTGCCGAGCTTCTGGTTGCCCGAGTAACTGTAGGTCAGGGTCCAGCCGTTGATGGTGTCCGTGCCGCGGTTGGTGATGGTGAGGTCGGCGGTGAAGCCGGAGCCCCAGTCGTTGGTCCTGTAGTCGACGCTGCACTGAACGGCCGCCGCGTGGGCAGGAGTTGCGCTGGTGGCGAGCATCGACAAGGGCAGGGCGAACGCGGCCGCGACGGCGGTCCACAGCCGCCTCACAGCTCTGCGCTTGCGTCCGGGATCCACGTTCTGGTCCTCCTTGCGGAGTGGGGGTCAAGGCTTGAACCAGTGGGAGCGCTCCCATAGTGGGGATGGCGGCTGATCCCGTCAAGACGTTGAGAAGTTGAATCGTGCTGAGCTGAAGCCGCCGAAGAAAGTTAGGCAACAACCCTGTGAAAGCAGCCCGGTTGGCGCTAGCTTCATCGCCACCAGTGGGAGCGCTTCCATCAGTCGACGCGGCCGTCACAGCCCGCCACACTGCAAGGACTCGCTCATGCGACACACGTCGTGTTCAGCACTTATAGCCGTCGCCGGTGTGGTCGCGTTCGTTCCGAGCGCGTCCGGTCCGGGGCTCGACGGTGTCCCGGAACCGGCTCCGTGGCCGGCCACGCCACCGCTGTCCGACGGCAACGCGCCCGCCTCGCACATCCGCGGTGCCTAGCCGGTGGGCGCCGGGGCATGGCCCGTCGCCCGCTCCGCGTCGAAACCCCTGCTCGTGCAAGAGCCTTGGGGCTGCCTTGGGGACGTCCCTGGTCTTGCGCGCCCTCACCTCGTGATCACCTCCAAAGGAGAAGGAACCCGCACTCATGAGCCGTACCAGAATGTCGCTTGTGGCCGCTCTGGCGCTGGTCGCCGGAACCTCGGGCACGGCACTCCTCGCATCACCGGCCGGTGCCGCCATCGCGTCGGTGCCGTGCACCGTGGACTACAAGGTGCAGAACCAGTGGGACACTGGCTTCACCACTGCCGTCACCATCACCAACAACGGCTCAGCCAAGTCGAGTTGGGCGCTGAAGTGGTCGTTCGCCGGGAACCAGCAGATCACCAATGGCTGGAACACGAAGATCTCTCAGAGCGGTGCCACCGTGACGGCCGGCAATGAGAGCTACAACGGCTCCCTCGCGACCGGCGGTTCGGTCAGCTTCGGCTTCAACGGCTCCTACAGCGGCACCAACGCGGTACCGGCCACCTTCACCCTCGACGGCGTCACCTGCAATGTCGACGACGGGGGTGGCACGGGCGGAGGCACCGGGGGCGGCACGGGCGGAGGTACCGGCGGCGGGGGCAGTGGTGGCACCGACGGCCGGGCCGACAACCCCTACGTCGGGGCCAAGGTGTACGTGAACCCCGAGTGGTCGGCCAGGGCGGCGGCGGAACCCGGCGGCAGCCGCATCGCCAACCAGCCCACCGCGGTCTGGCTCGACCGGATCGCCGCGATCAACGGCGTCAACGGCGGCATGGGCCTGCGCGCCCACCTCGACGAGGCGCTGAAGCAGAAGGGTTCCGGGGACCTGGTCGTCCAGCTGGTCATCTACGACCTGCCGGGCCGCGACTGCGCTGCCCTCGCCTCCAACGGCGAACTCGGTCCGAACGACCTCGACAAGTACAAGAGCCAGTACATCGACCCGATCGCCTCGGTCATCTCCGACCCGAAGTACGCGGGCCTGCGGATCGCCACGGTCATCGAGCCCGACTCGCTGCCCAACCTGGTCACCAACGCCGGCGGCACCCCCAGCACCACCGACGCCTGCGTGACCATGAAGAGCAACGGCAACTACGAGAAGGGCGTCTCCTACGCCCTGGACAAGCTCGGCGCCATCCCGAACGTCTACAACTACATCGACGCCGGCCACCACGGCTGGCTCGGCTGGGACAGCAACCTCGGCCCCGCCGTGCAGGAGTTCGCCAAGGTCGCCACGACCAACGGCGCGAGCGTGAACGACGTGGCGGGCTTCATCGTCAACACCGCCAACTACAGCCCCGTCAAGGAGCCGAACTTCAAGGTCACCGACACGGTGAACGGCCAGACCATCCGCCAGTCGAAGTGGGTGGACTGGAACCAGTACGTGGACGAGCAGTCCTTCGCCCTCGGGCTGCGGGACAAGCTGGTCGCCGCCGGATTCAACTCCGGCATCGGCATGCTGATCGACACCTCCCGCGACGGCTGGGGCGGCTCCGCCCGGCCCGCCGGCCCCGGTCCGACGACGTCCGTCGACGACTACGTCAACGGCAGCCGCGTCGACCGGCGCATCCACGCCGGCAACTGGTGCAACCAGAGCGGCGCCGGACTCGGCGAACGGCCCACCGCCGCACCGGCCGCCGGTGTCGACGCCTACGTGTGGGTCAAGCCCCCGGGCGAGTCCGACGGCTCCAGCTCCGCCGTCTCCAACGACGAGGGCAAGGGCTTCGACCGCATGTGCGACCCCACCTACGGCGGCAACGCCCGCAACGGCAACAACCCCACCGGCGCACTGCCGAACGCACCGCTGGCGGGGCACTGGTTCTCCGCCCAGTTCCAGCAGCTCATGCAGAACGCCTACCCGCCACTGCCGTAACCCTGTAGCACGGTGAGTGGCCGCCGGGGCCGGTTGTCAGCGGACCGGCCCCGGCGCAGACGTGCAGGATCGCGGCACACGATCGCCGCTATGCGATGCAGCCACCGGTGACGAATCGCCTCCCTCCGCTCCTCGACAGCCAGGACCTCTTCGCGCTGACGCCGGCGCGGTCGTCGACGAGACAGGCGACGGGAAGGAGTTTCTCCGGGCGTGCCGTCGGCGTCGACGGTGGTCGCCACCGCGATCGCTGCGGGATCGCGCCGAAGAGTCGGCGGAACTCCTCATGGTCCACCCGTGCCATGTCCGCCTCCGTGTCCGCGCCGTCTGGTTGAGTGGTTCGACCGTGACCGTCCCCGGCGGCCGGTGGCCGCTGTCGGCGGACTGGTGGAGATGTGCTCAGTCGGTGCCGTCGGCGCCCCCGTAGCCGTGCAAGAACGCGTCGACCGCGCGGGTGACGCAGGCGCGGACCTGTGCCGGGCTCGGGGCGCGGCTCGCGTAAGGGCTGATGGTGATCTCGGAGTTGACCAGGGCTACGAAGTGCAGGGTGGCGCGGGCGGGGCTGGTGACGTGCAGGAGGCCGGCGTCGGCGAGTTGGGAGAGGCGCCGGGAGACCTCGTGCTGGACGCGCAGGGGTCCTGCCTGCTGCCAGGTGTCGATCAGGGCGGGCGGGAAGTGCTGCATCTCGGCCTTGATCTGCCGGATCATCGCGAAGTGGTCGGGGAACTGGGTGCGCTGGCCGACGAGGGCGCGGCCGAGGGCGATCAGGTCGGCGCGGGCGTCGGTGCCGGAGAGCTGTTCGGCCACCGTCGCGATGAAGGCGTCCGCGACCTGGCCGGCGCTGTCGTGGACGACCTCCGAGAAGAGGTGGTCCTTGCCCTGGAAGTGGTTGTAGATGGTGCGGGTGGACACCCCGGCCTCGGCGGCGATGGCCTCGATGCTGGTGCGGCTGTATCCCTCGCGGCCGAAGACGGTACGCGCGCCCTGGGTGATGGCCCGGCGTTTCGCGGCTCTGCCGCCGGGTCGGCCACGTGGCGGCGCGTCGGGGTCGGCGGGGGCCGCGGGTGTGGTGTTCAGGGGAGCCTCCGGTGGAATCGGGTGGCCCGTCGGCCAGATTGCCATGCATGTTGCATTTTACTTCCTTGAGGATCGAGCGTCGGCCACCCGGGCTCTCAGGCCAAGGGTGGCATCTCCAGGACGGTCTTGCCCCGGCCGTGTCCGCCCTCCACGGCCCGGACCGCCTGAGGCGCCCGCTCGAACGGGATCACGTGCGTCACCTTCGGGTCCAGAGCGCCGGTGCGGACCAGTTCTACGACCGCGCCCAGGATCCGGGGGTCGCGGACCGGCCCCACCGGTGCGCCGCCGAGTGCGGCGACGGCGTCCCGGTCGGCGCCGCTCACCAGTTTCGTACGGTCCGCGAGGAGCGCGGCGCTCGCGCGCAGGACCTCTCCGCCGACCAGGTCGAGCACGCCGTCCACGCGGCCCGGTATCCGCGCGGCGAGGCCGGGTCCGGAGGCGACGAACCGTACACCGAGTTCCTCGACGAACGCGCGCTTGTCCTCGGCCGCCGAGCCCACCACGGTCAGCCCCAGACCCACCGCGACCTGTGCGGCGGCCACACCGACGCCTCCCCCGACGCCCGTGACGAGCAGCGTCGCGCCTGGCGGCAGGGCCAGTTGGTGTACCGCGCCGTAGCCGGTGGCGGCGGCGATCGGGAGGGCCGCGGCGTCGGTCCAGGAGACCTCCGGCGGTTTGCGGACCGCCGCTCGCGCGGGCAGCAGGGTGTACTGCGCGTACCCGCCTGTCGTCGGGCCGCCGAGGACCGCGTCGCCCACGGCGAAGCCGGTGACGCCGGGACCGAGCGCGACGACCGTGCCTGCCGCCTCACCGCCCATCACGGCGGGCAGCACGACAGCGGGCGCCCCGGCCGGGCGGCGGCCCGAGCGGCGTTTCCAGTCAACGGGGTTGACGCCGGCCGCGCGTACGGCGACCAGCAGGTCACCGGGGCCCGGAACCGGTCGCGGGAGGTCGGCGAAGTGCTCGACCTCCGGTCCGCCGAAACGGTCGTACACATAGGCCAGGGGCATGCGGCTCCTCGAGTCTTCAGCACTCGGTCATTAATTGCCATGCAGATTGCACTTTACCCAACTCGCCGGTTAGGCTTCCCGGGTATCGGCGGAGCCCTGTCTTCCGCCGGTGGTACCGACGCGGTGATCACAAGGAGCGCAACGTATGGGCAGCACGGTCGCGATCGTCGGCGGCGGGTACGGAGGGGCTGCGCTGGCCCGTGAACTGGACCCGGACTTCGACGTCGTCCTGATCGATCCCAAGGACGCCTTCGTCCACGCGGTGGCGGCCCTGCGCGGGCTGGTCGACGAGGAGTGGGCCCGGCGGATCTACTTCGGGTACGACGGGCTGTTCACCCGGGGACGGCATGTGCGCGACCGCGCCGTGGCGGTGGACGCGGGAGGTGTCACCACGGCCGACGGCACGCGTGTCGACGCGGACTACGTCGTCCTCGCCACCGGTTCGTCGTACCCCTACCCCGCGAAGCCGGACACCGAGGACAGCGCCGACTCCGTGCTGCGGCACGCGGACACGCGAGCCGAACTCGCCGCTTCCTCGCGGGTGTTGCTGCTGGGGGCCGGTCCGGTCGGGCTTGAGCTGGCCGGGGAGATCACCGAGCAGTGGCCTCAGACGGAGGTGGTCGTGGTCGACCCCGCCGAGGACCTGCTGGGCGGGCGTTATCTGCCCGAGCTGCGCAGCGCGCTGCGCGAGCAACTGGCCCAGCGTGGCGTGCGGCTGGAGCTGGGCAGCGCGCTGTCCGCCCCGCCGCCGGTGCCTGCGGGCGTGCGCGAGCCGTTCTCGGTCACCACCGAGGCCGGGGTCCGGATCGAAGCGGACCTGTGGTTCCGCTGCTACGGCATGACACCCCTCAGCGACATGCTGGCCGCTGAACTCGCGGCGGCCCGGCGGCCGGACGGGCATGTGGAGGTCGACGAGCACCTGCGGGTGGCCGGCACGCCGAACGTGTTCGCCATCGGTGACGTCACGGCCGTACCCGAGCCGAAGCGGTCCAAGGCGGCCACCGAACACGCCGTCACGGTCGCGGCGAACATCAGGGCGCTGGCCGCCGGGCGCCCGGTCGAGCAGACCTACCGGCCGGGGCCGGACGCGGTGCTCGTGCCGCTGGGTTCGACCGGCGGCGCCTCGCAGGTGCCGGGCCCCGACGGTCCGGTCGTGCTGGGCGCGGCGGAGACCTCCGGCTACAAGGGCGCCGACCTGCTGCTCGGACGGTTCGGTGCGCTGTTCGGCACCTCCGGCTGACCTCTCCGGACACCCGATACGACCGTACAGCGCCGCTTTTCCGTACATCCGCCCGGCTACGAGAGGTCGTTGACCGATGACGAACGGAACGCAGTCCCTGGTCGGCAAGGTCGCCGTGGTCACCGGCGGCGCGGGAGGGATCGGCGTCGCGACGGTGGAGGCGCTGGCGGTCGCGGGGGCACACGTCGTCCTGGCGGACGTCGCGGACGACACGGCGAAGGCGGCCGCCGAGAAACTGGCCGCGCAGGGACTCTCGGTGGTCGGGCACGGCGTCGACATATCCTCCGAGGCGAGCGTCGAGAGGCTGGTGGATTTCACCGTCGACACCTTCGGCGGCATCGACGTCCTGGACAACAACGCGGCGCTGACGTCCGCGATCCGGCAGGACCGGGACGTCGTGTCGATGTCGGTGGAGTTGTGGGACCAGGTGCTCGCGGTCAACCTGCGGGGTCCGATGCTGCTGTGCAAGCACACGGTTCCGGTGATGATCGAGCGCGGCGGCGGGTCGATCATCAACATCACCAGCGGCCAGGGCCTGTCCGGCGACCGGGTGATGGTCGCCTACGGCAGCTCCAAGGGCGGGCTGATCGCGCTGACCCGATTCGTGGCCGCCGCGTACGGTGCGGACGGCATCCGCTGCAACGCGGTCGCACCGGGGCTGGTCCGCACGCCGGCGCTGGAGGCGGACATGCCGGTGCCGGTGCAGCAGATGTTCCAGAGCGCGAACCTGATCCCCCGCCTCGGCACTCCCGAGGACGTGAGTCAGTTGGTGGCGTTCCTGGCCTCCCCGGCCGCCTCGTTCATCACCGGGCAGGTCCTCTCCGTGGACGGCGGCTTCCTCGCGCACCTGCCGACCCTCTCGCCGCTGCCGCCGCGCTGAGGGCCCGGGATGGTCCCCGTACGGCCGGTGGTGGCGGACCGCTCCGACACGGTCCGCCGGGTCCGCTCAGCCCGTCCAGGAGGCGAGGCCCGCCTCGATGGCGGGGGCCTGCGGCGCCCCCGCCCAGGCGTAGTAGCCGTCGGGGCGGACCAGGAGCGCCTCGTCGCCGCCGGTGCGGTGCGCGACGACCAGCCCGTCCCGGGCAAGCCCGCCGGCCTCCGTACCCGGCGGCAGGGCCAGCACGAAACGTCCCTCGCGCAGCACCTCGTACAGACGCCCCCGGTCCAGCTCCAGGTCGGGGGCGCGCTTGCCGGTCAGGGGGTGCGCGCCTCTCGGGGCGGGGTAGGAGAAGCCGATGCCGGTGATCTCGCCGACGGCCTGCCGGGTCACCGGGCGGACATGGGTGACCACCAGCTTGCGTACGGTGCGCAGGGCGATCTCCAGCGGGTTGTGGGCCATGGCAAGGCGCAGGTTGAGGCCGCTGCTGCGCAGGACCGCCTTTCCGATGGGGTGGCGTTCGGCGTGGTAGGTGTCCAGCAGGGCGTCGGCGGACCGGCCTTGGAGGACCGCCGCCAGCTTCCAGCCGAGGTTGGCGGCGTCCTGAAGGCCGGTGTTCATGCCCTGGCCGCCGGCCGGGGAGTGCTGGTGGGCGGCGTCGCCGGCCAGCAGGACGCGCCCGACGCGGTAGTCCGGGACCTGGCGTTCGTCGCTGTGGAAGCGGGACAGCCAGCGCGGGTCGTGCATCCCGAAGTCGGAGCCGAAGGCCCGCTCGATGAGTTCGCGCAGTTCCTCGAACTCGACCGGGGAGTCGTCGGGTTCGCCCCGGTGCGCGCGGTCCCAGCCGCCGACCCGCCAGTAGCCGTCACCGAAGGGGGCGATGAAACCGAACGCGCCGCCGGTGCCGTGCACCCGCACCACGAGGGGCGGCTCCTCAGTGAACTTCACGTCGGCGAGCGCGACCGAGCGGATCACCACCTTGCCGGGGAAGGGCAGCCCGAGTGCCTCCCGCACCGCGCTGCGCGCCCCGTCGGCGCCGACGAGATACCCGGTCCGTACGGTCGTGTCGCCCGCCTCCGTGCGCACCGACACGGTGACGCCGTCGCCGTCCTGCTCCAGGCCCGCGACCTCCGTGCCGTACCGGATGTCCGCGCCGTTCTCCACGGCCCGGCGCAGCAGCAGCTTCTCCACCTCGTACTGCGGGGTGACCAGCAGGAACGGGAACCGGGACGGCAGCGTACCGATGTCGAACGGGATCGCCCCGAACAGCCGCAGCTCGCGTATGACCTGGCCGGTGGTGACGAGTTCGTCGGCGATCCCCCGGGCGTCGAGGAGTTCGAGGGTCCGGGCGTGCACGCCGAAGGCCCGGGTCAGGTTGCTGATGCCCTTGGGGCGCTTCTCCAGTACGACGACGTCGACGCCGGCCGCCGCGAGATCACCGGCGAGCAGCAGCCCGGTGGGGCCTGCGCCGGCGACGACGACGGGGGACTCGTGCCTGTGAGACATCCGCGACTCGCTTCCATCGGTGGGAATCGGAGTCCGCCCCCGCAGGGGGTCGGAAAACGCGGTGGTGCCGGAATCCGTTTTCACGTCCGGCACCACGTGAGTGATTTTCGAGCGGTCGCCTCGATCTATTCCGTCGCGGCGACAGAAGTTACAGAAAAAGGCCGCAGGTAGCTCTTCTCATTGCCACCGAGCGGGAATTCAGGCGTGCCCGAGTCGGAATCCGACGCCCCGTACGGTGACGACCCAGCCGCTGTCGCCGAGCTTTCGGCGGAGGCTGCTGACGTGGGTGTCGACGGTCCGCCGGGACCAGGAGTCGCCCCACACCTGCTGGAGCAGGCGCTTGCGCGAGATGACCGTGTCGGGGTGCGAGGCGAGCAGGCAGAGGAGGTCGAACTCCTTGCGGGTCAGGTCCACGCCGTGGCCGTCCATGCAGACCTCGCGGGAGTTCACGTCGATGTGCAGCGGGCCGTGGTCGATCGCCCGGCCCTGCCTGGTCTGGACGCGCACGCGCCTCATGACCGCGTCGATCCGGGCCATCAGTTCACGGAAGCCGTACGGCTTGACCAGGTAATCGTCCGCGCCGGCCTGGAGTCCGAGTACTCTGTCCAGCTCCGAGCCGCGCGCGGTGACGACGATCAGCGGGACACAGCTGACGGCGCGGATGGCCTTGCAGACCTCCAGGCCGTCCAGGTCCGGGAGTTCGAGCTCCATCAGGACGAGGTCCACGGTCTCGTGGGCGGCCAGGGCGACGCTGCCCCGGTCCACGGCGGCCACCTCGTGGCCGTGCCGGCGCAGCGCCTCCTCGAGGGCGCAGGCCGCGGAGGCGTCGCCCTCGACGAGCAGGATGCGCCAGCCTCTGGTGCCGGGTACCGCGACGGGTGCCGGGCCCGGCAGGAGTTCGGTGCGCTGGTTCGGTATGAGAGACCCTGGCAAGAACTCTGACGTCTGAGTCATACTCTCTCCCCCGGTAAGTCATGTTCGTCGCACGAATCAGAACTCACGCACGATTCTACGAACCGGGGCCGTACGTTCCAACCCGCCGCTGTGAATTCTCTGTTGCAGCGACATGAAACGGCTTTCCGGCGCTTGGCGCACGGAATCGCCTTTACGGAATTCGGTTGTGCTTTTGTCAGGCGCGTGCCCGGTCGTCGGCCTCCAGCAGTCTGCGAAGGAGGCTCGTCAGTGTGTCCCGTTCCTCGGGGGCGAGGCAGCCGAGGAAGGAGTCCTGGGACTCCTGGGCCACCTGCCACAGCCGACGCTGCAACCGTGCCCCCTGATCGGTCAGTTCGACCAGTTGCCGACGGCGGTCGAACTGGTCGCGGGTACGGCGGACCAGCCCGCGCTCCTCGATCGCGTCCAGGTAGCCGCCCAGGTGGCTGCGCTGGAATCCGAGCCGGTCGGCCAGCACGTGCTGGGGCAGCGGGCCGAAATCCGAGAGCGCGGTCAGGGTCGCGAAGTGCGGCAGCCGCAGCCCGTGCCGGCCCACCGCCTCGACGAGCGCGTCGTGGCCGATCCGCGCCACGTGTCCGGCCAGGTACGACGGCAGTGCCAGCAGGCTCGGCGGACGGGACGCGCCGTCCTGGGCTGTGGCGCCCGCGGCGGATTCAGGGGTTTCGCTCATGCGTTCACGATAAGGGAATGCGGACTGGACGTAATAATGACATCGTGGAATCATTCCATGACGACACTAGTTCGGCGCTCAATCCGTGCTCCGAAACAGCGGACCGAGGCGCCCGTCCCCGGAGGACCGCTCCATGACCGACACACCAGCCCCCGGCGCACGGCGCGGCACCGCCGCCGCGTTCGCCGCCCTGCTCCTGGCCGTTCTGTCCTTCTCCCTGATGCAGACGATGGTCGTACCCGCGCTGCCCGACCTCCAGCGCGAGTTCGACGCCTCCACGACGGCCGTCTCCTGGGTGCTCAGCAGCTTCCTGCTCACGGCGTCCGTGGCGACGGCCCTGCTGGGGCGGGTCGGCGACATGTTCGGCAAGCGCCGTGTGCTGATCGCCAGCCTCACCGTCTTCGCCGCGGGCACCCTGCTCGCCGCCCTGTCCGACTCCCTGCCCCTGCTGATAGCGGCGCGCGCGGTGCAGGGTGTCGGATCGGCCGCCTTCCCGCTGGCGTTCGGGATCGTGCGTGACCAGTTCCCGCGCGAGCGGGTGCCGGTGGCGATCGGCCTCATCTCGTCCACGTTCGGCATCGGCTTCGGCGTCGGGCTCGTCGTCCCCGGCCCGATCGTCGACGCCCTCGACTGGCACTGGATCTTCTGGCTGGGGCTGGTCGTCATCCTGCTCGGCATCGCCGCCGTCACCGCGTTCATCCAGGAGTCGTCGGTCACCAACCCCGGACGCATCGACTGGGCCGGTGTGGTGCTGCTCAGCGCGGGTGTCGTGGCACTGCTGCTCGCCATCAGCGAGGGCAAGTCGTGGGGCTGGACGTCCGGCGGGATCGTTGGCCTGTTCCTCGCCGCCGTCGTGCTGCTCTCCGTGTTCGTATACGCCGAGAGCAAGGTCCGCGAACCCCTCATCGACCTGGAACTGCTGCGCCGGCCCGCCGTGCTCACCAGTCACATCACCGCGCTCATCATCGGGTTCGGCATGTACGGCGCGTTCACGCTGGTGCCGCTGCTCGCCCAGACCCCGTCCCAGGCGGGGTACGGCTTCGGCGCGTCCGTCACCGAAGCCGGGCTGTTCATGGTGCCGATGGCCGTGACGATGCTGATCGCCAGCCCCCTCGCCGGACGGATCGGCGCGGCCGTCGGCTGGAAGTTGCCGCTCGTCCTGGCCTGCCTGGTCGGCGTCGTCGGCTTCGTGGTCTACGCGGGCGCGCACGACACCGAGTGGACCATGTACCTCGGCTCCGGGATCCTCGGCATCGGCGTCGGCTTCGCCTTCGCCGCCCTCGCGAACCTCGTCGTGAGCGCGGTCGACCGCAGCCAGACGGGCGAGGCGACCGGCATCAACACGATCATGCGTACGATCGGCGGCTCCCTCGGCGCCCAGATCGCCGCGTCGATCGTCGCCTCCAAGACGATCCCCGGCACTCGGGTGCCCGCCGAGTCCGGCTACACCACCGCGTTCGTCATGTCGGCGATCGCCCTGGGCGTCGCGACGCTGGCCGCGCTGGCGGGGCCGGGCAGGTTCTGGGGCAGGACTCCGGCGCCGGTGACGCCGGCTCCCGGCGCGGAGCAGTCGCCGTCGGCGGCCTGAGGCCGTGGGTGCGCGGGGGAACGAGCCCGGGACGGGTGGCTTCACCACGGGGAAGGGGCACGGCGGTGCCATACGGGCCGGCACGCACCCCGCACACCTTGCGATCACAACCCCCTTGCCGTTTCCGGTATGTACCAGGCTCCCTGCCCGCCCCACCTGCCGGCAGCCGCTACCACCCTTCTCTCGACGTCACACCGAGGACCAGGAGTTCGCGCGCACATGCCTGACTACGGACACGACCTTCTCTTCGGTGCCGTCCTGGTGCCGAGTGCGGGGCATGCCGGCGACGCGGTGACGCTGGCCCGGGTCGCCGACCGGGCGGGACTGGATCTGGTGAGCGTGCCGGACCACCCCTACCGGCCGGAACTGCTCGACGCGTGGATGGCGCTCGCGGTGATCGCCGCGTCCACCACCCGCGTACGGGTCTTCCCGAACGTCGCGAACCTTCCGCTGCGCCCGCCCGCCGTGCTGGCCCGCACCGCGGCCGGCCTGGACCTGCTCAGCGGGGGCCGCGTCGAGCTGGGACTGGGGGCCGGCGCGTACTGGGACGCCATCGCCGCCGACGGCGGACCGCGCCGCGGGCCCGGCGAGGCGGTACGGGCGACCCGCGAGGCCATCGACGTCATCCGGGCGCTGTGGAGTGAAGGCCGCCGGGTCAGCCTGCCCGGCGAGCACTACGGGCTCGACGGCGCCACGGCCGGCCCCGCGCCCGCGCACCCCATCGGAATCTGGGTCGGCGCCATCGGCCCCCGCATGCTGAAGCTGACGGGCGCGGTGGCGGACGGCTGGCTGCCGAGCGTCCCGCACGTACCGCCGGGCCGCCTCGCCGCAGGGCACCGAGTCGTCGACGAGGCGGCGGCCGCCGCCGGCCGTGACCCCTTCGAGGTCCGCCGACTGTACAACCTGTCACCGGGGCGGGACGGCTTCCCGCAAGGCCCGCTTGACGCCTGGCCGGGACAACTCGCCGCGCTCACCCTGGAACACGGCATCAGCGCCTTCCTGCTGCCCACTCACCAGCCGGCCCTGCTCCAGGCGTTCGCGGCGGACGTGGCCCCGGCGACGCGGGAGTTGGTGGCGGCGGAACGCAAGCGCGCGGCGAACTCGCCGAGCTCGGCGGACGGCTGGGGCGCGGCACTGGGCGAGGTCGGCACCGCCGGACGGCGTACGGACGGCTGGGGCGCGGCCGACGGCCAGGACGGCGTGATCGACGCGCCGGCTGCCGCCCCCTCCGGGGAACCGCTGACGGTACGGCCCACCCCGCCCCCGAAGGTGTGGCGGTCCGCCGAGCGGTTGTGGGACGAGTCGACGCGCCCTGTCGGGCCGCCCGCCGACCCGGAACGGCGCTATCCGCGTCGCGAGCAGGAGCCGGCCCGGAATCTTGTCGCCGCGCACGACCAGCTCCGCGCCGATCTCGACCAGCTCCGCACGATGGTGCTCGAGGTGCTGGCCGACGCCCTCGCCCCCGGGGACGCCCGGACGGAGATCCAGCGGCTGAGCCTGCGCCAGAACTCCTGGGCGCTCGGCACGTACTGCGCGTCGTACTGCCGGATCACCACCCTGCACCACACTCGGGAGGACGAGGACCTCTTCCCCTACCTGCGCCGCTCCGACCACCGGCTCGGTGAGGTGCTGGACCGGCTCACCGAGGAACACCACGTCATCCACGGGCTGATCGAGCGCATCGACCGCGAACTGGTCGCCTTCGTCCGGGAGGAGGGCGGCGCGAAGGAACGGGAGGCGCTGAGGGCGGCGACGGACCTGCTCGCCGACGCCCTCCTGTCGCATCTCGCTTACGAGGAGCGGGAGTTGATCGAGCCGATGGCGAGGTTCGGGACGGGCTGGTGAGCACCGGGGCCCCGCCCGCTCGCCCCTACCCTGGCTCCAGGCCCGTCGCCACCGGCCGGGAGAGGTCCGTCGACCAGGCCGACCAGGAGCCCGGGTAGAGGGCAGCACCGGTGATGCCGGCGTGTTCGAGGGCGAGGAGGTCGTGGCAGGCGGTGACTCCGCTGCCGCAGTAGACGACGACGTCCGTGCCGTCTTCGACGCCCAGTGCTCGGTAATGTGCCCGGAGTTGATCAGCAGTCAGGAAAGTGCCGTCCGGCGCGAGGTTCGCGCTCCACGGGGCGCTGCGGGCGCCGGGGATGTGGCCGGACCGGACGTCCGTCGGCAGGACGTTCGCGCCGGAGTACCGGTCGGCGGCACGGGCGTCGAGGAGGACCGCGTCGTCCGCCGCGACCTGATCGGCACTCCGCAGCACCTCCTGGGGCCACTTCACCGGTGTCAACCGCGCTTCGGGGAGTACGACGGCGCCGGTCTCCCTCTCGCCGGGCCAGCCGGTCAGCCCGCCGTCGAGCAGGGCGGCGGGCCGTCCGGTGCGGCGCAGCAGCCACACCAGCCGGGCGGCGTACGGACCGCCGTCGGCGTCGTACGCCACCACGGTCGTACCGTCCCCTATGCCGAGGGCACCCAACGCCTCCGCGAATGCGGGCGGTTCGGGCAGGGGGTGGCGTCCGCCGGTCTCGTCGGGCGGGGCGGACAGCACCGTGTCGACGTCGACCCAGACCGCGCCGGGCAGGTGGCCGGCGAGGTAGGCGTCGTAGCCGCTGCGGCCGTCCAGGAACCAGCGGACGTCGGCGAGGACGAGGGTGTCGCGGTGGGCACGCACCCACCCGGCGTCGACCACGGGCGGCAGCTCAGGCACCGGTCACCGCCTTGGTCCCGAGACCGGTGACCTGGGGAAGGACCTCGGCGGCGGTCAGTTCGGTGGCCGCCTGGACCTCCGCGTAAGGGATGCCGCCGACGTCGATGGCGAGGAGGTGCAGGTCGTGACCCCACAGCTCGTGCAGGCGGCCCAGTTTGTCGACGACCTCGGCGGGGCTGCCGCAGATCGCGGGCCCGTTGTCGCCGATGTACGCGTCGAAGTCCGGCGGAACGGTGAAGTGCGTGGTACCGGGCTTCTTCACGGTCAGGTAGTTGTTGATGTAGGACGCCCACACGGTGCGCGCCCGCTGGGAGGACTCGGCGACGAAGACGTGGCTGGCGGCGCCGAGCCTGCCGGGCGGCTCGGTGCGTCCGCTCCCCTGCCACAGGGTGCGGTACTCGTCGAAGACCGGTACGAACCTGTCGGGTTCCCGCGCGGTGGTGCCCACGACCAGCGGCAGCCCGTGCTCCACCGCGAGCCGCACGGACTCCGACCCGCCCCCGCCGCTGATCCACAGCGGCGGCTTCGGCTGCAACGGCCTGGGCTGCACGGTGACCTCGGCCAGTGGCGGCCTGAACTCGCCCTGCCAGGTGACCCGTTCCTCGGTCCACAACCGGATCAGCAGCTCGGTGTTCTCCCGTTTCCGGGCCGCCTTGGACTCGGGGGACTGGCCGAACACCGCGTACGGCTCGGGGAAGAAGGAGCCGCCGGCGATGAGTTCGAGCCGGCCGTCGGACAGCAGGTCGACGAGCGCGTAGTCCTCTGCGACGAGTACGGGGTCGCGGTTGGCGACGAGCGTGGTCCCCGTCGCCAGCCTGATCGTCGATGTGTGCTCCGCGATCGCGGCCAGCACCAGTGCGGGCGAGGAGATGACGTCCCGCTCCCCGAAGTGGTGCTCCCCGACGGTGTACCAGACGAACCCGGCGTCCTCCGCCTCGGCCGCCGCGCGTACCACGTCCCGCAGCCGCTGGCGCTGGGTGAGGGTCCTGCCGGTGATCGGATCGGGCAAAAGACTGCCGAACGTGATGAGCCCTAGCTGCATGGAATGTCCTCCGTCGCGCTGCGGCCCGGCACGGCGGACAGCAGCTCCCGGGTGTAGGGGTGTTGCGGGGCCCTCAGCAGTTCCTCCGTGGGCCCGCTCTCCACGATCCGGCCGCCGCGCATGACCGCGATCCGGTCACTGACCTGCGCGACGACGGCCAGATCGTGCGAGATGAACAGATAACTCAGCCCACGCCGCTCCTGGAGCCCGACGAGCAGTTCCAGGATCCGGGCCTGAACGGTGACGTCGAGCGCGGACACCGGCTCGTCGCACACCAGCACTTCCGGCCCGAGCGCCAGGGCCCGTGCGATGGCGACCCGTTGCCGCTGGCCGCCGGACAGCTCGGCTGCCTTGCGCCGCTCCACATCGGCCGGCAGCGCCACGTCGTCGAGCAGCCGGCGCACTTCCCCGGCCCACTCCGCCCGGCCTCCGATGCCGTGATTCCGCAACGGCTCGGTCAGCAGCTCCGCGACGGTGAAGCGGGGGTTCAGCGAGGCATACGGGTTCTGATAGACAAGCTGGACGCGGCGGTGGAGAGCCCGCCGCGCGGCTCCCCGCACGGTGGTGACGTCGACCCCGTCCAGCAGCACCGTCCCGCTGTCGATCCGCTCCAGCCCGAGAATCATCCGCGCGGTCGTCGTCTTCCCCGATCCGGACTCCCCCACCACCCCGAGGGTCTCCCCCCTCCCCAACTCGAACCCGACGCCGTCGACGGCGAGGCGGGTACGCCGCCTTGACAGCACCGGCCCCCTGACGGGATAGGACCGGGTGAGTCCGGTGACGCTCAGCAGGGGGGTGTCCGCATCCGCCGACGGGCTGCCGGGCGCGGTCACCGGGGCGGCGCCCGCCGGGCCGGAACGGCCACGCGGGGGCCGGACCGTGAGGGTCGGTGCGTCCGCCAGCAGTTGCCGGGTGTAGGGGTGCCGGGGGTCCGCGAGAACCCGTTTGGCAGCCCCCGCCTCCACCACCTGCCCGTGCGACATCACCACCACGTGCTGCGCCCGGTCGGCGACCACCGCGAGGTCATGGGTGACCAGAAGCATGGCGGTGCCGGTGGTGGTGACGACTTCCTGGAGGTGGTCGAGGAGTTGGCGCTGGACCGTGACGTCGAGGGCCGAGGTGGGTTCGTCGGCGATGAGAAGACGGGGGCGGGCTGCGGTGGCGATGGCGATGAGCACGCGTTGGCGCATGCCACCGGAGAGTTCGTGGGGGTACTGACGGGCGCGTTGTGCGGGCTCGGGCAGTCCGGCCTCGGCGAGGAGGTCGACGGCTCGGGCCGGGCCGTCCCTGCGGGTGGCCAGGCCGTGTACCCGGAGCACCTCGGAGACCTGCGCGCCGACCGGTTTGACCGGGTCGAGGCTGACGCCGGGGTCCTGCGGGATCAGCCCGATGCGCCGTCCCCGCACCTCCCGCCACGCCCGCTCCCCGAGGCCGGTCAGCTCCTCGCCCTGGAGCCGGACGGAACCGCCCAGCACCACACCTCCGGCCGGCAACAACCCGATCAGCGCATGCGCGGTACTGCTCTTCCCCGACCCGGACTCCCCCACCACAGCGGTGATCTCCCCTGCCGCCGCCGTCAGATCGAGCCCGTCCACCGCGAGGTGCGTACCCCGCGCGGTGCGGTACCCGATCCGCAGCCCTCGCACGGCCAGCAGCGGATCCCCGGCCGACTGCGCGGGGGCCACCGCGGCACGAGCACCGGAACTCCCGGCCCCGCTGTCCTCGTACCCGGCAAGTCCCCGAACCCCCGCCGGCTCGTGATCACGGGCCGGCTCCACCGGATTCACCGATGTCCCCCCTTCGCTTCGAGTACCCGTGACAGCCGGTTCGCCGCGAGAACGACGATCGTGACCGTGAGACTGGGCAGAGTGGTCAGCCACCAGGCCGTCGCGAGGTAGTTACGGCCGTCGGCGACGAGGGAGCCCCATTCCGGGGCAGGTGGGGGTTCGCCATAGCCGAGGAAGCCCAGGCTGGAGATCGCGAGGACGACGAGGCCGAAGTCGAGGGCGGCCAGCGCCAGGACGGGGCCGACGGCGGCGGGGAGGATGTAGCGGGGGAGGACGCGCCACCATCGCGCGCCGCAGAGGATCGCGGCCTCGACGTACGGTGCGGCCCGTACGCGCAGTACTTCCGCCCGCATGACCCGGGTGAACGCGGCGACGCTGGTCGCGCCGATGGCGACGGCGATCTGGGCGGTTCCCACGCCGAGCGCGGTGACGAGGGTGAGGGAGAGCAGCAGTGGCGGGACGGACATCGTGACCTCGACGGCCCGCATGATGACCGCGTCCGTCCAGCGGCCGAAGAACCCGGCGACGAGCCCGAGGACCACTCCGCCGCCCAGGGCGATGAGGATGGCCAGGACGGTGGCGCGGAGCGACAGGGCCGCACCGTGGACCACTCGGGCGTAGATGTCGCGGCCCAGCTGGTCGGTCCCGAAGAGGTGCTGGACGCTCGGCGGTCGGAAGCGGTCCGCCGGTGCGCCCGTGAGGGGGCTGCGGGAGGTGAACCAGTCCGGTACCAGGGCCCAGCCGAGGACCAGCACGAGGACGCAGACGGAGAGCGTGACGCCGGGCGAGCGGAGTGCGGCCGAGAACACGCGGTGAAGCCGAGCGGGCTCCCGGACCGGCTCTACGGGTGATCGGGTCAGCGTCGTCATGCGGTCACCAGCCGTCCCGTGGCGCGGATACGGGGGTCGAGCACCGGATACAGCAGGTCGATCAGCAGGTTGACCACCGCGAAGGCCAGAGCGGCGACCACCACCACCCCTTGGACGACCGGCAGGTCCTGCGCGGAGACGGCCGACTGGGTGATGCGGCCCATCCCGGGCCGTGCGAAGACCGTCTCGACGACGACCGCGCCTCCGATCAGCGAGCCGACGAGCATGCCGGCGACGGTCGCGGCCGGGATGGCCGCGTTGCGCAGCCCGTGCCCGAACAGCAGCCGCGCACGGCCCGCCCCCGTGGCCCGGACGGTGTCCGCGTACGGCTCCTGGAGCGTCGTGTGGAGGGACTTGCCGAGGACCTGGGCGACGAGTGCGGCTCCCGGGACCGCCAGGGTGGAGGCCGGCAGGATCACGCTGTCGAAGCCGCTGTCGCCGAGGGAGGGGAAGAGGTGCCAGCGGAAGGAGAGAAACTGGATCAGGACGAGCCCCACCCAGAAGGAGGGCAGGGACACCGCGAACGACGGAACTGAGCGCAGGAGTTGGCGTAGGAGAGGGCTCGCGGTGAGGTTCGCGGCGACCCCGAGCAGCGTGCCCAGGGTCAGCGCGAGCAGCAGTGCGAGGGTGCCGATCTGAAGGGTCGGTGGGATCGCGTCGGCGATCATGCGGGAGACCGGCTGCCCGGTCTGGAGGGACGCGCCGAGGTCACCGTGGAGCGCGCCGGCGAGCGCGGAGCCGTACTGGACGATCAGCGGCCGGTCGAAGCCGAGTTGCGCGCGCGCCTGGGCGACCTGCTGTGGTGTCAGTTCGGCGAAGCCGCCGCGTCCGCTGAGCATCAGCGCGACCGGGTCGCCGGGCAGCAGGCGCAGGGCGATGAACGTGAGGGTGAACGCGGCCCAGACGACGAACACCGCGCGCAGTGTCCGGGTGGCCGCGTAACGGGCCGTGTGCACAGTCGGTCTCCCTCAGCCCAGCCAGGTGTCGTACAGGTCGAACCGGTTGGAGGCGTCGAGCGTGAAGCCCTTGACCTTGTCGGAGACGCCATGGACCTGGGCGCCCTCGTACAGCGGGACGGTGTCGGCGTGGTCGAGGATCCAGCGGACCGCTTTGGACACGGCGGTCTGGCGGGTCTTCGCGTCGGTCGCCGCGGCCTCCTGTTCGAGGTAGGTGTCGAGTTCACTCGGCGGCAGGTGCCACAGGTTGGCGCTCTTGGTGTAGAAGATGGTGCGCAGGACGTCGGGGTCGGCGCGGGTGACACCGACGGCGGTGAGGTCGAAGTTGCCCTTCTGCTGCTGCTCGACGTAGACGGCGGGGGTGACGGCCTTCAGTTTCAGGTCGACGCCGATCTTCCGGAGCTGCTGCTGCACGGCCTCGTTCGCGGGCGGCATCGGCGCGGGGATCAGCCAGGTGAGGGTGAGCGGCTTGCCGTCCTTCTCGCGGATGCCGTCCTTGCCCTCCTTCCAGCCCGCGCTGTCCAGCAGGGCTTTGGCGCCCTGCGGGTCGAAGCGGAGTTTGTCGGAGAAGTTCTCGTAGTACGGCGTCGTCGAGGACAGCACGCTGGTGGCGGGCTTGTACGAGCCGCTGAACACCGAGTCGACGAGCCCCTGCCGGTCTATGCCCTTGAGGAGCGCCTCGCGGACCTTCTGGTCGGCGAGGATCCCCCGGTGGTTGAGGGAGAGCGGCGGTACGAGCCCGGGCCCCGGCGCCGACAGGACGCGGAAGCCGTGGCCCTTGAACTGGGCCTCGTCCGTGGGCTGGAGGGCCTTGGCGATGTCGACCTGACCGGAGGACAGGGCGCCGGTGCGGGCGCCGGCTTCCGGGATGAACGTGAACTTGACCTCGTCCAGGTGGGCGACGCCCTTGTGCGTGGCGAGGGACGACGGCCAGGCGTAGTCCGCCCGCTTCTTCAGTACGGCTTCCTGGTTGGTGGTGTAGTGGTCCAGGACGTACGGGCCCGAGCCGATGAACTTGCCACGGCAGCGGTCGGCGGCCGAGGCGGTGAACGACGCGGGCGACAGGATCCCCAGGCCGACGGTCGAAGTCGCCTGGAGGAACTGGGCGTTGGCCGTGGCGAACTTGACGGTGAGGGTGTGCGCGTCGGTGACGGTGGTGCCCTTGTAGCCGATCAGATAGCTGGGGGCACCGTTCGCGGGCAGCTTCACCAGGTTGTCGAACGTGGCCTTCACCGCCGCCGCGTCGACGGGCTTGCCGTCGCTGAAGGTGGCGCCGTCGCGCAGCACGAAGGTGAACGCGCTGCCGTCCGCACTGGTCGTGAACGACTTCGCCAGCCACGGCACGATCTTGCCGGACTTGGGATCCTGAGCGGTGAGCGAGTCGACCACGGACCGGGTGACGTCGACCGCGCTGATCTGCCCCGTCTGCTGCGGATCCAGGCACCCCGGATCCGCCTCGGCCCCGACCAGCAGCGTGCCCCCGGCGCGCGGCGCCCCGTCGCTCGTGGTGCCCGAGTCCCCGCCCCCGCCGGAACACGCGGCGACAGGCAGGACGACCGCGAGCAGCGCGCCCGCGAGACGAAGCCGACGGCGCGAGGGGGTGGTTCTGGTGGGCATCTCAGGACCTCTCTCAAAAGGAACACGGATCTCGAAGGAACACGGATCTCGAAGGGAGACGGTGTCGAAGGGACACGGTCTCGAAGGGAAACGGTGTCGAAGGGACACGGTCTCGAAGGGACACGGCTCCAAGGAACGCGGGGAAGCGGCAGGAGAAAGTGGCGTGGGCGTGTGCTCGTTCGTCAGCCCTTGGCCACCGCCTCCCTTACGGCCGGCACGATCTCCTCCGCCCAGCGCCCGAGACCGACCTGACCCGAGGGATCACCGGACGCGAAGTACACGAACCCTGATGCGCCGTGTTCGAGGACGGCCTCGGTCAGCTCGGTGATCCACTGGCCGACGGAACCGCCCAGCCACCGTCCGGACGCGTCGCGGGGGGCGTTGACGGGGGCGTCGGTGATGCGGGCCGGCAGGTTGAACACGGTCGCGATGTCCGCGGGGTCACGGCCGACGGAGCGCGCGGCTTCCTCGACCAGCGGTCGTGAGCCGCGGTACCGCTCGCTGTGCCAGTCCGCCGCGTTGCCGGGGATCCAGCCGTCCGCCGAACGCCCGGTGACCGCGAGGGACTTGGGGCCCACGGACCCCGTCCAGACCAGCGGCGCGGGGACCGGCGCCGGGTCGAGCGCGACGACCTGGGTGAACTCGCCGTCCAGGGTGACCGGGGCCGGCCCGTCGGACAGCGCCCGCACCAGGCCGATGGCCTCCTCCAGGGCGCGTACGGCGGCGGCCGGGTCGAGCCGGGTGACGCCGAAGCGGACGATGTCGTCCCAGTAGCCGCCCGCGCCGATGCCGAGGACCACCCGGCCCCCGGAGAGCGCGGACAGCGTCGACAGGGTGCGCGCCAGCAGCGGCACCGGGCGGGTGGGCAGGTTGGTGACGGTCGTGACGCCGGTGATGGTCCGGGTCCGGCCGAGGAGCAGGCCGAGCGTGCTGTACGCCTCCAGCCGGTCGCCGTAGTACGGGTGGTCGGACAGGGCGAAGAAGTCGAGTCCCGCCCGGTCGGCGTACTCGACCCGGCGTACGACGTCCTGCGCGCTGTCGACGGCGACCCCCGGACCGATCCCGAACCACAGTTTGCGTGCGAGCCGTTCTGTCATCAGCTTCTTTCCTCGGTCACGGATTCAGTGGGCGTCACGGAAGGCACACACCCGGTGTCAGACCCGCACGGCCTCGACCACGCTGCAGTGCCCGCCCGGCACGACCCGCGTCAGCTCGAGTCCCGAGTCCGCCAGCAGTGCCTGGAACTCACCGGCCGTACGCTGCTGGCCCCCGGCGACGACGAGCATGTCGAGGTCCATCAGGGACACCGTCGGCGAGGGCCGGGGCCGGTCCGGCAACACGGCCTCGACCAGCAGTACGTGTCCCCCGTCGGCCAGCGCGGCACGTGCGTTGGTCAGGATGCGCCGGGACTGCTCGTCGTCCCAGTCGTGGATGATGTTGGAGAGGATCACGGCGTCACCGCCGCCCGGCACGGACTCGAAGAAGTCCCCGGCGACCAGCTCCGCCCGGTCGGCCACCCCGGCGTCCCGCAGCGGCTGCCCGGCCGACGCGATGACTTCCGGCCGGTCGTAGAGCACCCCGCGGGTCCCGGGCGCGGACGCGAGGACGGCGGCCAGCAACGCGCCCCGCCCGCCGCCCGCGTCGACGATCGTCGAGAACCGCCCGAAGTCGTAGGCAGCGACGACCGGCGCGATGATCTGCCGGGACGCCTCGGTCATGGCCCGGTCGAAGACGCCGAGCACGTCGGGGTGGTCGTGCAGGTAGTCCCAGACGGACTTGCCGAGCACCTCGGGGAAGGCGGTGTGCCCGGTGCGGACGGCGTCGGCGAGGCCGGCCCAGGCGTGCCGTTCTGCGGGCAGCCCGGTCCAGATCGCGAAGTTGCGCAGGCTGACGGGGCTGTCGGCGCGCAACGCGTCGCCCAGGGGGGTCAGTTCGAAGACCTGGCCGTCGTGCTCGGTGAACAGGCCGATGTCGGCGCCGGCCCGCAGCAGCCGGTAGAGGCTGGGCGCGTGCGTGTCGGTCGCGGCGGCGAGTCCGGCGAGTGCCCGGGGGCCGTCGGCGAGCGCGTCGGCGACGCCGAGTTCGGCGGTCGCGCTGACCGCCTGGGCGAGCCATCCTGCGGTGATGAGCTGCAACACCTGTGCGGGCAAGGGCAGTTCGGTGGTGCCTGGGGGCATGGCGGAGCTTCCTCCTCGGCGGCGGGGTCGGTCGGTGGGTCCGACCGGGACACACCGACAGGCCCACCTGAAGTGTGTCGGGGGCCGATCGGGCGGTACAAGCCGCGCTGACGTCAGGTCTTTGCGCGGTACGTCAGATCTCTGCAAAGTCGCGAGGTCAGTGCCCCGGAGCGCCCTGCGGGCCCTGTCCTTCGTGCCACACCAGGTCGAAGACGAACCGGTCGATGCGCCAGCCGTCGGCGGTCCGCACCGCACCGGCCTCGTAGTGTCCGCCGATGGTGAAGTGGACGCCGGGCTCGGCGGCCTTGCGGACGTGTACGGCGGTCAGGTGCGCGCGGATCGTGGCACGGTCGCCGTCGACGTCGATGGAGTAGTTGGACGCGGTGTGGTGGGTG
Source organism: Streptomyces arenae (assembly GCF_022343545.1). Classification (NCBI taxonomy): domain Bacteria; kingdom Bacillati; phylum Actinomycetota; class Actinomycetes; order Kitasatosporales; family Streptomycetaceae; genus Streptomyces; species Streptomyces arenae. The sequence goes on from NZ_JAKQYH010000040.1 coordinate 111,903, forward strand.
CGCTCGAAGGTGGTACGGGCCATCTCCTGGAACTCGGTGAGGCCCGCGATCCCCTTGTACTCACCCATCGGGAAGGTGAGGTGGACGTCGTCGGTGAACACCGCCCCGAACCAGTCGTCGCGGTGCCGGTCGCGGTCGAGGTGGGTGACGTAGCGGTCGGCCAGGGCGGTGAGGTCGGCTCGGTCTCGCAGGTCGGCGAGGGTCTTCTCACTCATGCCGGTACTGCCTCTCGGTCGGTGGCGGGTCCGAACCAGCGGTGCAGGGCGTCGGTGAGCCCCTCGCCGCCGGGCGCGGCCGACGCCCACGCGGCGTGCCCGTCAGGGCGGATCAACAGGGCGTTCACGCCGACCAGTTCGTCGTTCGGGTCGTCGTACGGGTCGTCGGCCGGCTTGGCGGTCGTGACGGTCACCCGGTCGTGCCAGGGGGCGGCGGCCGCACGGATCTCCGGGTCGTCGGCGAGGTCGAGGAGGACGCCGCGCGCGGGGTGCAGGAGCTGGGCGGTACTGGTCTCCCCGGCGGGCCCGACCAGGGCCCGGGGTGCGACGCGCCCGCCGGTCAGCGGGTGGCCGCCGCCGAGGTCGTACCGGACGTCGATACCGCTCACCGCGCCCGCGAGATGGCGTTTGACGTCGTCGTACGCGATGAGCTCGGCGAACAGGGCGCGCAGCGGGTCGGACTCCCGGCCGCCGAGGAAGACCGTGCCCTGGGCGCGGGTGTTCAGCAGCAGGCGGGCGCCGACCGGGTGGCGTTCGGCGTGGTAGGTGTCGAGGAGGCCGGGGTGGGCGCGGCCGGTGACCTCGGCGGCGAGTTTCCAGCCCAGGTTGACGGCGTCCAGGATGCCGGTGCTCATGCCCTGGCCGCCAGCCGGGAGGTGGATGTGGGCGGCGTCCCCGGCGAGCAGGACGCGGCCCGCCCGGTAGGTGGCCGCCTGCCGGGTGGCGTCGGTGAAGGAGCTGACCCACTCGGTGTCGGCGTCCGCGATGTCCTCGCCGGTGAGCCGCCGCCAGGCGTCCGCGACCTCGGCGAACGTGACGGGCTGCGCGTCCTCGCGGGGCGGGGCGCCGTCCGGGCAGACGATGATGCGGTCGACCTCGTCGGTCAGGGGCGCCGCCATCACCATGCCGTGTTCCAGACGCTCCCCGAGCGGGCGGGGCCGCAGCTTGCGGCCCACCACGTCAGCGAGGTACATGACACGGGCGGCGGGTGTGCCGGGGAAGGCGATCCCGGCGGCCTCACGCACGGGACTGTGCCCGCCGTCGGCGCCCACGAGATAGGCGGCGCGCAGCCGCCCGGGCCCTTCGGGGGTACGTACGGTGATGTCCACGGCCGAGTCACCGGCCTCCAGCCCGGTGAACTCCCACCCCCGGTGGACGACCGCGCCGAGTTCGACCGCCCATTCCTCCAGCACCGCCTCGGTGCGCGACTGCGGTATGCCCCGGGCCCCGAAATGGGCGCCGGGCAGCACGGTGTAGTCGAACCGCACACCGCCGAAGTGGCCGACGGGGCTGGTCTCCGGCGTGCCGAAGCGCGGCAGCAGCCCGCGCTGGTCGAACGCCTCCATGGCGCGGGCGGTGAAACCGAGCCCGCGGGACTGTCCGGTCGGCGCGGGGAGCCGTTCCACGACCGTCACGCGCGCGCCGCCCAGGCGCAGTTCTCCGGCGAGCGTCAGCCCGGTCGGCCCCGCGCCGACGATGATGACGTCGGTGTCGGTGTCGGCCATGCCGGTCAGCCCTTCGCCGGCAGCGCCGACCGGGAGTGCGTCACCCGGTAGGTGTTGGCCTGCCGCCCGGTGACGAGGGACCGCGCCCGTTCCCGGCCCTGGCGGATGTCGGCCGGCCGCCGCTCCTCGGGAAGGGTGTGGAACGCGTCGTACGTCTCCTTGCTGTCCCACTGGGCGTAGTTGACGACGTACGTGCCGTCCACGCCCCGGAAGTAGGTGTGCGAGCGGTAGCCGGGCACGGTCGTGATCCACTCGTCCGGTTTGGCGAGGGCTTCCAGGAGGTCCTTCTGGTCCTCGGGACGCGTGTCGAAGACGATCACGACGGTGTAGTCGTCGCGTTCCGGGGAGATCTCGATGCCCTGGTCCAGCGCGGGGTGGTGCTGGGTGAAGGCCAGTTCGGTCTTCAGCAGGCGTACGGTCCGGGCGAGCTTGTGGAACAGGGGCACGGTCTTCTGCTGGAACTTCTGGCCCGCGTACCGGGCCTGGAGGTCGGCGGCGCTGCGCCACTGGATGTAGTTGACGGTGCCCGGCTCGTCCACGCCCGAGTGCAGCGTCGAGGAGATCCAGCCGGGGTAGTCGGCGTGGTCGATGATGTCGCGCATCGCGTCGAGTACGTCGTCCTGGAGGGGCCGGGTGTCCGTCTCGAAGAGGTTGAAGACGGTCAGGTAGCCGTCGTCGGGCGAGATCCGGGGCATGGCGGGTTTCCTTACGTCGTCGGAGGGGTGAACCAGCGGGTGAGCACCTCTTGGGGCGGCGGGTCGGACGGGTCCGACCAGACGGTGTGCCCGTCGGGCCGTACGAGGGTCCAGTGCTCGGCCGGGGCGTAGGGGATGCCGTCCAGGATGTCGGCGGGGCCGAGGAGCAACCCGCGTCCGGCGCGCTGGAGTCCGGTGCTGTGCGGCAGGCGGGCGCCGACGCCGTCGTAGTGGACGTCGAGGCCGCCGATCATCGCGGCGAGGTGCACACGCACCGGTTCGTGGCCGATGAGTTCGGTGAGCAGGGCGCGGACGGGTTCCACCTCGGGGCCGCCGAACAGCAGCAGCGCCTGCGCCTCGATGGCGGAGAGGGTACGCGCACCGACCGGGTGGCGTTCGGCGTGGTAGGTGTCGAGGAGGCCGGGGTGGGCGCGGCCGGTGACCTCGGCGGCGAGTTTCCAGCCCAGGTTGAAGGCGTCGTGCAGTCCCAGGTTGAGGGCCTGGCCGCCGATGGGGGGCTGGCGGTGCGCCGCGTCGCCCGCGAACAGGACACGGCCGTGCCGGTAGTGGGTGAGCTGGCGGGTCGTGTCGTCGAACGCGTTCACCCACAGCGGGGTGCCGCCGCTGACGTCCTCGCCGGTGACCCTTTTCCAGGCGCGCGCGATCTCGTCGTACGCGGGCGGCCCGGTGCGGGCGGGCACCGGCGCGCCGTGCTCGTGGACCATCACCCGCGTCACCCCGTCGGCTCGGCGGGCGGCGACGGCCAGCCCGTCCGGCAGCCGTTCGAAGCGCCGGTCGGGGACCTCGATTCCGGCGACGTCGGCCCGCAGCAGCTCGCGCCGCGCGTCGTGGCCGGGGAAGTCCGCGCCGAGGAGGCGGCGCACGGTGCTGTCCTCGCCGTCGCAGGCGACCAGCCAGGCGGCGCGTACGACGTGATCGCCGGTCCTGGCCTCGACGTACGCGCCCGTGTCGGTGACCGTCCGCACCTCCTGCCCGCGCCGCACGTCGGCGCCGAGCCCGGCGGCCCAGCGCCCGAGCAGGCGTTCGGTGTCGAACTGGGGCACCTTCCACAGCCCCGGCCGGCTGCCGGGCAGTGTCAGGTCGACCGGGATCCCGGCGAAGTGCCCGCGCGGGTCGCTCGCCGGGCTGTCGGCGCCGTCCCACAGCCCTCGGCTGTCGAAGATCTCCATCGTGCGGGCGTGCAGCGTCGAGGCCCGCGACTCGGTGGTGGGCTCCTCAAGCCGCTCGAGTACGACGACGTCGGCGCCGCCGAGGCGCAGTTCCCCGGCGAGCAGCAGTCCGACGGGGCCCGCGCCGACGACCACGACCTGCGTGTCGAGCACGTCAGCCCCGCTCCCCCGCGAGTGTCTCGGCGTGCGCCTTGGCGTGGCCGAGGGTGGCGAGGCTGTTGGTGGACAGGGCGGTGTGGACGTACGTCCGGGCGTCGGCCACGGTCGCCTCCGGGCCGAGGACGGCGGTGATGGTGTCGGTGTTGAGGCTGACGGTGTGCTGGGAGGAGGCGACGGTGCCTTCTGCGGTCTCCTCGAAGGTCCACACGCCGGTGTGCAGGGTCAGCAGCGCGGGCAGGGTGACCTGCTTGTAGGCGATGCGGTGGTGGGGGAAGGTCACGCGGTACGACTTGGTGGTGTGCGTGGAGCCGTCCTTGGCGCGGGTGTCCATCTCCAGGGTCTGGAGTCCCGGGGTGTCCTCGGTGAGGCGTACGGACGCGACGTGCGGGAGCCGCTCGGCCCACCGGTCGGCCTCGTTGACGAAGTCGAAGAGGTCCTTGGCGGCGCCGGCGACGGTGACGCTGTCGGTGAAGGAGAACGTCAGGTCCTCGGCGGCGTGGGCGGCTTCGACGTTGGTGCGCAGCGCGGCGAGTTCGGAGCGGCTGTTGCGGTCGACGGCGTCGTCGATCCAGGCGAGCCCTTCCGGGTCGTCGTCGACGGCGCGGTAGTCGTGTGTGAGCCGGACCCGGGCCTGGTCGTCGCCGAGGGGTTCGATGATCCAGGCGCCGCCCATCGCGGCGACCGGCGGGGTGCTGATCTCCTGCCGGAAGGTGATGCGCAGGACGTCCGGGTCCAGGGTGCGGCGGGAGGTCCAGTGCTTGGCCTGGCCGCGTGCCGTGGCCCAGATCCGGATGCGTTCCTCGGCGCCGGTGTGCTCGACCCGGTCGACGTGGATGGTGGGCGGGAAGATCCGGGGCCAGTTCACCACGTCGGCCAGGAGGTGGTAGACGGCCGCCGCGGGGGCGTCGACGGTGATTTCGTGCTCGACCTCACGGGTTGTCATGGTCGCGGTTCCTTCGTCATGGTCGTGGGTCCTGGTCAGAAGTTGCCGAGGCCGCCGCAGACGTTGAGGGCCTGTGCGGTGATGGAGGCGGCGGTGTCGGAGGCGAGGTAGCCGACCAGGCCCGCGACCTCTTCCGGGGTGGAGTACCGGCCGAGCGGGATCTTCGCCTGGAACTTCTCCAGGATCGCGTCCTCGCTGGTGTCGTAGGCGGCGGCGTACCCCTGCCGGACCCGCTGCGCCATCGGCGTCTCGACATACCCGGGGCAGACCGCGTTGACGGTGATGCCGGTGGGCGCGAGTTCGTTGCCGAGGGCCTTGGTGAAACCGACGACGCCGTGCTTGGACGCGGAGTAGGGGGCGCCCAGTACGACGCCCTGCTTACCGGCCGTGGAGGCGATGTTGATGATGCGGCCCCGGTCCTTGTGACGCAGCCCGCCGGTGGTGAGGACCTCTCGGGTGACCCGGAAGACGCTGGTCAGGTTCGTCTCTATGACGTCCTCCCACAGCTCGTCGGCGATGTCGGCGGTGACACCGCCGCCGGACCGGCCCGCGTTGTTGACGAGCACGTCGATCGTCCCGAACCGTTCCAGCGCGGCCCGCACGAAGTCCCGTACGGCATCGGGTTCGCGCACGTCGACGGTGGTGCCGGCCACGTCGAGGCCCTCCGCGACGAGTTCCTTGACGGTGGCCTCGACGTTCTCCGCGTCGCGGGCACCGATGAACACGCGGTGCCCCTGGACGGCGAGCAGCCGGGCGACGGCCAGGCCGATGCCGCTGGTGGCGCCGGTGACGAGCGCGACACGGCCTGTGGTGGTCGTGGTCATGGTGGCCTCTCAGACGGTGCGGGTGACGGTCAGCAGGTCGTTGACGAAGCCGATGAGGGCACGGGGGGTGAGCGCGTCGGTCAGCAGGTCGTCGTCGAGGGCGATGCCGTATGCGCGCTCGATCCGGCTGCCGGTCTCGAGGAGGGCCAGCGACTCGTAGCCGAGCGCGGTGAACTCGGTGTCCAGGACGTCACCGTCGAGGTCGACGCCCTCTTCGGCGCCGGCGGCTTCCACGAGGATGCGCTTGAGATCGGCGAGGGTGAACGGATCGGCAGACACGGGGGGGGTCCTTCCGATGGGGCGGCTGGGTGAGGGCTTGGGCGGTGCGACGGTTCTTCGGGACGGGACGGTCAGTGCGGTGCGGGCGCTCGCAGGACGACGGCGGAGTTGAAGCCGCCGTGTCCCCGGGCCAGGACCAGTGCGGTGCGCAGGCCGAGGCGGCGCGGCCGGTCGACGACGAGGTCTATGTCGTACTCGGGGGAGAGCTTGACGTTGACGGTGGCGGGGACGATTCCGTCGCGCAGGGCGAGCAGGGCGGTGGCCAGGTCGAGGGGGGCGGCGCCCGAGTAGAGGCGGCCGGTCATCGTCTTGGGGCCGCTGACCGGGACGCCGTGCGCGCCGAAGACCTGGACGAGCGCGTCGGCTTCGGCGCGGTCGAGGTCGGGGTCGCCGGCCGCGTCGGCGAACACCACGTCCACGTCGGCGGGTTGGGCGCCCGCGTCAGCGAGGGCGAGTTCGACGGCCTTGCGCAGGCCGGGCGGGCGCCCGCTGCCGGGCCTGGGGTCGAAGGTGGCGCCGTACCCGGCGATCTCCCCGTAGGAGCGCGCACCGCGTGCCCGGGCGGCCTCGGCGGCCTCCAGGATCAGGATGGCGCCGCCTTCGCCGGGCACGTAGCCGCAGGCGTCGCGGTCGAAGGGGAGGTAGGCGCGGGCCGGGTCCTCGCTGGTGCTGAGCCGGCCGCCGGCGAGCTGTGCGACCCAGCCCCAGGGGCACAGGGAGGCGTCGACGCCGCCGGACACGACAAGACGGGTGCCCTTGCGGATCTGCCGACGGGCCTGGGCGACCGCGTCGAGGCCGCCGGCCTGGTCGCTGACGACGACGCCGCTGGGGCCCTTCATGCCGTTGCGGATGGAGATCTGGCCGCTGTTGACGGCGTAGAACCAGGCGAAGGACTGGTACGCGGACACGTACTGGCTGCCCTGGCTCCACAGCTTACGCAGCTCGTTCTGGCCGAACTCGAAGCCGCCGGACGCACTCGCGGTGACCACGCCCATGTCGAAGGAGGCCAACGTGTCAGGGCGTACGCCCGCGTCGGCCAGCGCCCAGTCGGCGGCGGCGAGGGCGAGCCGGGTCATCCGGTCGGTCTGCGGGATGAGCCGGCCCGGCAGATGCTCCTCGGCGCTGAACCCGGTGATCTCACCAGCGAGTTTCGCCGGGTAGCCGGAGGGGTCGAAGCGGGTGAGGCGGCCGATGCCGCTGCGGCCCTCGAGCGTGGCCGTCCAGTGCTCGCGCGTCCCGAGCCCGGTCGGCGAGGCCACGCCGAGTCCGGTCACCACGACGGTCGCGGCACTCACGGCTGCGGCCTTCCCGGCTCGGCCAGCACCATCGCGCTCTGGAACCCGCCGAACCCGCTGCCGACCGTGAGTACCACGTCGGTGAGCTGGTCGCGAGCCTCCAGCGGCACGTAGTCGAGGTCGCACTCGGGGTCGGGGGTGTGGAGGTTGGCGGTCGGCGGAACGACGTCGTACTCCATGGCCAGGACCGAGGCGGCGATCTCGATGGAGCCGATCGCGCCCAGGGAGTGGCCCACCATCGACTTGATCGAGCTGACGGGGGTGCGGTAGGCGTGCTCACCGAGGCTGCGTTTGAAGGCGGCCGTCTCGTGGCGGTCGTTCTGTTTCGTGCCCGAGCCGTGCGCGTTGATGTAGTCGACGGCCTCGCCGGGCAGCCGGGCCTCGTCGAGGGCGACCCGGATGGCCTCGGCCATCTCCGCGCCGTCGGGGCGCAGTCCGGTCATGTGGTAGGCGTTCGAGCGGGTCGCGTACCCGGCGATCTCCGCGTAGATGTGGGCGCCTCGTCTGCGGGCGCTGTCGAGTTCCTCCAGCACGAACACGGCCGCGCCCTCGCCGAGCACGAACCCGTTGCGGGTGCCGTCGAAGGGGCGGGAGGCGTGGGCCGGGTCGTCGTGGCGGGGGGTGGTGGCCTTGATCGCGTCGAAGCAGGCCATGGTGATCGGAGAGATCGGCGCGTCCGACGAGCCGGCGATCATGATGTCGACCGCTCCCTCGCGGATCAGCTCGGCGGCGTACCCGACGGAGTCGATGCCCGAGGTGCATCCGGTGGACACGACGGTGGCGGGGCCCTCGGCGCCGACCGCCCAGGCGACCTCGGCTGCGAAGGAGCTGGGCACCAGGTGGTTGTAGAGGTGCGGTGCCGCGTACGCGTGGTCGACGAGGGCGAGCCGGCCGCCGTCGCTGACGACGCGGTACTCCTCGTCCAGGCCCATCGTGGCGCCGACCGCGCTGCCGATGGTGACGCCGGTGCGGTGGGGGTCGAGGCCGGCGAACTCGATCCCGCTGTCCGCGACCGCGCCGCGCGCCGCGACCACCGCGAACTGGGCGGCCCGGTCCATGCGGCGCACTTCCTGCGGGGTGAGGCCGTGCTCGTACGGATCGAAGTCGATCTCGGCGGCGACGCGGGAGCGGAACGGCGCGGGGTCGAAGAAGGTGATTCCCCGAGTCGCCGTACGTCCCTCGCTCAGCAGGCTCCAGAAGTTCTTGGCGCCCACGCCACCCGGCGCGAGAACCTCGAGCCCCGTGATGACGACGCGACGCGCGCTCACGCGGACGTCTCCCACGAATAGAACCGCGTCGCCATCGCGTCCGCCGGTGAGCGCCAGGTCGCCGGGTCGTACGCCTCGATGTACGGCTTCAGGTCGTTGCTGATCCCGACGAAACGGGGGTCGGTCTTCGCCGCCTCGATCAGCTCTCCCCCGTTGTCCTCGTCGAAGTCCTGGAGGTGGAAGTACAGCCCCCGGTAGTGGAAGAGCTGGCGTCGCCTGGTCCCCATCCTGTGCGGCATGTCGGTCGCGTCGAAATCGGCGAACAGGCCGGCCACGTGTGCGCTCGCGCCCGGTTCCAGCCTGGCGACGATCAAGGTGCTGTGCATGCGTACGCACTCCCTGCTTCTGTAGTGTCCATGACATGACAGCGCTGCATGTCGCGTCCGGCTCCCCACGCATGCCCACGCTGACCCGCGGCTTCAAGCCTCCGGGGTACGCGGGTCGCGTTCAAGGCAGGCCGGTTCAGGGCTTTGTCAGGCTTTTCCGGGGGACTGCACGGAAAGGTCAGACGGGTGCGGGGCATGCACAGAGGGGGGTACGCGCGGGACAGGGAACCGCGGGACACGTCAGACGATCGTCACAAGGGGGCGCCCGACGTGCCTGAGCGTCTCCCACTCGGTGCCGGGCCGATCGAGCCGGAACTTGGGAGTGGCGACGGCCTGGTCGCGACCCGCTCGACCTGCGCGCCCGGGGATCGGGGGCCATCCCGGGTGCCTCAGGGCGCCGGGCCCCGTTCGAGGTCTTGGGTCTGGGTCAGGGACTGACACGGCCGTGGCGCCCACCGGCGCGACAGCGGCCGCCGGCGTCCTGGCTCGCGCCCTGCCACGCCGGTAGGTCACCAGCCTTCGTACGGGTGCTGGTCAGGGCACGGGAGGACCGGTGTGTTCGCGTCCCACCGGCCCTCCCAGCTCCTCGTGCGTGTCAGCCGGGCCAGGTTCCCGTCACAGGCGGACGGCGGTGGCGTCGGCGCGGTCGACGGCGGCTGTCGTGTCCGCGGCGTCCTCGTCGTGGCCGAGCCCCTTCCACGTCTGCTTGCACAGCGCTCCGGCGGCGATGCCGCCGGCGGCGCCGAGCGTGAGACCGACCGGCCTGTGGGCGATCTTCGATGCCTCGCCCGGCTCAGCTCTTCCGGCGTCGGCGGGCCAGCCACGCCACGACGGCCACACCCGCTGCCGCCAGCAGCACCTTGCGGTTGTCCCGCGCCAGTTGCGCCCCCTGTGCGGTCTTCTCCCGCACCGGCTCGGGCGCCTTCTCCTCCCACAGCTGACCGGCCTGGGCGGCCTTGTCCTTGACCTGGTCGGGCAGTCGGTCCTGCGCCTGGTGGGCCAGGTCGGCGGCCTTCGCCTTCAGTTCTCCGGCCTTGACCGTGGCCTGTTCCTTGAGCTCGCCGGCCTTCGCTGCGGCCTGCTCCTTGACCTCAGCGGTCTTCGCTGCGGCCTGCTCCTTGACCTCGGCCGCCTTCGCTGCGGCCTGCTCCTTGACCTCAGCGGTCTTCGCTGCGGCCTGCTCCTTGACCTCAGCGGTCTTCGCTGCGGCCTGCTCCCTGACCTCGGCGGCCTTCTCCTGGGCGCGCCCCTTGACGTCGGTCTTCGCTGCGAGCGCCTCGACCGTCTCTCCGAGTTCGGCCCGGGTCTGCTCGACCTGCTCGCGCAGTTCCTCGGGGCTGGAGACGGTGGGTTCGTCGTGAGGTGGCTGGGTCATCGGTGTGCGCTCTCCTTGATCTCGGCCACGTCGGCCTTCACGTTCTCGACGGTCTGCTCGGGCGTGGGCGGCGCGGCCTGGTCGACCTGCTTCTTTCCACTCATGGCCAGCACCGCGGCGATCACACCCAGCACAGCTGTGACGATCAGCCCGGCCGCCCACACGGGCAGCGCCACCGCCAGTGCGGCGATCGCGGTGGCGACCGACGCCTGCGCCATCAGGAAGCCGACCACGCCGGCGCCGCCGAACAGGCCGCCGCCCTTACCGTAGCGCTTGCCCTTCTCCTTCATCTCCGCCCGCGCCAGGCCCAGTTCGCCGCGCACCAGCTCGGTCAGCTGTTGCGAGGCCCGCTGCACCAGCTCGCCCATCGGCTCCTGGCCCAAGCGGTCCGCGCTCTGTCCGGATCCGACGTGGTGCGGCTGCGTGCTCGACACGACAGTCACCTCCCGTTCCTCTCAGCAGGCCGGACTTCGGCGTGCGCCCGGCCATCCGATGAGGCGGCGAGTACCCCGGGCAGACGGGTTCAGGGCAAGGGGCGTGGTCTGATCACGGCCTCGGACGGACGCGATGCAGCGGGGTCCGAGCTGCTCGTACGCACGTTTGGTCGTAGGTGGCGGCGGCTACTCGACCCCCGGAAACCTGCGTCGCAACGCAGCCAGGGTCGATGAAACCGCGCAGAGGCGGACGAACAAGGGGTTGATCGCTGTGACCGTCGCGAGACAGCCGGGCGGCGGAGGCGGTTCCAGCGGCCTCTACGACGTCCTGGAACTCATCCTCGACCGCGGGCTGGTGATCGACGCGTACGTGCGGGTCTCCCTTCTCGGTGTCGAGATACTCCAGATCGACGTACGTATCGTCGTCGCCAGCGTCGACACTTACCTCCGCTTCGCCGAGGCCTGCAACCGCCTCGACCTGGAAGCCGGGCCGGGCAAGCCGGCCGGGCTCACGGAACTCACGCGGTCCGGCGCCAACGGCAAGGCCGAGGGAGCCCTGCCCGGCGGCGAGGAGACGATCTCCGGCGCCTTCCAGCAGACACGTCACGAGAGCCGGGAGCACCAGGGCGACCGGGCCTCGCGCGGCAGAGGGGAATGAGACGGGTGGAGGCTGTCCCTCTTCGCCGCGCCCGACCTCGGGAGATCACTCATCGGCAGGAGGGTCCCGGCCCACAAGATCATCAGGTGATGGTCACCTCTCGTCCAGGCGGCGCTGGTCCTCCTCGTCCCACTTCCGGGTGTCGCGGGGCTGGGTGTACGGCTCGGCCTCAGCCGGATGGCCGCCCGCGATGGCCCGTTGCCGTACGGTCTCCGCGTCGAACTCCAGCCCCAGCAGGACGGCCAGGTTCGTGATCCACAGCCACAGGAGGAAGACGATGACGCCGGCCATGGTGCCGTAGGTCTTGTTGTAGGAGGCGAAGCTCGCCACGTAGAACGCGAAGGCGGCGGAGGCGATCATCCAGATCACCAGGGCGAGGATGCTGCCGGGGGTGATCCACCTGAAGCCCTTGACCTTCGCGTTCGGGCTCGCCCAGTACAGGATCGCGATCATGGCGGTGACCAGGACGACCAGGACGGGCCACTTGGCGATCGACCACACCGTGACCGCTGTGTCCCCGATGCCCAGAGCGGTGCCGGCCTGGCGTGCCAGGCTGCCGGTGAACACGACGATCAGCGCACTGATCACGGCCAGCACCATCATCAGGACGGTCACGCCGATTCGCACCGGAAGGATCTTCCACACCGGGCGGCCCTCCGGCATGTCGTAGACGGCGTTCGCGGACCGGATGAACGCGGCCACATAACCGGAGGCCGACCACACCGCCAGCACGATGCCGACAAGCGCCATGATCGAGCCGACGCCGGCGTTGCTCTGCAGCTGCTCCACGGCCTGGGTGATGATGTCCCGGGCCGAACCGGGGGCGAACTTCCTGATGTTGGCCAGCACCGTGTCGGTCGCCGACTTCCCGGTGATACCCAGCAGCGACACCAGCACCAGCAGCGCCGGGAACAGCGACAGCACCCCGTAGTACGTGAGGGCTGCGGCGCGGTCGGCCAGTTCGTCGTCCTGGAACTCACGCAGCGCGCCCTTGAGCACGGCGCTCCAGGCCCGCTTGGGCAGCTTCGTCGGTGCGTCCGGCGCCCGCCGCTCCACCTCGGACCCGGGCCCGGCCTCCTCGGGCGTAGGCCTCGCGCGTTCCCGCGCCTCGTCACTCCCCCGCTCCGCTTTCCGCCCCGGAAGATGCAGCTTCGACATACGACCCGGGTAGCCACCTTGGGCCCTGTCTACGCCAGCTGAGCGAGCGCTGTCTGCGCAGACGAGCAGATCCGAAGTTCCGGCTCGCCAAAGGGGTGAAAGTTGTTCTGTGGGCATGTCAACTGCCCACTCAGCGGGTGGGCATGCCTCCGTGCGGACTGCTGACCACCAGCGACACAGAGCCTTCGGCAAGGTAGAAGTGCCCGGGGAAGTAGTCGATGTGGAGGTGCCCTCCGTCCTCGGTGGAAGCCATGCCCCGCAGATTGTTTGCGAGCGCCTCCCTGCCGGCGGGGTCACCGCTGATCACCAGGACCTGCCGCTCGGGGTCGAGGTCAATGAGGACCCCAGGGCCGGAAGACTTCCTCACCTCGACCCCCGCCAGGACCTCGCCGCCGGACAAGGCCGAGGAGCCGAAAACCCCCTCGCCGTCGGCGACGGCGCCCGCCAAGCGGCTCAGCTCTTCCGCCGACGCCGTGAGATCCACTTCGCCGAACACAGGGTCGCGGACGAGTCTCACGGTCGTCACTCCTTCAGGGTCGGACCCTCATGATGCCAGCCGGCTGCCAGGGGCGATCGGGCACTTCGGATCTACCCGGCCCGCTCATGCCACAGCGGAGGCCGGGCATACGGGAAGGTGTGCCCAGCCATGTACAGGGCGCGGGCACACAGGGGTGCACCGTCGCCATGCCGGCTGAAGGAGATCGACCAGTGGACCTGACCGAGCTGCTCGCGAACGTCATGCGGCGCCGGAGCCTGAGTGCCGAGGCGCTCGCCTATGCGACCGGTATCCGTGTCCCTCGCATCAAAGCGTTCGTCGAAGACGGGGCCGTCGGACCGATCCGCCCCACGGCCGAGGAACTCACCGACCTGGCCCAGGCGCTGTCGCTGCCGGTTTCCGACGTCCTGGCGGCGAGCCAGAACCGTCGGACCGTAGCCCACGCGGGCCAGCCAGTGTGATGCCCCCGTCTCGCCCGGAGGCCGCCCGGATACCGTTCCAGGTCCGTCATCGGATACCCGCTGCGCCATCGGACCTCCGAGCTCACCGATGCTGCTGAGGCCGACGGGCGACGACCTGCTCGTCAACGGCGGCGCACCCACCTGTGGGCGCCCAGCGCACGTTCCCGCCCTGCCGGCCCGGATGGCCTCCTCGGCGCTCGCGAGGACGTGGGTCCGCGATCAGAGTGCGCCGAACTGCCGAGAAGGCATGTCCGACACCGACACGGGTACCCGTATGCGTGCATCGTCCTTTATCTCCCGTTAGAGGAGACAAGTGGTCGGGCAGGAGGCCGTCCGATGTCCACAGGAACTCTTTTGGCGATCATCATTGCCGCAGTGGTGATCGTGGCGCTGATCGTGTCGGCCATGGCTCTTCTGATGCGGCGGCGCAAGCTGCGTGAACGCTTCGGCCCCGAGTACGAGCGGACGGTCGAGGGATCCGACAGCCGGTTCGCCGCTGAGCGTGAGCTCAGCGAGCGGGCGAAGCGCCATGACGAGCTCGACATCAAGCCGCTGCCCGACAGCGCCCGGGACCGCTTCGCCCGGGACTGGGACGGCGTGCAGCATGAGTTCGTGGACCGGCCGGAGGACGCGGTGCACGACGCGGACCGGCTGGTCACCTCGCTGATGCAGGCGCGCGGCTACCCCACTGAGGGCTTCGAGCAGCAGATGAAGGACCTGTCCGTGGAGCACGGCCGCACCCTGGAGCACTACCGGGCCGCTCACGAGATCGACACGCTCAGCGCAGGCCACAGCGCCACCACCGAGCAGCTGCGGAGCGCCATGGTCCACTACCGCGCCCTGTTCGACGAACTGCTTTCCGACGGCGGACAAGCCCGCCATGCTCCGGCCTGACACCCGGTCGCCCGCGCAGCTGCATGGAGGCGCCATGCAGCGCGACAACCGGGTCCTCTCCCCGGAGCCGTCAGGACAACAATCGGCGACGCCTCACCGGGCGCCGTCCTGGGCGGTCGGCACGCCTGGCCGCATAAGAAGGAGGCCACCGTGATCGCTCTCGGCATCATCCTGCTCATCGTCGGGTTCATCCTGCACATCAGCATCCTGTGGACGATCGGGATCATCCTGCTCGCCATCGGGCTCATCTTCTTCCTCCTCGGCTCCTTGGGACACGCTGTCGGAGGCCGACGCCATTACTGGTAGACCGCACGGAACCTGCCCCGACCAACGGCCCCACCACGTGCGGCCATGACACGTCGTCCGCCCCGGGACACCCGACACGCCACGGTCGGCCTCCCGCCCTGTCAACGGTGCGAGGCCGACCGCCCAGCCAGGGGCCGCCGACGGCCCACTCGTGCAATACAGCGCGTTCGGTCGGCGAGGAATGCCGAGAGTGCGAGGAGGAGTGCTCCCGCTGCGACGATGAGGGCGACCAGGAGCGCGCCGTCGACGCCGTGAGTCCCTGCGAGGTTGCCCGAGACGGCTTGTCCGGCAGCTGTACCGAGGGGGCCGCCGGCGGACAGGACGGTCATGGCGACCGCGGCCCGTCCGGCGGGGGCGAGGCGTTCGGTCAGTGCGTACAGGCTGATCATGTAGGGGGCGACGGTGAAGCTCGCGACTGCGACAGCGGCGGGGACGGACACCAGTTGTGCGCCGATGAAGAGGATCAGCATGCCCGCGCAGAGGATCGCGGCGAACGAGACGTAGCGGGCGCGCAGGGAGAACCTCTGCGGGAGCCAGGCGCAGGCGGTGCCGGCAAGGGCGCTGCCGATGCCGAACTCGGCGTAGACGAGTCCGGCAGCACCGGGATCGTCGATCGAGTTGGCGTAGACGGTGACGGCCGTCTGGACCGAGCCGAAGATCGCTCCCATGGCGACCATGGCGAGGAACATGACGGCCAGGGGGCGGCGGGGCAGGTACGGCTTGTCCTGCCGGCCTGATGCCTGCTGGCGCGTGCTGCGGTGGGCGTAGACGAGGGCAAAGGGGAAGGTGCTTGCTGCCAGCAGAGCCATCGTGGCGACAGCGGGCGCGAGGGGGCTGAGGGAGGCGAGCAGTCCGACGAGTGCGGGACCGGCGACGAAGCTCAGCTCGTCGGCGGACGCCTCGTAGGACATGGCCGGTGACAGTAGGTGGTGTTCGTTGCGGGACTGCACCAGTCGTGACCAGTGCACCCGTACCAGGGGGCCGACCTGGGGCTGAGTCAGGCCCACCAGCGCGGCTGCGGCTAGCATGCTCGCCCGGCTGCCGTGGCTCGCGGCCAGCAGGACCGTCCAGGCCCCGAAGTTGGCGATCGCAGCGGCCACGCCCACGGTCCGGTGACCGTAGCGGTCGGTCGTGGCTCCGACCAGGGGGCCGCCTATGGCGATGGCGATGCTCTGGGCCGCGCCGGCGAGACCGGCGAAGGCGTAGCTGTGGGTCGCTGCCTGGAGCAGGATGAGTGTGGACAGGGCCGAGGTCGCGTACGGCAGGCGGGCCAGGAATCCCAGGGGGAAGAAGCCGACACCTGCGACACGTAGCAGGGAGCGGTAGGACACGAAGTCTCCGTCGGGCACGTCGAGGGGACGCGCCACCCAGCCACCAACGCGTCGACGAGCCCGATTCTGATCATCAACCTAGCGGAGCCGTCCGAGCGCCGGACAGACCCTGGACGTGCGCACCGACGGCGCGTCCCGCTGGTGCTGCCGTGTCAACTGCCCGCTCCGGAACTCGTCTTGTCGCGATCAGCGATTCTTGTGTGGTCGGGGGAAGCCTGGTAGGACTGTGGCGCGCCGTCACCGTCACATGTTCGATTCTGCGGGGGTTTCGTGTGGCCGTTACGGCCTTGACGTCTTCGCCGCAGCGACGCCGGGGTGCGCCGCGGCCGGCCCGACAGCGGGTTCCCGTTGTTGTCAGGCGGGCCACGCAGCACGGGCTGGTGCTGGCCGCCGTCGCGGTGACCGTGCTGCTGTGTGCGACGGCGCTGGCCGTGCTCACGGCGCTGGCCGCTGGTTCGGTGCAGGCAGGGGCCGTACGGCGGCTGGCTGCCGACCTCGACGCGCAGGTGAACGTCAGCGCGTCCTTCCGGGCCGGTGGAATGGCCGCGGCCGACCGGGACGTGCGGGCCGCCGCTGACCGGGTGTTCGCCGGGGTGCCGCAGCACACGTACGTGGGGTTGCTGGGCATGTCGCCGGTCTCGGTCTCGGTCACGGGGGTCGGCGGGGTGGCCGGTCCGCCGCGTGCTCCCGGCGGCAGCGCGCTGCACCCCGTCGCCGTGCAAGAAGCGGGCAGGTTCGGGCGGTTGGTCGCCGGGCGGTGGCCCGCCGGTACCGCTGACGCCCCGGCCGGTGCGTTCACCTCGCTCCCCGATGTCCGGGTCGCCACCGGGTCCACCGCCCCGGTCGACGCGGCGGTGCCCGACGCGCTGGCCAGGCGCCTGGGCATCGAGCCCGGTGCCCGCCTTCAGGTACGGGACTCCTTCGAGCGGGCCATGACCGTGCGGATCACCGGCGTGTTCCGGGCGAGGCGTGCCGTCGGGTTCTGGCCCGCCATGGCCGGCGACCTGACCCAGGGGACAACCGCCGACCAGAAGCTGCTGGTGGTGTCGCCGTCCGCGCTCAACGGCAGCGCCGTCCTGAACGGGCAGCTCACGGCCCGCTGGAGTGTGCAGCCGGACTTCTCCCGTATCGACGCGGGCAGCCTCGCCGGGTTGCACGACCGGCTGCGCGCCTTCTCCGGCAGCCAGACCCGTGTGTCGGTGTTCCGCGGACGGCAGCCGTCACTGGCCGACCTGACCGTGGTCTCGGGACTGCCCGGCGCGATCGACGACCTCACGGTGCCGATGGTGGCGGCCCGGTCCTCGCTGTACCTGCCGAGCGTCATGCTGGCGGCCCTCGCCCTGGCCACGCTGGTGCTGGCGGCCCGCCAGCTGACGGCACGCCGACGCGACGAGCTGGTCCTGCAGCGGGCCAGAGGCGCCGGCACCGTGCGGCTGCTGCGCGGCGGGGCGGCCGAGTGGGCGCTCACCGGCGTCCCAGCCGCCGTCGCCGCGCCCTTCCTGGCCCGGTTGCTGCACCCCGGCGGCCTGGGCAGCGGCGCGTGGACGGCGGTGGCTCTGACGCTGCTGGTGCACGCAGCGGCGGTGCTGCTGCCCGTACTGCCGTCGGCGCGGTCGCGGCCGGGGCGCGGCGCACGGGCCGCCGCGGCGCAGCGGCTGGGCGCCGACCTGGCGCTGCTGGTCGTCGCGGTCCTGGGGTACCTCGAGTTGCGGCGGCATCACTCGTTGCTCGCCGGCCTGGGCACGGGCAGCGCGTCCGCCGACCCGGTGCTGGTCGTGGTGCCCACCCTGGTGGCCGGCGCCGCCGCGCTCCTGCTGTTACGACTGCTGCCGCTGACCTCCCTGCTGCTGGACGCGTTCGGCCGTCGCAGCCGGGGCCTGGTCCCCGCGCTGGCCGGCTGGCAGTTGAGCCGTCGGGCAGCGCGCAACGCGGGTCCGGTGGTGCTGATGTGCGTGGCCGTGTCGGTGAGCGCTTTCGCCACCACCGCGCTGGCCTGCCTGGGCGGCCTGGCGTCCGAGCAGGCCAGGTTCACCGTCGGCGCGGACGTGCGGATCTCCCCGTCCGCCGCCGACAGCTACCCCTCCCCCGTACTGGGCACCGCGTACCGGGCGCTGCCGGCGGTGACCGCCGTGACACCGGTGACGCAGACGACGGTGACCCTGCCCGGCGGCGCCACCGAGAACCTGGTCGGCACGATCGGCGGGCCCGCTCCCCGCACTCCGTCCCCGGCCGTCTCCGGAATACGGCTCGCCGGGCGTCCGACCGCGCTGCTGCTGGACGAGCGGCTGCGCAGCGACGGCAGCCGGGCGGCCCCGACCCTGGGACTGACCGTGCAGGACGCGTCCGGCCTCGTCAGCACGGTGACGGCCCGGCTGCCCGCCGCCGACGGCGCCAGGCACACCGTGGTGGTCCCCCTGGACGTGGCACTGAGCGGCGGCCACCGGCGGGAGTATCCGCTGACGGTGACCGCCGTCAGCGTCCTGCCGCAACCGGACGTGCGGCCCGCGCGGCTGGACCTGGAACTGGTCCGGGTGGGCGCGCGCGGCACCGCGGACACCTGGGTCACCCACCTGCCCGGTGGGCAGGTCTGGGCCGACGGCACGGACCACGCCTCGGACGCCACCGCGGGGGCGTGCAAAGGAAAACTGTCCGGTGGCTACGAGCCCGGTACCCCCGGGGTGTGCTCGGTCGTTCGCGGCGGCTCCGCGGTGCTGCGGACCACCGTCAGCACCGGCGTTCGGGCCTCCCAGGCCGTCGACGACGTCTTCGGCGGCGACCTGGCCGCCAGTGACTACGACACCCGGCCCGGCGGCCGGCTGCGGTTCGTGGCGGGTCCGTCGGGCCGGCCGGCACCGGTGCCGGTGCGCGCCGACGCCTCGGCGCTGAGCGACGCGCGCCTGGGCGTGGGCGGCACCACCACGCTGGAACTGGGCGGCTCCCGCGTCACCGTCAGAGTCGTGGGCCTGGTCGACTCGTTGCCCGGACTGGGCCGTGGGCAGGGGCATCTGATCGCTGATCAGCGCCGGCTCGCCGCCGCGCTGACGCGGGCCGGTGCCGACCAGGAGGATCCCGCGTTCTGGTGGCTCCGCAGCACCGACAGCGCACGCACGGCCACGGCCGTCGAGGCGCAGCCCGCGCTGGGCCGCGTCACCACCGCGGCGCGCACCGCCGTCGCTCTGCGGGCCGACCCGTTCCGCAGCGGGCTGCGCCGGGTACTCGAACTGGTCCGTTGTCTGGCCCCCGGTTTCGCGGTCATCGCCTTCACCGTGCACGCGGTGGTCTCCACCCGCCAACGGAGCAAGGAGTTCGCGTTGCTGCGGGCGTTCGGGGTCCGGGCGAGGAGCCTGTCCGCGCTGCTGGCCGCCGAACAGCTGGGGCTGGCGCTGTTCGCGGTGGTCCCGGGCGCGGTCATGGGTATGGCTCTGGCATCGGCGGTGCTGCCGCTGGTCACCGTGGACGACAGCGGACAGGCCCCGTATCCGCCGCTGCCGCAGGTCATGCCCTGGGGTACCGTCGCGCTCACCGCGGCGGCGACCGCCGTGGCCATCAGCGCGGTCGTGCTGGGCCTGACCCGGCTGTTGGCCCGCGTCGAACTGGTCCGTGTGCTGCGAGCTGGGGAAGACCGTTGAGCCGGGCAGCAGGACACGACCCGACAGGGCGGAAGGTGACGCGGCTCCGGGACGCGGGCGCGGCCGTGACGCGACCCCTCGGCGCGAGCGCTGCGGTGACGCGGCTCCTGATACGCCGGGAGACCCGCGGTGACCTGCCCCTGCTGGCCTGCCTGGCGGTGGTGGTCCTCATGCTGACGGCGCTCTGTGCCTGGGGGCCCGCCTACGCGGGCGGCCAGGAGGACCGGGCACTGCGCCAGCGTGTCGATGCCGCGCAGAGCAAGGCGCCCTTGATCAGCGTAGGCACCACACCCGAGGTCTTCGACACCGTACCGCCCGCCCTGCACACGGCTGATCTTCTCGACGCCGGCCGCGCTCTCACCGGGCAGCTCAGCACAGCGGCCGCGCGGCATGTGGGCATCACCGGCGGCAGCTACGAGTACGGTCAGGCGTCGCTGATCTCACCGCGGCCTCCGGGGCCGGCGAACACCAGCGCCCAACTGACCGTCAGTCATCTGCCGGTCGCGCGAGCCCACCTGCGATACGTCGACGGCCACGCGCCCGCCGACCACACACCGTTGGGCACCCCGCCCCAGATCGGGTTGTCGCAAGCCACCGCGCGGGCGCTGGGCGTCCGGGCCGGCACCCGCCTGACCGCTGAGTTCGCCAAGACGCTCGGGGTCCAGAACGCACCGCCCCGTGCGGTCCTCCTGGTGAGCGGGGTCTACCGCACGACGGCCGGGACCGACGGCTTCTGGTCGGGCCGGGAGTCGCTGGACCAGCCGTCCCGCTACGCGGCCGAGCACTCCGCCGGCACGGTGCTGGCCGTCCATGGTCTCGTCGGCCTCGACGCGGCCGACCTGCTGGCCGGCGCCGGTGTGGCCGGGCCGCGGGTGACCTGGCAGCTGCGCGCCGACCTGTCCGGGCCGGCCCTGGACCGGGCCCGCGCGCTGACCGGGCCGTTGTCTCATTACAGCGCCGATCTCAGCGCTGCCCTGTGCCAGGGGGCCGACCCGGTCACCGGCGACCTCGGCTGCCGCGTCGAGGGCCAGGCCACGGGGCCCCTGCTGGTGACCGACTCCCTGACGCCGCTGCTCACCGCCTTCGCCTCTCAGGACCGCCAAGCGAGGGACCTGGCGACGTTCGCCGTCGACGCGCTGGCCGCGGTCGCGCTGGCCACCGTCACCGTCGCGGTACGGCTTCTGCTGCGCCGCAGGCAGCCGCACCTGCGGTTGCAGCGTGCGCGGGGCGCGTCCACCGCGCGGCTGGTGCTGCTGCGATGCGCGGTGGCCTGGCCGGTGGTACTGATCGCCGCGCTGCTCGGCTGGGCGGCCGGAACGGCCCTCGCTCCCACCGGCACGACCGGATCGCCGCACCCCGCGCCCGCCGCCCTCGCCACCGCGGTGGTGGCGCTGACGGTGCCGCTGCTGACCTGGCTCGCGGTCCGTGAGCCACGGAGACCCGGCCGGCTGCGGCGCTCCCGCCGGAACCTGGCCGCGGGCCGGCGTGTGGTCCTGGAACTGACGGTGCTGATCACGACGGCGGCGGGCGTGGTCGCGCTGCGCTCCCAGGGTCCTGACGGCATTCTGGGCGCGGTGCCGGTGCTGGTGGCCCTGACCGTCGTACTCCTGCTGCTGCGGATCTACCCGCTCGTACTGCGGCGCGTGCTGCGGGGGACCCGGCGCGGACGGGGAGCGGTCGCCTTCGTGGGGGCGGCCCGTGCCGCCCACGACGCCCCGGCGACCGGGCTCGCCCTGTTCGTCCTGGTCCTGACTCTGGGAACTGCCGTGTTCGGCGGCCTGGTGCACCGTACGATCGACGACGGTCTGGCCACGGGGGCGGCCTGGAGCACCGGCGCCGACGCGAGCGCGACCGTGGCCGGGACCGTGACCTCCGCACCGGGGGCGGGCACACCGGGTGTACGGACCGCCCTCCAGCATCTGTACACCCTCGACCTCACGGGACAGGCCGACGGCGCCGTGATCTCCCCGGTCGCGGTGGTCACCGTGGATCCCGGGCAACTGGCGACCGTCGCGCCGAAGTCGCCCCTGGCCGGCACCCTGCTGTCCCGGCTGGCCACACCGGCGGGAACCCGAACCGGCGTGCACACCCCACTGCCATCGCTCCTCTCGCCCGACCTGCGGAGCAGAGAGCGCGCCGGCGGCTTCACCGCCACGGTCGTGCCCGCCGGGCAGCGCCCGCAAGACGTGACCTTCAAGCCGGTCGGCACCCTCACCACCGCAGAACTGCACGACCCTCTCCTCGGGCCGGTCACGGCACAGATCGCCGCCGGAACTCCGATCCTGATCACCACCGCCGACGCCGGGCACCCGATCCCCCGGCAGGCCTCAGGAAGCACCGTCCTGCTCCTGAAGAGCAGTGATACCGCCACCGCGGAACCAGCGGCACTGCGGTCGGCGGCGGTCAGGGCGCTCGGACCGTCGGCCCAGGTCCAGGTCCGCTCCGAGACGCTCCGGGCCCTGCGCACGGACGGTCTGACGCAGGGAGTCGGCACGGTCTACACCGTCAGCTCGCTCCTGGCCGCCCTGTCGGGCCTGCTCGCGCTCGTCCTGGAACTGACCCTCACCTCCCAGGAGCGCAGCCGCACCACCTCGTTCCTGCGCACCCTCGGACTCGGAGGCAGGGAGGCCGGGGCGCTGCACTTCCTGCAACTGCTTCCGCTGGCGACCGCAGCCGCGGTGGGCGGCACACTGCTCGGCCTGCTCGAACCGCGGCTCATGGCGGCGACACTGGACCTCCAGCAGTTCACCGGCGGCCCCGGCCAACCGGCGCTGCGCACCGACTATTCGCTGACCGTCGCCCTCGTCGCCGGTGTGACCGCGCTGATCCTGGCCGCCGCGGTCACCGAGACCGCCCTGACCCGCAGGCGCGGACTGGGAGCCGTCCTGCGCCTCGGCTGACGGCTGGGCGGGGGTCGGCGCCGGGCGATCACCGCGGGCCCCGCCGGCTGCCCGCTCCCGCGCCTTTCAGTGTTCGGTGTTGCCGCCGGCCGCCTCCCCCGCTTGGGATCTGGCCCGCCGCGCGGCCTCGTCGGGCCACACGCCGATGTGGTCGCTCTCCAGAACCAGCCGCACCCGCTTGCGCAGGTGCAGGCGCTCGGTGAACTCCCCCGGCAGCTGTAGCCGACCGCTGCCGTCCAGCACCGCGTACTCCTCGGCGCTGAGCACCTCGACGCCGTCCTCACCGGTGGCGACCCGGCGCAGCACCTCGGTCGAGGTGCGGCCGTCGCGGATCCCCACGGTGCGCTGCACCTGCTCGGACACCAGCGCGTCATGGGTGACCACGACGACGGTGACCCCCAGCTCCTCGTTGGCCCGGCGCAACGCCGCGAAGACCTCGTCACTGGTGGCGGTGTCGAGTTCGCCGGTGGGTTCGTCGGCGAACAGCACCCGCGGCTCGTTGGCGTTGGCGACGGCGATCGCGACCCGCTGCTGCTCGCCGCCGGAGAGCGTGTCGGGGGTGCGGTCCCGGCAGTGCCCCACGGACAGCAGGTCGAGCAGTTCCTCGGCACGGGCCCGGCGCCGCGAGCGCCTCATCCCGGTGTACGTCATCGGAAGCATCACGTTCTCGGCCGCCGTGAGGTAGGGCAGCAGGTTGCGGGCGGTCTGCTGCCAGACGAAGCCCACCGTGCGGCGCCGGTAGCCGAGCCGTTCGCGGCGCTTCATCGCCAGTAGGTCGTGCCCGGCGACCTCGGCAGCGCCCGCGGTGGGCGTGTCCTGGCCGGAGAGTATGCCCAGCAGGGTGGACTTGCCGGAGCCGGACGCCCCGACGACCGCGATCATCTCCCCCTCGGCCACGGTCAGGTCGAGGCCCTGCAGGGCCTGCACCTCGACGCCCTCGGTCTGGTAGATCCGCACCAGGTTCTCGCACACGACCAGTCCCGCCTCGCGTCCCGGGACGGCGGCCGTGGCCCGCCGGCGCAGCTCGTCCAAGTCCGGTGCCCCGGACGGCTGTTCCTGAACTGGCACACGGTCCCCCGTTGAGATGAGGTCTGCGGACAACGCTGTCAGACAGTCGCCAGATTAATGCGAAAAGCGTTACGAGGGGCGGGATCCGCCGACCGTCGGAGGCGCCGGCCCACGTCCCGGCTCCCTCCGCGGGGACGGGCAACGTCGTCAGCGGACCTCGATGATGCGGCCGTCCCGGAGTTCGAGCACGCGATCGGCCAGGTCAAGGAGTTGCGTGTCGTGGGTGGCGACCAGTGCGGTGACGGATTCGCTGCGGACGACGGCACGCAGCAGGTTCATCACAGTGAGACCGGTGTCGGCGTCGAGCTGGCCCGTGGGTTCGTCGGCGATGATCAGAGCCGGGTCGTTGGCGAGGGCCCGGGCGATCGCGACCCGCTGCTGCTGACCGCCGGACAGCTCGCCCGGACGCTGGCCGGCATGGTCGGAGAGGCCGACGAGGGAAAGCAGAAGACCGACGCGGGCTTCGCGTTCGCGGGCCGGGACCTTCCGCAGGCGCAACGGAACCCCGACGTTCTCGGCAGCGGTCAGAATCGGGATGAGCCCGAAGGACTGGAAGACGAAGCCGATGCGATCGCGGCGCAACGCCAGCAGGTCGTCGGCGCCGAGCCCTGCCAGGTCGGTGCCGTCCAGGAGGATCCGGCCGCTGTCCGGAGTGTCCAGGCCGCCGACCAGGTTGAGCACGGTGGTCTTGCCGGAGCCGGACCGACCTCGCAGAGCGACCAGTTCGCCGCGCGGCACGGTGAACGAGACACCGCGCAGGGCGTGGACGGCCGTTGCACCACTGCCGTACGTACGGCGCAGGTCCTCGACCACGACCGTCCCGCCGGCCGACGTCTCGACGTCCGCCACAGCGGCCTTACCGCTGGGCTGCTCGCGCATGTGTCCTCCCCGCCCTGCCCCGGCTGGGCTCGGCCGGAGCGGTCCTGCAACCGCAGCGTAGGGTAAGCCGGCCCGCCGCCGGAAGGTCGGCCCCCGGCACACCACCCGGCGGGCGCCGAGAGCCCGGGCCGGTGTGGTGCCGCGTGCCGTGTGCCGTGTGCCGTGTGCCGTGTGCCGTGTGCCGTGTGCCGTGTGCCGTGGTGCAACGGCAGGGCATGCGACACCGGGCGGGCACCGCACCCGCGCGTCTTCCCTCTTGTCTTACGTCCGCCCCTCGTCGGCTCGGTGCGCTGTGCTGAAGCGACGCTGATAGGCGGCGGGGCTGAGGGACAATTCCCGCACGAACACTCTCCGCATGCTCTCGTAGTTCGGGAATCCGGCAAGGTATGCCGTCTGCGTCGCGGTATGCCCCTGGTCGAGCAGAGATTTCGCCATGTCGAACCGGATCGTCTCCACATACCGGGCCGGCGTGGTGGACAGCTCTTCGCGAAAGAGCCGCGAGAGATGCCGGGGGCTCACATTGAGGTGTTTGGCGAGTTCGCCGAGCGAGTGGTTTCCCCCCGGATTCGCCGTGATCACGTCGGTGATTCTACGAACGGCCGGAGATCGGGGCGGCGGTCCCTGCAGCGGCGCGGAGAACTGTGACTGGCCGCCCGAACGCTGCAAATAGACCACCAGCGCGCGGGCCACGTCGCGGGTCAGATCAGGGCCGTGATCCTCCTCGACGAGTGCCAGTGCCAGGTCGATGCCGGCGGTAACGCCCGCCGAGGTGTAGGTGGTGCGGCGAAGGCCGCGCCCCGCCCGATCCGACGCCCGCCGCGAGGGCGAGTCACACGTTTCATCCCTCCGCCTGACCGAAGCGGTCACACGCGTGCCGGACGGTCACGTCAGCGACGAGGACTTCAACGCCGCCGCGGCCGTACTCACCGGGGACCAGATCTCGGCCATCGCCTGGCTGGCAACGGTGATGAACGCCTTCAACCGCGTCGCGATCACCAGCCGCTACCCCGTGGGCAGCTGACCTCGACGGTGAACGCCCTTGTCGGCGCCGGCAGCCGTGGGTTCGACGGCGGCAAGAGTTCGCTGGGAAATGACGGTACTGCCCGGCGACGATCGGGGGACGGCCTGCCGACCGAAGGGGCCTCTGACCTTCCAAGGTCGGTGGCCGCAGCGGTCAGTGGTCTGCCGCGTCGCCGCCGGACAGGACCGGGATCTAGCCCAAGAGGTGCGACAGCGGCTCGTCGCCCTTCGCCTGCGTCGAGTTCTCGGTGCACTGCTGGTTCTGCGGCGCCGACAGGATCGGCACGTCCTGGAGCACGGAAACCGGCACGACTCCGACGAGGGAAGCGGCGTCGACCTTGACCGGCACGCCGGCACAGATGTTGTTCAGCGAGCCCTGGACCAGGGCCGTCTGAGGGCTCAGGGCCCCATCGGTCTTGAAGTTGCCGACCGCCGTCTGGGCGTTGTCGCCGCTGAGACTCGTCGTTCCACTGTCGTTGTCACTGGCCATCGCCTGAGGAGCGAGCCCGAGCAAGCCGACTGCGAGCACTGTTGTGACGATCATCTTTTTCATGCTCTGTTCCTGCCCGGGCTGGAGAGCCAGTTCCTCCCAAACTCCTCGACATCACCCGATCGGTGGGCCGGAGGACCCCGGAGCCACGGACATTCGTGACCACGGGCACCGTCTCCATCGCACCGCCGATGCCCCGCAGATTCCCCAGCTCACGCGGCGTCACGACTCGGCAGATCGGTTCACTGGTGCAGGTGAGCCAGAGTCCCTTCGTTCACGAGGTAGGGGCGTTCACGGGGTAGGAGTTGCCGTGCGGTGTCCAGGTCTCCGTCCTGTACGTGCTCGTGGATCGCGTGGGCGAGCGATGTGACGTCGGTGATGGAGGCGGTCCACTCATCGGCGTAGAGACGTGCGGCTTCGCCGGCGAGCCCCATCTGGAGCGACCGGTGGGTGAGCGGCTGAAGGTGCAGGTCGCGTTCGGGGTCCCATTGCACTCGGGCCGGAGCCTGCTTCAACTGACGCTTCCACGTGGCGCGGTCGGCGTGAAGCCCATGCTCGTAGTGGGACAGGCAGGCGTGTTCCAGTGCCCATTCGAAGCCTTCCCGGGAGATCTCGACCGCGAGGACGGTCTCCTGCCCTTCTTTGGTGCCCCACCCGCAGCGGTACATCATCCACAGGAACGACGGCTTGATCCACGTCATCCGATCCCGCTTCCACACTGCCGGGAAACGGCCGTCCCGGGCGGCCGGCAGGCCGATCTCCGGGGCGTATGCCTGGTAGACGGTGACTGTGGAGTCCGTGTGGACGGCTCGAATCTGATATTTGGGTTCTGCCACGTTGACCAGAGTGGGCACACTGTTTCGCACGCGCCATCGAATTACCGCGGCGTGAGGCCATCAAGCCTGCGGTAGTGGCCGGGCGCGACTGTCGTGCCGATAACTCGCGCTGGGGGTGCCTCATCCCGGCGGGTGACCTTGGCTGACCATCTCTCAATCGCGCTGAACTGCCGTCTCTACAGCGGGTTGTCCCGGAGCCAGGTCAGGATCTGGTCGGCGTGTTCGTTCGGGGGGAAGACCGGATAGAAGGCATGCTCGATCACGCCGTCGCGGATGATCAGGGTCAGCCGTTTGTAGAGCGTCAGCCCGCTGGTCTCGAACGTGGGCAGGCTGAGTTCCCGTGCCAGGCTCCGTGCGGGGTCGGAGAGCATCTGGAACGGCAGGTGGAGCCGCTCGACGACCTCACCCTGGTACTCGGTCGCCTGGCTGGACAGACCGAACACGCCGTCCGCTCCGGCGGCGAGGAGATCCTGGTAGTGATCGCGGAAGCCGCATGCCTCGGGCGTGCAGCCGCGCGCGCCGGGGATCGAGTCCCAGCCATCGGGCAGGTCGACGCCAGGGCGTCCGGTGAGCGGGTAGATGTAGATCACCGTGCGGCCCGCACCGAGCGCGTCGAGACGGACGGCATCGCCGCCGGTCGCGTGCAGTTCCAGGTGCGGCACCTTCCTGCCGGGCAGATGAGCAGCTGCGCCGTCGTCCTCGGGGACGGGCAGGTCGGCGGGCAGGCTCGTGTAGTCGGTCATCAGGTCCTCTCCTTCGTCGGCCGGCGAGACGCGGCTGCCGCGGTGGGCGGCTTGTTGCAGGTGTGCGACCAGTGCCGCCCGACGGGCGGTGAGACCCTCGATCCGCCGGGTCAGCTCGTCGATCGCGTCCCGGTAACCGGCCAGTGAGGCCGGACAGTCGTCGCCGTATCGATGGCCGGCTGCCAGGCACTCCAGGAACGGGCGGGTACGTTCAACAGGAATGCCAAGACTGCTCAGGGCCCGGATCTCCCGCGTGAGTCGTAGGTCGTGTTCGTCGTAGTCGCGGTAGCCGTTGGCCAGCCGCGCGGGCGTGAGCAAGCCCAGCGATTCGTAGTAGCGCACCGCTTTCGTCGTCACGCCCGCCTGCCGGGCCAGTTCGCTGATCTGCATGCCGCTCACCTCGAAGAACGCTAAACCCTGCCCTTGAGGGTAGGGTCAAGCCGCGGCGCGCATGCCCCGTTGCGCGGGCTCAGGGGAAGGTCAACGGTGCGGCTCACGGCACCGGCCCACCTGATCAGGTGGCGGGAACAGCCGGTCTTGGACGCGGCAGGAGGCGGCGCTGGGGCTTATAGACGGTGCCGCTTTCCAGCCAATGACCCCGGCGTGGTTACTTTGAGTGACAGACTGGTGGGCATGAAGAGTGAGACGTGGACATCCTCCCCCGCACCTTCACCGACGGCTGACGCTCCGTCCTCCCCTGACCGTGGTACGCCCGTCGTGCGGGTGGGGGTCGAGGAGGAGTACCTGCTGGTGGACCCGGTCTCCCGCCAGCTCAGCACCCGGGCGGACAAGGTCGTCACCGAAGCAGCCGGCGAACTCGGCCAGCGGGTCACCACCGAACTGACCCGCTACCAGATCGAGGTCCGCACCGAACCCCACACCAGCCTCGCCGGCCTCGGCGAGGACGTCCGCCATGCCCGGCACGCCGTCGCACGCGCCGCCGCACGCCTGGGACTGCGCATCATCTCCAGCGGCACGCCCGTGCTGGGCCAGCACACTCCCCCGCCACTCTCAGCCGGACAGCGTTATGCGCAGAGCCTGGCCACCTTCCGCGCACTGGACCACGAGCAGACCGTGTGCGCCTGCCACATCCACGTGGAGATCCCCGACCTCGACACCGCTCTGGCCGTCAGCAACCACCTGCGTCCCCACCTGCCCGCACTGATCGCCTTGAGCGGCAACTCGCCCTTCTGGCAGGGCCAGGACACCGGCTACGACAGCTGGCGTACCCTGACCTGGCAGCGCTGGCCCGTGGCCGGGCCCCCGCCCTACTTCGAGTCCGCCGCCCACTACGAGGATCTCGTCGGCCGGCTCATCAGCAGCCGCACCCTCCTGGACCGCGCCAGCGTGTACTGGGACATCCGCCCCTCCCACCACGTCCCGACCCTGGAAATCCGCGTCACCGACGCCGCCCCCACCCCCGACGACACCCTTCTGATGGCCGCCGCCGTCAAAGGCCTCACCACCGCAGCCCTCACCGCCGTACACGACGGACGACACGGGCCGAGACCGGAAACGGAAATGCTGCGCGCCGCATGCTGGCGCGCCGCACGTGACGGTGTGAAAGGCCAGAGCATCGACCTGCCCTCCGGCCGGCTCCAGCCCGCCGGCCTCCTCCTCGAGCAGCTCTGGAACACCGCGTTACCCGCCCTGCCCTCCGACGACCTCGACATCGCCGACACCGTCCGCCAACGCCTGGCCGGACAAGGCAACGGGGCCGACCGCCAACGAGCCGCCTACCGCCACCGACACAGTCACCATGACGTCGTCGACCACCTCATCCGGCAGACCGTCTGACCGCCGGCGACTCCCGCCAGTCCGCGCCAGCGGCCCGGGCCCGCCTTCACGCCCGCCTTCGCGCCGGGCGGGACCATCGCCCTCCCTGTCCCAGACGCGCTCGCCCAACTGACCGTGGCCGACGAACGCAGCACCGCCGCGCGGTGAGGTCCGCGTCTGGGCGGCCCTCGCCAAGCGCCTCGCAGCGCGGCTCAAGCCGTCGGCCCCGCCCGACGCGACGAGCGCCGGCGGGACCAGGCGGTGCGACGGCTGGTGCCGCGCCCTAAGCTGCGGGCATGACCGAGATCCAGACCCCGACGCCCCGCGACGCCTTCGAGCTGCTGCTCGCCGGTAACCAGCGCTTCGTCGCGGGCTCCCCTGAGCACCCCAACCAGGACGCCACGCGCCGTGCCGAGATCGCTCCCTCCCAGCAGCCCTTCGCCGTGCTGTTCGGGTGCTCCGACTCCCGGCTGGCCGCCGAGATCATCTTCGACCGCGGCCTGGGCGATCTGTTCGTGGTGCGCACCGCGGGCCACGTCGTGGGCTCGGAGGTGCTGGGCAGTATCGAGTACGGCGTGGACATCCTGGGCTGCCCGCTGGTCGTGGTCCTCGGTCACGACTCGTGCGGTGCGGTCGCCGCCGCGTGCGCGGCGCTGGAGGACGGCATGACACCGTCCGGATACGTCCGGGACGTCGTCGAGCGGGTCACCCCGAGCGTGCTGTCCGCGCGGGCCGCCGGACACGTCGAGCCCGAGGAGATCCTCGCGGAGCACATAAGGCACACCGTCGACCTGCTCCTGGACCGCTCCCGGGCCCTCGCCGAGAAGGTCGCCGCCGGGCAGGCCGCGGTGGTGGGCCTGTGCTACCGCCTGGCCGACGGCAGTGCACAGGTCGTCGCCTCCCGCGGCCTCGACGTGGCGGTCCCCGCCGCTTCCTGACCGCCCGGCCGCGGCCGGGCGGTCAGCGTGGCTGTCTCGCGGGATCCTCGTGTGCCTGGGACGGGGAACAGGTCATCACCGACGACTGGCGGCACGGGCTTCGCCCGGCCTGCCTGAGCGTTGGGCGCTGCGCGCTGAGCGCTCCGCCGAATCCGTCACGCATCCGCCCGGCCGCGTCTCCAGGATCCCGTCTCCAGGTGCCCGTCTCCTGGTCGCGTCTCCAGGTCCCGTCTCCAGGTGAAGTAAGGGAGCGGCGAAGGTGCTGGTCACATGGTGGGCCGGGGCCCCGCGGCGCGGCGGAGCCGGTTGGCGATCGCCAGTCCCAGCCCTTCCTGTGCCGGCACGGACGCGACGATGAGATCGCACCCCCGCTGGTCGAGTTCACGCAGGAACCCGTACAGCCCGCGCGCGTAGGCGTCCATCGAGGCAGGCACCGCCACCACGGTGTGCGCCTTCACCGGGGCGCCGGCGAAGGGGGCGGGCACGAAGACACCCACCCGGTGTCCCAGCTCCTGAGCGCGCTCCGCTTCGGCGATGACCTTCTCCGGCTCCACCAGGACGACCCGCGCACGCGGCGCGTAGTGCGACGGATGCTGGCCGGGCACCCGGATGCGGCTGGTCGAGGGGACCGCGAGCGGGAACCCCAGCACCGCTTCGAGGTCCTCGCGCGTCACACCGCCGGGCCGCAGGATGCTCGGGGCCTCGCCGGTGACGTCGACGATGGTGGACTCGACGCCGACCTGGCAGGGGCCGCCGTCCAGCACGAAGTCGACGGCGTCGCCGAGCTCGTCCCGGACGTCGTTCGCCGTGGTCGGACTGACCTGGCCGAAACGGTTGGCGGACGGGGCCGTGACACCGCCGCCGAAGGCCGCCAGCAGCGCGAGCGCGACGGGGTGGTCCGGCACACGCACGGCAACCGTGTCGAGGCCGCCGGTCGCTTCGAGAGGCACGCGGGAACCGCGCCGCAGGACCAGCGTGAGCGGCCCGGGCCAGAAGTGTTCGGCCAGTAGGCGGGCCGTGGCGGGCACGTCCTGAACCCAGTCGTCCAGCTGCTCCGCGCCGCCGATGTGGACGATCAGCGGGTGGGAGGGCGGGCGCCCCTTGACCTGGAAGATGCGCGCGACGGCGGCGGGATCCTCGGCGTTGGCGCCCAGACCGTAGACGGTCTCGGTCGGGAGGGCCACCAGGCCGCCGTCGCGCAGCACACCGGCCGCCTTCTCGATGTCACTGGTTCCTGCTGTCACCCTCGCCATCCTAGGAGCACCGGAGAGCGCCGACGACCATGAGCGATCCCAGCGCTGCCCGCGGTTCGGGGAGCGGGACCTCCTCTTGAGGCGTCGTGTCGCCGCGAGGCGCTGACGGCTGTGTTCCTCAGGTGGCGTTGCCGGGGCCGTCCGCGAGGGCGATGCGGGCGGTGATGCGTTTGCCGACCGGCTCGGCCTGCGCCTTCAGGTGCTGGGCGACGGCCTTCACGATCTCCAGGCCGTGCTGGCCGATCCGGCCGGCGTCCGCGGCCCGTGCGCTCGGCAGGACCGGATCGGAGTCCCACACCTCGACCTCGACCGTGCCGTCGACGATGCACAGGGTCATCAGCAGCGGGCCGGGAGCGTATTTGAGGGCGTTGGTGACCAGTTCGCTGACCACCAGCTGGGTCAGGTCCATGGCGCGCTGGGAGACGAACAAGCCGTGACCGTCGCGGACACGGACGGCCAGGAACTCCGCGGCCAGGTGGCGAGCCCGAGCGATGCACGCCCCGTCACCCTCGAGGGCCACACCGGTGCGGATGTCCCCTTCTCCCCGCGCCGCATCCTCTTCCGCCCCCGGACCCGGTTCCATCACGGCCACCATTCGCTTCCCCGTCACAACTTGTCGCGCTTACCCGCGGATCCCCATGGCACACCTCACCCTTGTGTTGGATGCAGCACACCAGCACACCGCTCCTACCACGATCCGCGGGCTGCGGGCCGAGGCGGGACTATGCCAGGATCACCCGCATGCCAGCCGACAATACGACGGACACCGAACACAGCGGGCAGCCCGGCGGGCTGTCGGTCACGATCACCACCACCGACGGGATCCGTGTCCTCACCCTGGCGGGAGAAATCGACCACCACACCGGTGACACACTCCGCCAGGCCCTCGACACGCCCGCCACCCCCGGCCCGCGCACCGTGGCGGACCTGAGCCAGGTCACCTTCATGGACTCCAGCGGCATCAACATCCTCATCGCCGCCCACCGCACCCTCAGCGAAGCCGGTGGCTGGCTCCGCCTGGCCGCACCCACCGCACCCGTGATGCGCACCATCAGCATCGTCGGCATCGACGCCATCATCGGCTGCCACGAAACCCTCAGCCAGGCACTCACCAGCTGACCACCCACCCGGGTACGCCGTGCGGGCAAAGCACCGGGCAGAACATGCCAGCCTGGGCTGCCGGACGGCGACGGCTCAGGGCTGCTTGCGCCGGCCCGGGGCTGCTTGCGCCGCGGACGAGCCCGGCCTGCGCGTAGCCGGCCGGGCTCACCCGCGAAGATCCGGGCCCTTGACCCAGAGCTCGCGGCTTGGGCGAAGTCGCGGCCAAGAACCCCAGTGACACATCACGTTCCCTGTGACCTCCGCACTTCGAGCCTACGCCCGCCCAGCCTGCTGAGGTTGCTGCTCACGGGAGGTGTGGAAGTCTGGTGGACGGGGCGGACAACGGGAGCGGGGCCGGCATGCGGGACGCCTACCACGAGGAGCTGGACTCGATCGGCGAGGGCCTGGTGGACATGGCGAACCGGGTCGGTTCGGCCCTGGGCCGGGCCACCAGCGCCCTGCTGGACGCCGATCTCCAGCTCGCGGAAAGCGTGATCTCCGCGCACGCCGAGGTCGAGCTTTTGCAGCGCGACCTGGACGACCGGGCGGTCGAGGTCCTGGCGCGCCAGCAGCCGGTCGCCACCGACCTGCGGGTGGTGGTCACCTCGCTGCGGATGAGCGCGGACCTGGAACGCTGCTCGGTCCTGGCCCAGCACGTGGCCAAACTGGCCCGGCTGCGCTATCCCGGAAAGGCCGTACCGCAGGACCTGCGCAGCACCGTCCTGGAGATGAGCCAGCTCGCCCAGCGCCTGATGGCGCAGACCGCCGACGTCCTCGTCACCCGCGACCTGGACGCCACGCTCCAGATGGAGCAGGACGACGACCGGATCGACGAGTTGCACCGCGGGATATTCCAGCACCTGATGGACGACCGCTGGCACCACGGAGTGGAGACCGCGGTCGACGTCACCCTGCTCGGCCGCTACTACGAACGCTTCGCCGACCACGCCGTCTCCGTCGCCCGCCGCATGGTCTTCCTGGTCACCGGCGAACACGCCGAGGACCCCGCCACCTCCCCACCCACGACGACCACCTGACCACAGCGGGCCCGGGTGCTCACGCTCCAGGCAGGCCGCGCAGCAGCCGACGGAACGCCAGGCGGCGGACCAGACCGGGTACGGCGTACACGGTGACCACCAGGACGGCCGTGGCGGTGGACGTGACGAGCGGGCCGATCCTGCACGAGACAGGCAGGACATAGCCGGTCAGCAGCAGGACGGGGACGGCCACGGCGAGAGCCCGGCCCCGGTCGTGACAGCCCGAGGCCTTCCCCAAACCCAAGATCACCTACCAGAAGCGGCTGGGCAGCTTGTCACCCCGGCCCGTGCGGCGCCACCGTTCGGTCTGTTCGCGTTGCGCTGTCGGGGTGCTGCGGGCTCAAGTCCGTCCGGCCGGTGACCGATGTCCTCCGTGGAAGATCCTTCGGGGAAGGGCTGGACACTGTGACGTCAGCATCGGTGCGGCGGACGCTGGACTCGCTCGCACTTGCCGTCGATGACCTGCGGGCCGGGCGGCCGGTCATCGTGGTCGACGACGAGGACCGGGAGAACGAGGGGGACCTGGTCATGGCGGCTGAGTTCGCCACTCCCGAGGCGATCGGCTTCTTCGTGCGCTGGACCAGCGGCCTGATCTGCGCGCCGTTGGCGCCGGAGGTGGCCGACCGGCTTCAGCTGCCGCTGATGGTCCCGCCCCTCGCGGGCACCGACCCGGTCGGGGCGACCGCGTTCACCGTGTCCGTGGACGCGGTCGGCACCGGCTCGGGGATCTCCGCCGCGGACCGGGCGAGCACCGTACGGGCGCTGGCCGATCCGCACACCCGTCCCGACCGGTTGACGCGCCCCGGGCACGTGTTCCCGCTGCGGGCCCGCCCGGGCGGGATCGCCGAACGGCGCGGGCACACCGAGGCCACCGTCGACCTGTTGCGGCTGGCCGGCCTGAGCCCGGTCGGGGTGATCAGCGAGGTCTGCCAGGACGACGGCTCCGTCGCCCGCTTCGAGCAGCTGCGTGCCTTCGCTGACACGCACAGCGTCGCGCTCGTCTCCATCGAGCAGATCGCCGACGGGCTGCGCCACGCGCAGCCGGTGACTTCGTGACGGTGGCGGCCCGGGCGACGATCTTCGATCTCGACGACACCCTCCTCGACACCCAGCACCTGTGGCCGAAGGTCTGCGCCGCGTTCGCGGCCCGCCACGGGCACCGCTGGCGCACCGAGGACACCCTCGCGCTGCACGGCAACGGCGCCTGGGCCGCCTACGTGGCTGCCCTGTGCGCCGACGCGACGGGACCCGACGAGGTGATCGAAGCGTGCACCGACGCGATGATCGGCGAAGTCGACGCCGGACACGTACGCGCGCTCCCCGGTGCGGTGGACCTGGTCCTCGAAGCCGCACGGCACGGGCTGACCGGCGTCGCCACCGCGAGCCCCCGCCGTTTCGTCCACGCGGCACTCGACCGGCTCGGTCTCTCAGCCCGGCTGCACACCGTCGTGTGCGGCGAGGACGTCACCCGGGCCAAGCCCGCGCCCGACGCCTATGTGCGCGCGGCGTACGAACTCGGCGTACCGCCCTCCGAGTGCCTGGCCGTCGAGGACTCCCCCAGTGGCATCCGCTCGGCGGTCACCGCCGGCCTGCGCGTCCTCGCCGTTCCGCGCAACGGCACGGAACTGCCCGCCGAGGTCGCCGACTTGCCCACGGCTCACGCTCGCAGCGCGGTCCACGCTCGTCCCGTTCTGGTCCGCATGCTCAGGCCCGACCTGGCGGCGCGGGCCTCCGAAGGGGCCCTCCGCCGCGTTCCGTGACCAGGCAGCGGGTCCGGGGCGTCGGCGCTGAGCCCGGTGGTCAGTCGGCCCGCTGGCGGGAGGGGCGCTCGGACTCCGCGGTGGCCGCCCAGGAGGAGAGCAGGCGCAGTCCCTCCTCGGAGGCCGAGCCGGGTTCCGCGGTGTAGACGGTGAGCGTGAGGCCGGGTTCGGCGGCCATCTCCAGGCCCTCGTAGGCGAGCGTCAGGTCGCCGATGGCGTGGTGGTGGAAGCGCTTGGTGCCGGTGCCGTGGTGGCGGACGTCGTGGGCGCCCCAGCGCGTGCGGAAGTCGTCGCTGCGGGTGGACAGCTCGCCGACCAGGTCGTGGAGGTCCTTGTCGTGGGGGTTGCGCCCGGCTTCGGTGCGCAGGATGGCCACGGCCATGTCGGCGGCCAGGTCCCAGTCCGGGTAGAAGCGGCGCGAGACGGGGTCGAGGAACTGGAAGCGCGCCAGGTTGGCCTGGTTGCCGGCCGAGGCGTAGAGGTCGTCGTAGAAGGCGCGGGCGAGCTGGTTGGTGGCGAGCAGGTCCATACGGCCGTTGCGGACGAAGGCCGGGCCGGTGGTGACGGCGTCCAGGACCCATTGCAGGCTCCGGTGGGCGGTCCAGGCCCGGGTGGTGCGGCGGCGGGGCCGCGTGAGGGCGTCGGAGCCGTCGGCGGCCTGCGCCAGGTTCAGGAGGTGGGCGCGTTCGGCGTCGTCGAGGTGGAGGGCGCGGGCGACGGCTTCGAGGACGGCCGGGGAGGCTCCGGCGAGGTTCCCGCGCTCCAGCTTGGCGTAGTACTCCACGCTCACATCGGCGAGCGCGGCGACCTCGCTGCGGCGCAGGCCGGGCACCCGTCTGCGGCTGCCTGCGGGCAGTCCCGCCTGTTCGGGGTTGATCTTCGCGCGCCGCGAGGTCAGGAACTCGCGTACCTCTGCCTGGTTGTCCACGCTTCGACGGTACGTCCTGCCCGCGTCCACAGGGGTGTACTGGCAGTACACCCCTTGACGGTGTCTCGCTGCGTGCGGTGGGAGCGGGTTACCTGGATGACGTGGTGCTTTCCGCCTGTCCCGGCACGACAGGCGTGCACCCCGCTCTGCACACGGCGGCGGTCCCGGTCATCCGGCGGCCACACGCCCCGGTACGCAAAGGAACCCCTCTCATGCGCGGCGCAGTGATCCACGCTCCCGGCGACGTCCGTTTCGAGACCGTGGCCGACCCCGAGATCCTCCACCCGACCGACGCGGTCATCCGGACGGCCGTGACCTGTGTGTGCGGCTCGGACCTGTGGCCCTACCGCGGTGCCGAGCCGATCGGCGACCCGCACCCGATGGGCCACGAGTACGTCGGCTTCGTGGAGGAGGTCGGCCCCGAGGTCACCTCGGTGCGGCCGGGCCAGTTCGTCGTCGGCTCCTTCGCCACCTCCGACAACACCTGCGCGAACTGCGCCAACGGCTTCCAGTCGAACTGCCTGCACCGCGAGTTCATGTCGACCTGCCAGGCCGAGTACGTGCGCATCCCCAACGCCCAGGGCACCCTGGTCGCCACCGACGAGGTGCCCGGCGAGGAGTTCTGGCCGGGTCTGCTGGCCGTGTCCGACGTCATGGGCACCGGCTGGTGGGCCGCCGAGGCCGCCGAGGTCAGGCCTGGCTCGACGGCCGTGGTCGTCGGCGACGGCGCGGTGGGCCTGTGCGCCGTGATCGCGGCGAAGGAGATGGGCGCGCAGCGGATCATCGCCATGTCCCGGCACGAGAGCCGGCAGAAGCTGGCGCTGGAGTTCGGCGCCACCGACATCGTCACCGAGCGCGGCGACGAGGGTATCGAGCGGATCAAGGGGCTGACCGGCGGGATCGGCGCCGACAGCGTCCTGGAGTGCGTCGGCACGGCCGAGGCGATACGCCAGGCCCTGCACTCGGCACGCCCCGGCGGCAGCGTCGGCTTCGTCGGCGTCCCCCACGACGTCGCGGTCGACGGGCAGGAGCTGTTCTTCTCCCACGTCGGTCTGCGCGGCGGCCCCGCCCCCGTACGGCGCTACCTCCCCGACCTGATCGACCGCGTCCTCGACCGCCGGATCGACCCGGGCAGGGTCTTCGACCTCACCCTGCCCCTCGACCAGGTCGCCGAGGGCTACAAGGCGATGGACGAGCGCCGCGCCGTGAAGACCCTCCTCAAGCCCTGACAAGCCCCAGTCGCCCCAGTTGCCCCGGTTGCCCCAGTCCGAAGGAAATCCATGCAGATCACCCGCAGTTCGATCGACACCGTCAAGGGACCGGCCGACTGGTTCACCGGCGACGTCTACATCGACGCCGTCGCCGCCGCCCCCGCCCCGTCCCGGGTCACCGCGAACCTGGTGCACTTCATGCCCGGCGCCCGCACCCACTGGCACCGGCATCCGCTGGGGCAGACCGTCTTCGTCACCGAGGGCGTCGGTCTGTGCCAGCGCCGCGGCGGGCAGGTCGAGGTCATCAGGCCCGGCGACCGCGTCCTGTTCGAGGCCGACGAGGAGCACTGGCACGGCGCCGCCCCGAACCGGCTGATGGTCCACCTGGCCATCAACGAGGGCGACGACGATCACGACGTCGTGCACTGGCTCGCCCCCGTCACCGACGAGGAGTACACCGCCGGCCCGGCCACCGCCTGAACGAGAAGGAACGGGCCGCCACGCAGCCGTCATCACGCGCGCCACCGGCCCTGAGCAAAGCCGCGGACGTTCTGAGCGGTCGGGTTCGTCGTCCTCACCGCCGCCGCAGGCCCCTCCCGGGCCACCCGGGCCGTGGGCGTCATGATGGGCGGTCCGACCCTGGCCAACGCCGTCGGCGTACCGATCGGCTCCCTCGTCGGCCGGTACACCGGCTGGCGCGGCCCTTTCCGGCCCTGGCCCTCCTCGCCGCCCTCGCGGCCGTGTTCGCCGGCCGGTTCCTCGCCGCCACGCGCCGGCAAGCGAAGACGTCGGTCAGGGCCGAGGTGTGTGCCCTGCGCCAGGGACGGTTGTGGCTCGCCCGGGCCGCCGCCGTCCTGATGTCCAGCACGCCGCGCCGGTAGGGGCGTGCAGGAAGGACGTGCAGGGGCGGGGGCCGGTACCCGCTTTGCGGCGTGCCGGTCAGAGTCCGTTGCCGTCGGGCAGGAGTGTGCGTGCGAGGCGGTCGGCGTGCAGGCGGACGGCTTCGGCCAGGTCCAGCGTGCCGCCGGAGATCACCCACTGCAGCTGGAGGCCGTCGCTGACGGCGATGCACTCGCGGGCCACCGCGGGGCAGTCGGTGTCCGCGCGTACCGTGCCGAGATCCATCGCGGCTGCCAGTTTCCGGGCGAGTTCGTCGACGGCGCTCTGGTAGCGCTCCGCGAAGAGCGTGTGCGCCGCGCTCGCGGGATCGGCGGCCTCGGCCGAGGTCAGGACGAACAGCTCGATGAGTCCGGGCTCCCTCAGGTGGCGCTCGGTGGCCGCCACCATGGCCCGCAGGATGTCGCGCCCGTCCGCGTCGTCGGGGAGCCGGGACCACCACGCGGCCTCGGCGGTGAAGCGATGCTCCATCACGGCGAGCAGCAGGTGCTTCTTGCTGCGGAAGTGGTGCAGCAGACCGCCCTCGGTGATGCCGACGTCCTCCGCGACGCGGGTCAGCGCGGTGCGCTGGTAGCCGTCGAGGGCGAACCGCCGGGCGGCCGCCTCCACGATCTTCTGCCGTCGGGCGATACCGACCGCGTAGCTGCCTCGCCGGCCCTGGGTGCTGCTGGTCATGGGGTTCACCGTAGTCACCGCCGGGCGCGGGAGGACCGGGCGGTACCCGCCACGACTCCCGCTGTGACATGAGTCACTCTCCGAAAACCTAGCGTACTCGGTTTTCACTTCGCATCATCGGTCGAAACCTCGGCGTAACGATGCGCCGACCTTCCTGGGAGCCTCCGCATGAGCCTTTCGCAGGACCCGGCGCCGCTTTCCCCGCCCGCCGACCCTGGTGACCCCCGCCTGACCGACGACGCCGGAACCGCACGCTGGAGCGCTTCGGAACTGCGGCGGCTGACCGCCCTGATCTGGCCCGGACAGCTGCTCGTGGTGGCCGGGATCATCGCCGCGAACTCCCAGCCGCAGATCGCCCAGCACTTCCACACCACGCAGATCGCCTGGTTCAGCCTGTCCTTCACGCTGGCCACGATCGTCGCCACGCCGTTCGCGGTACGCCTGGGTGACATGTACGGCAAGCGCAGGGTGATGCTCGCTCTCGCGGCGGCCGGACTCGTCGGCGACATCATCACGGTGGCCGCCCCGAACTATCCGGTGATGGTCCTCGGCCGCGTGATCGGCGGCCTCTACGGTCCCGTCGCGGTCCTCGTCCTGGCCGCCGTCCGCGATCTGTTCCCGCCCCGCAAGGTCGCCATGGCGCTGGGTACGGTCGCCGGCTCGGTCGGTGTGCTCAGCATGCTCGCCCCGTTGCTGTCCGGCTGGCTGCTGGACGCGTTCGGCTGGCGCGGCGCCCTGTGGTTCCTGGTCGCCTCCACCGTCGTGGCGATCCTGGCGCTGCTCGCCGTGCCCGAGACACCGCGGCGAGCCGTGGCCGAACGGCTCGACCGGACCGGTGCGCTGCTCCTGGGCGGCGGACTCGCCCTGGTGGTCTTCGCCGTCGGCCAGGGCCGTGACTGGGGCTGGACCTCGGCCGCGGTCATCGCCTCCCTGCTCGCCGGCCTGACCGCGCTGGCCGTCTTCGTCACCGTGGAGCTGCGGGTGACGAACCCGATCCTGGACCTGCGCATGCTGAGGCGTCGGTCGCTGGCCACCGTGCTGCTCGGGTCCTCCGTGCCCCAGGCGGCCTTCTACGCCTCGCAGGCGATCCTGATCTTCCTGGCACTCTTCCCGCCGATCCCGCACGTCTCCGACGGTCTCGGCTGGTCGACCACGCACAACGCCGTGATCGGCATCCCCGCCGGAATCATCACCTTCGCCGCCGGCGTCGGCGTCGGCAGGGCGGTGCGGACGGTCAGCCCGCGCAGTGTCTGGTACGTAGGACTGGCCGTCCTCGCCACCGGGCTCGTCCTGGCCGGCTACTACCACCACGACGCCGCCCAGATCGTCCTGACCGGTCTCGTCATGGGACTGGGCGGCGGCATCCTGATGGCCGGTCAGCAGGCCATGATCGTGTCGGTGGTCTCCGCCGAGGAGCAGGCCGCCGCCAACGGCCTGTCGTCGCTGCTCACCCAGGTCTTCCTCGCGCTCACCAACCAGGCCCTGTACACCGTCCTGGCGGCGGACTCCACGGTGTTCGACGGGACCGCCTTCTACCACGACGCCGCC
Organism: Streptomyces arenae; assembly: GCF_022343545.1. Lineage (NCBI taxonomy): Bacteria > Bacillati > Actinomycetota > Actinomycetes > Kitasatosporales > Streptomycetaceae > Streptomyces > Streptomyces arenae. Next base: position 152,404 of record NZ_JAKQYH010000040.1, read on the forward strand.
TTCACCCACGCCTACCTCACCATGGCCGCCGTCGTCGTCCTCGGCCTGCTGATCTCGCTGGCCATCCCCCGGCTCGGCCGCCCTGCGGACACCGCCGCACACGACCTCGGCACCCCCTCCCCCGCCGCCCGGACCGCCTGAGACACCCACCCACACCCCCACACCCGTCCGAGAGGAACACCCGTGCCCCACCCCCGCCCCAGCCACCTGCGCGTCGAACACCTCGACCGGCCCCTGGGCATCCACACCCGACGCCCGCGCCTGTCGTGGAGACTTCCGCACGATGCCCGCGTACAACTCGCGTACCGCATCGAGGCCGGGGACTGGGACACGGGCCGGGTGGAGTCCCAGGACAACACCGGCATCCCCTACGGCGGTCCGGTGCCCGGCTCGGCCGTCCGGGTGCCCTGGCGGGTGAAGGTGTGGACCGACCTCGGTGAAAGCCCCTGGTCCGAGGAGTCCTGGTGGGAGACCGGCCTCCTCGAGCCGCAGGACTGGCAGGCACTCTGGATCGAACCGGCGGAGACCGAACCCGGCGCCGCCGGCCACCGGCCCGCCCACCTGCTGCGACACACCTTCAGCCTCGCCAAGCCCGTCCGCGAGGCACGGCTGCACGCCACCGCCCACGGGGTGTACGAGGCGTTCCTCAACGGCCGGCGTATCGGGGACATGGAACTCACCCCGGGCTTCACCGCCTACCGCTCCCGCCTCCAGGTCCAGGCGTACGACGTCACGGACCTGCTGGTCCACGGTGACAACGCCGTCGGGGCGATCCTGTCCGACGGCTGGTTCCGCGGCCGGCACGGCTTCGCCCGCGAGGCGGACGGCTTCGGCTCCCGTACCGGGCTCCTCGCCCAACTGACGATCACGCACCACGACGGCACCACGACCGTCCTGGGCACCGGCCCCGCCTGGCGCGGCACCCCGGGCGCCATCACCGCCGCCGACCTCATGGACGGCCAGACCACCGATCTGCGCCTGCACGCCCCGCGCTGGGCGACGGCCGCCTTCGACGACCGCGACTGGGGCAAGGCACAGGTCGCCGTCGGCGGGCTCTACGACGACTTCACGCGCCTGACCGGTCCTCTCGCCCCGCCCGTCCGCCGGGTCGAGGAACTCACACCTGTCGCGGTGACCTCACTCGGGGCCGGCCGCCATGTGGTGGACCTGGGACAGAACATCAACGGCTGGGTACGGCTGACGAACCTCGGCCCCGCCGGCACCCGCCTCACCCTCGTCCACGGCGAAGCCCTGGACGCCCAGGGCGACGTGACCACCGACAACATCCGCGCGTTCGACTGGGCCACCCGTCGCCCCCTGCCCGCCGGGCAGATCGACACGGTCGTCTCGGCGGGCCGGCCCGGCGAGGTGTTCGAGCCGCGCCACACCACCCACGGCTTCCGCTACGTCCGCGTCGAGGGCCACCCCGGCCGGCTCACCCCCGACGACGTCCGTGGCGTCGTCGTACACACCGACCTGACCCGCACCGGCTGGTTCACCAGCAGCGACGAACGGCTCAACCGCCTCCACGAGGCCGCCGTGTGGAGCCTGCGCGGCAACGTGTGCGACGTACCCACGGACTGCCCCCAGCGCGAGCGCGCCGCGTGGACAGGTGACTGGCAGGTCTTCGTGCCCACGGCCGCCTACCTCTACGACGTCGCCGGCTTCACCGCCAAGTGGCTGCGCGACCTGGCGGCCGACCAGTGGGCCGACGGCACCGTCCCCAACTTCGTACCCGACCCCGCCGACGAGCAGGCCCGCCGCGCCTCCGCGGAAGGCGGCATGAACGGCTCGGCCGGCTGGGGCGACGCCGCCGTCATCGTCCCCTGGGAGATGTGGCGCGCCTACGGCGACCTGGACCTCCTGCGCGTCCAGTACCCCTCCATGTGCGCCTGGGTCGACCTCGCCGCCCACCAGGCCCGCACCCGCCGCCACCCCGACCGGGCGGCCGCGCGACACCGGCCGGCCCCGCACGAGGAGTACTTGTGGGACACGGGTTTCCACTTCGGTGAATGGCTGGAGCCGGGTGTCGTCCCGGACCTCGATCCCACGCGCGACCACGGCGCCGTGGCCACCGCCTACCTGCACCGTTCGGCCGGCCTGCTCGCCCGCACCGCCGCCCTGCTCGGGCACCCGGCCGACGAGGTCCGCTACCGCCGGATCGCCGAGGGCGCCCGGCGCGCATGGCAGCGCGAGTACCTCGCCGACGACGGCACCGTCACCCCCGACACCCAGGCCACCCTGGTACGCGCGCTGGCCTTCGACCTGATCCCGGCCCCGCTGCGGGCCCGCGCCGCCGACCGGCTCGCCGCCCTGATCCGCGCCGCCGGCACCCACCTGTCCACCGGCTTCCTCAGCACCGGCCTGCTGCTCCCCGTCCTCGCCGAGGCCGGCCTGCTCGACCTCGCCTACGAACTGCTGCTCCAAGACACCGCACCCTCCTGGCTGACCATGATCGACAAAGGGGCGACCACCATCTGGGAGGACTGGGAGGGAACCGATGACGAGGGGCGTCCCAAGATGTCCTACAACCACTACAGCAAGGGTTCCGTCGTCTCCTTCCTCCACCAGTACGTCGCGGGCATCCGCCTGCCCGCCGCCCCCGCCGCGGGCGAAGCCGGATACCGGCGTTTCGTCATCGCCCCGCAGCCGGGCGGCGGCCTCAGCTCCGCATCCGCTCGCCTCGAATCGCCGCACGGCCGCATCACGAGCGAATGGCGCCTCCACGACGGGGAGTTCAGCCTCACGGTACTGATCCCTCCGGGTACCGAGGCGCAGATCCGCCTCCCGGGAACCGAATCCGCGACCGCCGGACCGGGCACACACACCTACACGATCGACATGTGCCATGAGCACACCTGACGGATGCGTATGCGGCAGTGTGCGCGCCTCAGCCGCACGGCTCCGGCACCGTACTCAGGGGGGCTCAGGGTGCCTCGACGAGAGGCGGTTCCCCCCAGGGGGCGGCCAGCGCCTGCCGCAGCGCGCCGACGGCGGCGGTGCCGATGCGTTCGGCCAGCACGCCCTCGATCACGGCGAGCGCGGCCTGGGCCCGGTGATGGACGCGGACGCCTTCGCCGGTGGGGCGGATCAGACGGCTGCGGGCCGAGGCCGGGTCGGGGATCTGCTCCAGCAGCCCCATGCCGATCAGACCGTGCACGGCCTGGTGGACGGTCTGCCGGGTGACGCCCATCCGGCGGGCGAGCTCGGAGATCGTGGTGCCCTGCTCGTCCAGGGTGGCGAAGACAGCGGCCTGGGCGACGGTCACCGCCTGTTCGCCCGCGGCCTCCATGCTGGCCAGCAACGCGTCGTCGAACCACCGCTTGGCCTCGGTGAACAGCTGGGGCAGGTTCGGCGCGGGCGTGGTCATGGCTCCTCGGCAGGACGGGGTGTCGAGCATACCGACCATGCTCCGACGACCCCGATCCGGCAAAACCTGCTGCATCACAGGGCGCCCCCCAGCCGAATGTCAGGTAGCCTGACATTCGTCGTTTCATCGTCTCGTCGCCGTCGCATCCCCGTCTCATCGTCCCGTCGGCGTCTCGTCGTCGTATCGGAGGTTTTCCATGACCATGGAGTTCGCCACTCGCTACCGGTCCCGCTCGCGCATTCCCGCCGAGCCGGGCAAGCCCTACTTCATCGAGAAGGGCATGGGCGACCGCGCCCACCTGTTCACGGACCTGGTCACCGTCTACGCCGGCGGCGAGCAGACCGAGAACACCTTCAACTTCTTCACCGTCGAAGGCCCCAGGGGCGACATCATCCCCGCCCACTCCCACGCCGACACCCACGAGATCTTCTACGTCACCGACGGCGCGGTCCGGCTCTTCGTCGAGGACCTCCAGGGCGAGCAGCAGGAGAAGCTCCTCACCGCGGGCGACTTCGGATTCGTACCCAAGAACTGCCCGCACGCCTACCGCATCGAGCGCCACCACAGCCGGATCGTCGGTGTCGCCGCCGGCCCGGGCAGGACCTTCGAGCGGTTCTTCGAAAGCCTCGGCACACCCACCGAGGAACTGGGCCTGCCGACACAGCCGTATGTGCCCGAACCGCACAAGTTCGGCACGGTCCCGCTCCAGCACGACGTGCGCTTCCTGCCCGACCACCAGTGGCGCACCGGGAACTGACCGCGATGGCGTACGTCCAGACGCTGCTGGCCGGGACCCTGGCCGGCGCCCTGTACGCGGCACTGCGCGTCAAGGCCCCCGCTCCCCCGCCCGTCGCCCTGGCCGGCCTGCTCGGCATACTGATCGGGCAGACCGTCCTGGAGAGGCTGTGAGCAGCGCAGCCCGCGCTCGCGTGACCGCGTTCGGCCGACGCATCGCCATCTCCTTTGCCGCGGGGCTGGCCATGGGCGCCCTCTACTGGACCTTCGGCCTGAGGGCGCCGGCGCCGGCCCTGCTGGGCCTCACCGGCCTGCTGGGCATCGGCCTCGGCGAGCGCGCAGCCACGGCGCTTGGCGCACGGGTCACCCTGCACCGCACCCCTGCGCCACCACCCCGAGCTCCGCACTCAGCCGACCCGGAGAAGCCGTCCGGCTGCACCTGCGTGCCGTCCGCACCTCGTTGACCGGCACACACCCATCCGACCCGCACACACCTCACCGACCGTCACACACCTCACCGACCCGCGCACACCTCACCGACCCGCACACCGGAACCGACCGGCCCGCCTCCTCCGACGCCCGTGGCACCGCCCCCGTCCCGTCCGGAAAGATCCTTCATGCCTCTGTCACCCGAGCTCGCCGCCCTGCTCGCCGCACCCCCACCCGCCCAGCTGCCGCTGCCGCCCGCCGCACACCCCTCCCCGGGGACACGGTTGTTGCGCGGCGCCGTCTACGCCGCCCCCGCCGGCATCCGCCCACTCGAACTCGACCTGTGGCTGCCCGACGAGTCCCACGACCCGCTGCCGGTCATCGTCTACGTCCACGGCGGCGGCTGGCGGACGGGCAGCCGTACGGACATGGGCCCGCGCTTCCGTCCGTGGCACCCCAGCCCCTTCGCCCGCCTCGCACAGGCCGGGTTCGCCGTCGCCAGTCTCGACTACCGGCTCACCGGCGAGGCCACCTACCCCGCCCAGCTGGAGGACGTCACCGCCGCCCTGGCCTGGCTCCACGCCCGCGCCGGCGAACTCGGCCTGGACACCGGCCGGGTTGTCACCTGGGGCGAATCCGCCGGGGCCCATCTGGCCACGCTGCTGGCCCTCACCAGCCCGGTGCTCGGCTGCGTCGCCTGGTACGGCCCCACCGACCTGACGACCCTGGCCGCCCAGTCCCAGCCCGGCACCTACGACGCCACCAGCCCCACGACACGCGAGGCGCTGCTGATCGGGGCGCCCTTGGCCGCGGCCCCCGAGCGCGCCCGTGCGGCCAGCCCGGTCAGCCACGTCACCGCCGACGCCCCGCCCTTCCTCATCCTGCACGGCACCGACGACGCCCTCATCCCACTCGCCCAGGGCGAGCAACTCGCCGCCGCCCTACGCCGGGCAGGAGCCCACGTCGACTTCCGCCCCGTCCCGGGCGCCGACCACGCATGGGCCGGCCTGCCCGACGAGGACGTCGAACGGTGCTTCACGACCTCCGTGGACTTCGCCCGCGCCCTCGTCGACAGGTGATCACTCACGGGTCTCGCGCAACCTGCCCTGCTTGGGCGGGCCCGCACGGCGCGGCCGCACCGGTGGCAGGCCACCGGATCACGACCGCGCCGCACGATCCCTGGCGGGTCGGTCGTCTACGGGGTGAGGCCGGCGGCCTGGAAGGCGGCTTCGACCTCGTTGCGCTGGTTGAGCGCGCCGTAGTAGTTGGGGTGGATGAAGGTACAGGCTTCCCCCTTGGGAAGCAGCGCGGGTACGTGGTCGCGGGCCGGGCACTGGTACTCGGCCGGGTCGGCCGGCTTGTGCACTCCGGGCGGCATGACCAGGTTCGAGAAGACGCCGTACATCCAGCGGTCGGAGCCACTGGCGCACACGCCATGGCCCTCGCTCGACGTGTAGGTGTCGACGTATGTGGCCTGGTTCTCGCCGGCCGCGTCGGCGATCTTCTGGTTCAGCTGCTGCTGTACGGCGTCGAGGTACGGTGCGTCGTTGGTCAGCCGGATCGTGCCGAGCTGGTGGAAGTTCCCGTACGAGCAGCCGAACCGGGTGGGCGCGATGGCGGGGTACCCCAGCAGGAACACCTTCGCCTCAGGAGCCCTGGAGTGGATGTCCGCCAGAGTGGCCTGCAGGCCGTCCTCGACGATCTGCCAGTGCTCGTTGAGCCAGTGCTGCCCTGCCTCGGACTCGTAGTAGGTCTTGCAGTACTTGACGGGCAGGGTCTGCTCGGCACCGATGGCCAGGCAGTTGTTCATGATGTCCCCGAAGCCGAGGTCGTTGCCGCCGATGCCGACCGTGACGATATCGGTGTCGGCGTCGACCTTGTCGATCTGCGGCGGCTTGGTGACCCAGCCGCCATGGTCCTTGCCGTTGGCGGGCGGGCCGAAGAGCGCTCCGGCCGGCTGGGGTCCCAGAACCCCGTGCGCGACCGTGGCTCCACCGCACGTCACGTCGGTCAGGTTCGTCCAGCCCGGGTGCGCCGCGTTGAGGTCCCGCTTCAGCATCGCCTCCCAGCTGTACCCGGAACGGCCGCACCCGTCGCTGTCAGCGGGATCGTCCCACGGCGGGACCATCACATCCGCGCTGTAGGAGTCTCCCAGCGCCACCCAGTTCAGTGGCTGTGCGGCCCGGCCGCGGCCGGCGCTCGCCGGGACCGCTGTGGCCGATCCGGCACTCACCGCACCGGCCACCAGCAGGGCTGTCGAGGCGAGGGCCACCAGTCGGCCCACGGACTTCGGACGCATCCGCGCCACCTCTCACTCTGTGTAGCCATATGGCTACGCACTGAAGGTAAGGGAGGCGTAAGGGCGATGGACGGGGTGCACCGGCCAAACCACCTGGGCGTATGGCGCCGAGGCTCCGGCTGCGGCGAGTGCGCCGGTGGCCGCCCTTCGGCAGCGGAGAGAAGCGGGTTGAAGAGCCAGGCGGCCAACGAGTAGGTGTGGTGCGGGCCTTCGCCCTTGGTTCGGCCTGGGCAGTCATCGCAGCACACAGGGCCCGTCCGCGGTGTGCGGACGGGCCCTGTCATCGAGCGCCGGGCAGGCCTTGCACCTGCATTTCCCCGCAGGAAGCGGGGCGTCTTTCCTTGGACCACCAACGCGGCACCAGCCGACCGGAGTCCGGCGACCAGCTCAAGATCGACTATAGCCCATGGAGGGGAGCGCTGCCTGTGTAATCACACCTGTCTGTTGATCTCTTTTTAGTGTCGCCGGGATACCTTTCAGCTGATCAGGATCCTTGTCGGTTGAGGGACGGACACAGTGAAGCAGCACGAGGGCCCGGGCAGGCTGTACCGGTCCGTGACAGGGGCGGTCGCGGTGGCCCTGGCGGTCGGCGGTTGCGGCGCCGGCGGCGGAACCGGTCATGCCGCCCGCACCTCCCGGCCCGCCGTACCGGACGGCACCAGCGGCACCACGCCCGCCATTTCCGACTCCATGGCTGCCTGGCGCAAGTGGGGCCTGTCTCCGCTGCCCGCGGCCCCCGGCCACCGGCCGACAAGCCGGTGCGGCTTTCGGCGACCGGAACCGTTCCGGTCCTCACGCACGTGCCGACCACGCAGAAGGTCGTCTTCATCACCGTGGACGACGGGCAGGAGAAGGACCCCAAGTTCATCCGGATGCTGCGGGACTTGAAGGTCCCGATCACGATGTTCCTGATGAACGACGCCATCAAGTCGGACTACACGTACTTCAAACCGCTACAGGCACTGGGCAACCACATCCAGAACCACACCCTGCACCACCCCGTGATGAGCACCCTCTCCCTGGCCCGCCAGAAGGAAGAAGTGTGCGGCGACCAGAAGATCCTCACCAGGAAGTACGGCACCGCGCCGCTGCTCTTCCGCCCGCCCTACGGCGCCTACGACACCGACACCAGGATCGCGGTCGGTGCGTGCGGGCCCCGCGCGATCGTGTGGTGGCGGGAGTCCATGCAGATCCGCAACATGCAGTACCAGTCAGCGGACAAGAAGCTGCACGCCGGGGACATCATCCTGGCCCACTTCCGTGGGCCGTCCGAGCTCAAGGGCACCACGATGACGCACATGTTCGCCAACCTGCTCCGGCACATCCGCGAGCAGGGCTTCGCCGTAGCCCGCCTGGAGGACTACATCCAGCCGCCGACCGGATGAACCGGCGGCCGGCCCGGTTGTCCCGGTTCTGCCTCGGCTTCGGCGTCGGGCGGTGCCTGCGGCAGGGTGATCCGGAAGGCGGCGCCGCCTTCGAGTCCCGGAGTCGGGGCAGGCTCCGCTGCCCCGACGTGTGCGCCTTGTGCCGCTCCGACGCGGCTCGTCGTCAGCCCAGTCCGCGGGCGTCCTGCTTCAGAGCCGTGTCGACCGTCAGCGCCGTGGCGACGACCAGGCTCCGCAGCGGCTCGGGAAGTTGCTGGTGGATCTGGAGAACGTAGTTGTCGGCCGTGGTGAACATGGTCTTCGCCAGGCCCTCCCAGGTCTTGGTGATCCGGGCGACCTCGGTGCCCGCCTGGTCGACGACGGCGAAGTTCCAGGCGCGCCAGTTCTCGCCCTTGATGGCGCCGATCTGGCTCCCGCCGGCGTTGATGGCGAAGTTGATCTTTCCGAAGACGTTCTGCTGGACCAACTCGCCCACCAGTTCCCCGTCCGGACGGGCGACGATCACCCGCGACTTGAATATCTTCGCCGGACGGGTCAGTCGCAGGACCGGCTGCCCCTGGGCGTCCCGGATCTCCAGCCTGTGCGTGAAGTACTGGTCCCAGTCGCTGATGAAGCGTACGACCTTGCGCAGCGCGCTCTGCCCGACCTCGGCCACGGACCCGATCTGGTTACCGTGCTGGTCCATGACCTTGTACTCGTTGGTCAGCTCTATGAGTTTGGCCTTCTGGTTCACGACCAGGACCGGTTCGGTGAAGAGGGTGCCGCCGCCAGGACCGCTCGGGGCGATCCCGGCCTGCTTCCGCACCTGGTGACTGACCTTCGGGTCAGGAGTGTTCGATTGTGTGGTCACTGCGGCAAGTTACTCCTCGGAGGGCGCGTTCCGGTCGGCCGCGCGTCGTCTCGTAGCCACACCGTGACGAATCGCGGGGCATCGGCTTCTGCCGCATCGATCTCTGGAGAGGGGACTGACACCCGGCCGCTGACGTCCGGGAACACGTCAGGGAAAGGAGAGACCGCGATGGCGGAGAACACGAGGCACGCGGAGAATACGAAGGACGTGAGGAAGGCGGTCGTGGCGGGTTGCGGCCATGTCGGGTCGCCGCCTTCCGTGGCCCCCCCGAGGCCGCGAGGCGTACGGTCGAAGGTCCTCCTGAGGACCCGCCGTGTGAGGCGCGTGGCGCCGAGACCGACAGCAGGTCGGGCGTCCGCAGGCCGTCCGTGTCGCGCGGGAGACGGACCGGTGAGTGATGCAGACGTTCCTGCCCTACCCCGACTTCCGGCAGACGGCGCTCCTGCTGGACCGGCGCCGACTGGGCAAGCAGCGCGTCGAGGCTCTGCAGGTCCTCCGCGGGCTGACCGTCCCCGGCTACGGATGGCGCCGCCACCCGGCCGTACGGATGTGGACCGGTTACGAGGAGGCGCTCGTGCGCTACGGCCTGGAGATCTGCCGGGTCTGGCGGGAGCAGGGACACCAGGACAGCTGCGCCGCCTCGCTGGTCGCCGGCTTCGCCGCGTACAGTCCGGGTTCCAAGGTCCGTGACCAGGCGGAACTGGCGGCCGCCGGGGAGCTCCCACCCTGGCTCGGCGACGAGGCGTTCCACGAGAGCCACCGTTCGGCACTCGTCCGCAAGGACCACGACGTGTACGCCGGCCTGTTCTCCGGGGTACGCGACGACCTGCCGTACGTGTGGCCGTCGTCGGATCGCGCGGACAGCGCCACCGGCTGAGCCTCGTGCCGCCGCGCGCGGCTCGATGCCGTCTCGGGGACAGCCCGAATCACGCGGCTCTCTTCTCACAGCACTCGCCGCCTCCGCCCCAGCCATGTCTGGGCGACCACCACCACGGCCAGGAAGGCCCCAGATCGGTCTTCTGGCCGCCGTAGGCGTCGATGGTGCAGGTGGGGCCGGAGGCGGTGCCGGGCGAGGCGACCACCTGGCCGGCGTCGTCCTGCTTCGAGGCGGAGGGCTTGCCGCCCGAGTCGTCCTCGGACTTGGTGCATCCGGTGGCGAGCGCGAGGCTCGTGACCAGTCCGGCGGTGAGAAGCGTTCGAGCGGTGGTACGACGGACAAGTGCGGTGGGCTTCATGGCTGTCCCCAAACGGCACGGCCCCAGAGCTGAGAGCGCTCTCGGGGAGGCTGGCTCTTGCGTCAACACAGCGTGCTCGTCGTTCAGGGGAGGTTTTTACATCGTTGAAAGACGCGTGTAAAGCCTTCTGTCCGAAATCTCGTCACCGCCGGCCCAGGGTGCTCTCCCGTTCGACGAGCTCGAACTTCGCGGTGAGCTCGCGGCCTCCGGGCTCCTCGCGGCCCGACAGGCTGCGCAGCAGTGAGGCCACGGCCATCTTCGCGATGGCCTGCTTGTCCGGCGACACCGTCGTCAGGGTGACGGCGCCGAAGCGCCCCTCCGCGATGTCGTCGAAGCCGACCACCGCCACGTCCCAGGGCACCCGCAGACCGCGCTCGTGCAGCACCCGCATCGCCCCGATCGCGATGAGGTCGTTGAACGCGAACACGGCGTCGGGACGCACGCCGGAGTCCAACAGCTCGGCCATCGCACGCGCCCCGTCGTCCCGGTCCCAGCCGCCGACCGGCACCACCAGGCTGTCCGGCGCGGGCACCCCGGCTGCCGTCAACTCCGCGCGCCAGCCGCCCAGTCGCAGGTGGGCGGGCCGGTTGACGGAGTCGGTGCGCACACCGAGGTAGGCGATCCGGGTCCGGCCGCGGCCGAGCAGATGACGTACCGCGCACCGGGCCGCGGCCACGTTGTCGATCGCGATGTGGTCGAAGGGCAGGCCGTACTCGCGCTCGCCGAGCAGCACCAGCGGGACGTCGTCGGACCGGCCCTCGAGGTCCTCGGCCTCCAGGGCCAGCGGGCTCAGGATCAGCCCGTCGATCACGCCGCCCCGGAACCCCCGGGTGACCAGGATCTCCTGTTCGCGCTCGCCCCGCGTGTGGTCGAGCAGCACGGTGAACTCGTGCTCCGTGGCCGCGTCGATCACGGCACCGGCCAGCTCGGCGAAGTACGGGTTGCCGAGCTCGGGAACGGCCAGCGCGATGATCCCCGTCCGGCCCTTGCGCAGGTGACGCGCCGTCAGGTTGGGCCGGTAGCCGAGCTCGTCGAGCGCCGCCTGCACCCTGGCCCGCATCGCCGGGGTGACGTGCGGATAGTTGTTCACAACGTTGGACACGGTCTTGATCGAAACGCCCGCGCGCTCCGCCACGTCCCTCAGGCTGACCCGCAAGGGACCTCCTCAGCATCGATGGGCGCCCCGCACTCGGGGCTTCGTCGTACCTCTGGACAGCGGACCAGAGCCGTGCTGTCATGCCAACTGCCGTTCCTTCCAACGTTGTACAGACTGAAGCAACGAGCCGCCACCCTTCCTCAGCCAAGGAGGATTCGTGCGCATCAGACCCCTGGCACAGCGCCTCGCCCTGCTGTTCGCCGTGGCACTGGGCATCGCGGGCCTCACCGCGCCACCCGCCGCCACCGCGGCCGCCGACCCGGTCGAGGTCCACGGCCTCAAGGGCGACTACTACACCCAGTCGGCCCCCGGCGCCTTCGACTTCCACGAGCTCAAGGCCACCGGACTGGACCCGAACCTCGACTTCGACACCCTGGAGCCGCGCCTCGCCTTCGCCACCGGCCAGTCGGACGACGTCAGCGTCCGCTGGACCGGGAAGATCGTGCCGGAGAAGACCGGCCCCCACACCTTCTCGATCATCGGTGACAACGGCTTCCGGCTGTGGATCGACGGCCAACTCGTCATCGACCACTGGGTGGACGACTGGGACCGCGAACAAAGCGGCCAGCCCGTCGAGTTGACCGCCGACCAGGCCTACGACATCAAGGTCGAGTACTTCGAGCACTACGGCGGATCCAACCTCCATCTGCGCTGGACACCGCCCGGCGGTACCAAGACGGCCGTACCCGCGTCCGCGTTCCGCCTGCCCGACGGCTACGACTACGACGGCGCCGTCTCCACCGCCGTGCTGGCGACCGGCCGCACGCTCGCCCTCGACTTCGCGCAGCCGCTCAGCGCACCGCCCGCCGGTCTCAGCGAGCACTTCGACGCCGTGATCGGAGGCGCCACCTGGCCCCTGGACAACGCCCGCCTGGACGCCACCGACCCCCGGAAGCTGCTGATCACGCTGAAGGAGCCCGTCGTCGGCAACAAGACCGGCACCGCGTCCGGTGTCGCCGACGTGCGCTACGACGGTGCGGGCGGCCTGGCCGGCACCGACGGCAACGTTGTCAACTCCTTCTGGAGCAGCGGCGCCAACAAGTCGACGTACGAACTGCGCACCAAGTGGGCCGACCAGGTCGGGCCGAAGAACGCGCACCCCGAGTACCCGAGGCCGCAACTCACGCGCAGCGCCTGGCAGAACCTCAATGGCACCTGGCAGTTCGCCGCCGCCACCGCGGGCGAACAGCCGCCGGTGGGCAAGCGGCTCGGTGAGAAGATCCTCGTCCCGTACCCCGTCGAGTCGCAGCTGTCCGGGCTGGAACGGCACGAGGACCGCATGTGGTACCGGCGCACCTTCACCGTCCCGGCCGACTGGAAGATCGGACCGGGCAGGAGGCTGCAACTGAACTTCGGCGCCGTCGACTGGCAGGCGGAGGTATACGTCAACGGCACCAAGGTGGCCGAACACCAGGGCGGCTACGACAAGTTCAGCGCCGACATCACCAAGGCCCTGCGACCCGGCCGCACCCAGGAGCTGATCGTCGGCGTCTACGACCCCACCGACGCGGCGGGCGGCGAGAACCCGCCCGTCGGCAAGCAGCGCCTGGACCCGAGCGGCATCTGGTACACGCCGACCTCCGGGATCTGGCAGACGGTGTGGATGGAACCGGTCGCCGCCGATCACGTCGACCAGCTCAAGCTCACCCCGGACGTGTCCGCCGGCACCCTGACCGTCGAGCCGCGGGGCGTGCGGGACGGCCTGCCGGTCACGGCGACGGCCTACGAGGGCAAGCGCAAGGTGGCCACCGTCACCGGCCGCAGCGGCGCGCCGCTGACCCTGCGCCTGCGCAGCCCGCGTCTGTGGTCGCCCGACGACCCGTTCCTGTACGACCTGAAGGTGACCGTCGGAGCCGACCGCGTCGGCAGCTACTTCGGGATGCGGTCGATCGAGGTCGCAAAGGTGAACGGCGTCCCGCGCACCCTGCTCAACGGCAAGCCGATCTTCATGATGGCCACCCTGGACCAGGGCTTCTGGCCGGACGGTCTGTACACCGCCCCGACCGACGAGGCGCTCGCGTACGACCTGAAGATGCACAAGAGCATGGGCTTCAACTCGGTGCGCAAGCACATCAAGGTCGAACCCGACCGCTGGTTCTACTGGGCCGACCGGCTCGGTCTGCTGGTGTGGCAGGACATGCCCGCGATGACCGCGGGGGTGAACCCGTCGGCCCAGGCCCGCGCCGAGTACGAGCGCGAGATGAAGCAGATGATCGACGAGCACATCAGCAGTCCCTCGGTCGTCATGTGGGTCACCTTCAACGAGGGCTGGGGCCAGTACGACATGGCTCGCATCGCCGACCAGGCCAAGGCCTGGGACCCCTCCCGGCTGGTCAACTCGATGTCCGGGCTCAATCTCGGACAGGACGGCGGCACCGGCGACATCATGGACGAGCACGGCTATCCCAGTCCGGCCCTGCCGCCGAACCCCGACGGCCGACGGGCTCTGGTCAGCGGTGAGTACGGCGGCCTCGGCCTGGCCGTACCGGGACACGCCTGGTCGGTGCAGCAGTCGTACGTCGACGTCGACCCGGCGTCGTACACCGACGACTACCTGGCCAAGCTCGCCGAGGTCCACGCGCTGGCCTGCGAGGGCGGCAACGGCGCGGTCTACACCCAGATCTCGGACGTCGAGGGCGAGCTCAACGGCCTGCTGACGTACGACCGCGAGGTCGTCAAGCCCGACGTCCGAAGGCTCAGGACTGCCCAGCGGGCGCTGATCTCCGACGCCTCACGGGCCGTCCCGGCCGGGTGTTCCTGACACCCGCCCGGTCCCGGCACACGTCTCCCCGCGTGCGCCGGGCGTCCTGAGCCGACCCGGGAGAAAGGCGGTCCGCCCGTCGCCCGAACGACGGGCGGACCGCACCCGCCACCGGACTCTGTCGCGGGCGCCGGGACGCCATGGCAGTGCCGCGCGCCCGGCCGAGCACCGAGTCGCGCGCCCTCGCGCCCCCCGCGGTCTCCCTGATGTCTCCTGATGTCTCCCTGAGACTCATGTCTCGTGGGGACAGATGTCCCAATGGGACACCTGGGGGTACGATCAAGAGCATGACGGCGACGAAGCCCCTCACCCCCACCCACGACCGACGTCGGCACAAGGCGCGGCAGACACGGAACGCGCTGGCCGGCGCCGCTGTGGAGCTGATCCTCGAACGGGGGCTCGCGGCCACCACCGTCGAGGCGATCGCGGAGCGGGCCGACGTCACCCGTCGCACCTTCAGCCGGCACTTCGTCGGCAAGGAGGACGCCGCCCTGGACTTCGTCCGCGGTGACGGCGACCGCATCAACGCCCTGCTGCGCGCCCGGCCCGCCGGGGAGCCTCCGCTGCTGGCGTACCGCAGGGCGGTGCGCGCGTGGCTCGCCGACGAGGAGAACCCGGCCCACCACCTGCGCCCCCGGATGCGGCGGCTGCTGACCCTGGTGGACACCGAGCCCGCCCTGTTCGCCGCCTACGAACGCATCCGGGTCGACGCCCAGGAGGAGTCGGTCCGCATCATCGCCGAGCGGCTCGGCACGGACGACGTACTGGACGTGCGCCCGGCCGTCGTCGTCGACGCCGCCGCCGGAGTCCTCACCGCCGCGCTGCGCATCTGGGCGCGCGGCGGCTCCGGCCACGACCTGGGAGCCGGGGACCTCTCCGCGCTGGTGGAGCGGGCCTACGACGCCCTGATATCGGAGGCCGCCACCGCGGTCGCCGAGTCCCCATCCGAACAGCAAGAGTGAGTACCGCACATGAGCAGCACCGCAAGCAACGACTACGCCACTGAGTTCGCCGGCCGCACCGCCCTGGTCACCGGCGCCGCCTCCGGTATCGGCCTGGCCACCGCCCGCCGCCTCGGGGCCGGTGGTGCCGACGTCGTCATCGCCGACTTCAACGCCGAAGGCGCCGAGCAGACCGCCGCCGAGCTGACGGCCGACGGAGTCAAGGCCGCCGCCGTGCGGCTCGACGTGACGGACCCGGAGTCCGTGGCCGCCGCCGTCACCTTCGCCGTGGACACCTTCGGCGCCCTGCACCTGGCCGTGAACAACGCCGGCATCGGGGGCCCGAGCGCCCCGACCGGCGCGTACGACATCGACGCGTACGACCGGGTCGTCCGCACCAACCTCGACGGCGTCTTCTACTCGATGCGCCATGAACTCCCCGCCATCGAGGCGGCCGGCCAGGGCGGCGCGATAGTCAACGTGGCCTCCGTCCTGGGCTCGGTCGGCTTCGCCGGTTCCGGCGCCTACGTCGCCGCCAAGCACGGCGTGGTGGGTCTGACGAAGACGGCCGCCGCCGAGTACGCGGCGAAGAACATCCGCGTCAACGCGGTCGGCCCCGGCTTCATCGAGACACCGCTGCTCAAGGGCATGGACAAGGAGGCCTACGACGGTCTGGTGGGCCTGCACCCGATCGCCCGGCTCGGCCGCTCCGAGGAGGTCGCCGAACTGATCGTCTTCCTGCTCTCCGACCGTGCCTCCTTCGTCGCCGGCAGCTACCACCTGGTCGACGGCGCCTACACCGCCCGCTGAGCCGGCAGAGGAGTTCGCATCATGAAGGCACTTCAGTACCGCACGATCGGCGCCGCCCCCGAGGTGGTCACGGTCCCCGACCCCGAACCCGGCCCCGGCCAGGTCCTGCTGAGGGTCACCGCCGCCGGCGTCTGCCACTCCGACATCGCGGTGATGAGCTGGCCCGCCGAGAACTTCCCCTACGAGCTGCCGCTCACCCTCGGCCACGAGGGGGTCGGCACGGTCGCCGCCCTGGGCGCCGGTGTCACCGGCCTGAGCGAGGGCGAGCAGGTCGCGGTGTACGGGCCCTGGGGCTGCGGTACCTGCGCCAAGTGCGCGCAGGGCAAGGAGAACTACTGTCTGCGGGCCGACGCACTCGGCATCCGTCCGCCGGGGCTCGGCTCCCCCGGCGCCATCGCCGAGTACCTGCTCGTCGACGATCCCCGCCACCTCGTACCGCTGGACGGCCTCGACCCGGTCGCCGCGGTTCCGCTGACCGACGCGGGCCTCACCCCGTACCACGCGATCAAGCGCTCGCTGCCGAAGCTCGTCCCCGGTTCGACGGCCGTGGTCATCGGTACCGGCGGGCTCGGGCACGTCGCCATCCAGTTGCTGCGCGCGCTCACCCCTGCCCGGGTGGTCGCCCTCGACATCAGCGCGGACAAGCTGCGGCTGGCCAGGGAGGTGGGCGCGCATGAGGCGGTGCTCTCCGACGCGAACGCGGCCGACGCGGTCCGCGCCCTGACCGGCGGTCTCGGGGCCGAGGCCGTGTTCGACTTCGTCGGCGCCGAACCCACGGTGCGGACCGCGGGCGCCGTGGCCGCCGTGGAGGCCGATGTGACGATCGTCGGCATCGGCGGGGCCGCCCTGCCCGTCGGCTTCGGGACCATGCCCTTCGAGGTGTCGGTCACCGCGCCCTACTGGGGCAGCCGCGGTGAGCTGGTCGAGGTACTGGCCCTGGCCCGCTCGGGCGCGCTGTCGGTACACACCGAGACCTACTCCCTCGACGAGGCCCCGCTCGCCTACCAACGGCTGCACGCCGGAAAGATCGACGGACGGGCGGTCATCCTTCCCAACGGCTGAGCGCGATACGCCGATTGCCGACAGCGGACGCTGGAGAGCGACCCCGCCCAGGAGCCACCACCGCACCATCGCGGGGTCCGCCACGCAGAACTGCGGCCGGTGGACCCCGACCACCACCGCGCACCGCGACCTCCATCGCACCGCATGCGTCAGCTGCCCGGTTCGGGCGCCACGGCTTGACCGTGATGTGAGACTTGCAGCATGGACATGGGGCGTGAGTCGCGGTGGGAAAAGGACGCGGTGACGGTGGAGATCGTTTTCGCCCTGGTGACTGCCGCCGCGCTGGCTGCCGCGGTCTTCGCCGTCGTTGTGGCTCTCGTACTGGCCTTTGACCTCTCCGGTTCAGTGCGGAAGGGCGTGTTGGTGGGGGGTGCGCTGCTCGGAGCGACGGCCGGAGTGTGGCGTCTGGTGGGGGTGCTGCTTCGGTTCGATGAGCAGCGCCGAATGGGCCGCTGACTGCCAGGGCGGCTCTTCGTAATACCTCAATCAGCGTGCGCGTCCTCGTCGCGTTGCCGTGATTCATGCGCATCATCGATCCGTGCGGTGTCCAGCGCGTCGAGGCGGTGGGCCGTGCGGCGGCGAGCCGGTCCCAGCAGCCGCACGTTCAAGTACTCCAGTGGCCGCTGGTGCGGGCGGTACGGCTGCGACCGGGTGAGCGGGGTGAAACGCCAGCCGCGTACCGCGGCCGTCACGGTTCAGGCGAAGCGGTCGCGGCCGCGCTCGCAGGCGCGCCACCGAGAGGCCGTTCATCGCGAGAGGCGCGTCCATGCCGTCCAGGGCGCGTATCGCGTTGTGATCAATCTGCGGGATTTACCTCGTAACGAAGGCTGATCACATGGCTGGCGGGCGAGTGGTCAGCCTGTGGGCAGGCCGATCTGATGGCGTTCGAGCACGGAGCGGAGCTCCGAAAGGACCTGTACGGCGGCCAGTCCTGAGGGGCCACCGAGGGCGCCTGCGGTCAGCTCGGCCAGTGCTTCGGTGAAGGTCGCCTCCGCCGCCTCGACGAGTTGCAGGCCGTCATCGGTCAGGTCCAGCAGTGATGAGCGACGATCCGATGGATTGGTTCGCCGTATGACCCATGTGTGCTTCTCCAGACGGTCGATGCCCTTGCTGGTCGCACCGATCCCGATGGCGAACTCAGCGGCAAGGTCCGCCACCCGGGACCCAGGGTGGTCGCGCAGGAAGCGCAGGAATTCGAACTGCGAGGTGACGATCCCGTGCCGCTCGCGAAGACGGTCGTTCAGCGCGTTGTAGAGGCGCGTCTCGCAGCGAACGAGGTCGGCGAAGAAGCCCGGGAGGTCGAGCCGGCCACCGCTTGACTTAGATGCCATGGCATATATCTTAGCACCCAGACAGATGCCTGGGCATATAGTTCCTTGGCATGCACTAGCGATGGAGGCGGCCATGAGCAGGCAACAGCGCGCGGAACTCGACGCGATGGTCCGGCAGCCCCGGCCTGAGGGCCCTCGGTCGGTGGAGGAGCTCCGCGCGGGGTTCAGGGCGATGATGGCGGAAATGATCGTCCCGGCCGGGATCCGCACCCGGACTGCGACGCTCGGCGACCGGCCCGCGGTGCTCGTCGAGCCGGCCGGCGCTCCGACGGCCGGGACGATCCTCTACTTCCACGGCGGCTCCTACGTGGTCGGTTCACCGGAGACGGCGATGTCGCTGACGGGGAACCTGGTGATCAGAACAGGATTCAGGGCGTTCTCGTTGGATTACCAGCTTGCCCCTGAGCACCCGTTCCCGGCCGCGATCGAGGACGGGCTGAGCGCCTACCGCGCACTTCTCGACAGCGGCGAAGACCCTTCGGCGATCGCGTTCGCCGGGGACTCCGCCGGTGGCGGCCTCACTGTCGCCACCTGCCTCGCCGCTCGCGGTGCGGGCCTGCCCATGCCCGCCGCGATCGTGGCGTTCTCCCCTGGACTCGACATGACCAGGACAGGCGAAAGCATGGACAGCAAGGCGGGCATCGACCCGTTCTTCACGCGTGAGGGCATGGAACACACCGGGGCCATGTATCTCGCGGGACAGGACCCGCACCAGCCCATGCTCAGCCCCGCCGTCCACGCCGACCTGACCGGGTTCCCCCCGATACTTCTGCAGGCGGGCACCAACGAAATGCTCCTGGACGACTCCACACGCATGGCCGCCCGCGCGAGGGAAGCCGGAGTGGACGTCATCCTGGACGTCACCGCTGACGTTCCCCATGTCTTCCAGGCGTACGCCGGCGTCCTGGACGAAGCCGACGAGGCACTGGAGCGCGCCGCTCTCTTTCTCCGTCAGCGCATCCGCACCAAGGGCACGACGCACACGCCGGCAAGCTGAAGGCGGCGTACGCCGTCATAGGGACGACGACCCACACCCCGGGCCCTGGCTCGCCGTTCCCTCCCTGGCAGGCAGGGCCCCGCCCCGCGCCGAGGGCCATTCAAGACCCCGAGGGCCGTCCGCCGTCAGCAGTCTCTCACCCGGGGAAGCCCGACCCTCTTGCGTGACGCGAATACAACTGACGTACGAGAACGGGAGTTAGTCGGACGGTACGTGCCGATCGGCGAGCACGGCCCGTATCCCAAGCAGCTGCGGCAGCAGTTCGGCAGCAGCGGCTGGACCATTTGCGTCAGCTCGCTTCTGCTGTGCTGATCCCATCACGCCCAGGTGTCCCGCCCATCCGCTCCTCGTGTGACGATCTCAGCCATCAGTGAGCCTCTTCAGCATTGCCGCTCCAGTGTGAGGATGGTTTTGGCGATTGACGTCATTCGATTCAGGCTGCATCGGGACCGGCGGAAGATGCGCCGGGACTTCAGGCGGGCGATGCCACTCAAGGCCCTCGCCTGTGGATTTCCCGCAGGCGGGGCCTTTTCGCTGTGCCGACGACGTAGCGGGAGTCGACCACTCACCTGGGATTCAGCCGGTGGGCGAGATCGTGGGCGGTGGCGCTGCTGAGATCCCCGACGTAGGCCCCGACGATTTCGAAACGACCGCCGGTGATCGAGGAGGTCACGTAGGGGTTGCCCCAGAGCTTGCCGTCGATGACGATGGCGAATCCGTTGTGCGGGGCCGGGGCCGCCGCGATGGAGCCGGTAAGGGCGGCGAAACGGGTCCGGTCGGCGGGGCTGAGGGTCACCTCGACCTGCCAGGTGCCGTCGACGGTGCTTTTGCCGGCCTTCGCGGAGGTGACGCGGACGTCGGTCATGCCCTTGGCCCGGTCGGTGTGGACGCACAACGCCGGTCGGGTCGCGGTCGCGTGCACGGTGTAGCCGTCGCTGCCCTGGGCGCAGGCGCGCTCCACGGACGAGGTGACCGGCAGGAGGGAGACCGGGGTCGCCTTCCCGGTGCCGCCCCCTGCGGCGGGCTGGATCACGTGCGCGCGGGGGGTCGCGCCGTCCGCGACGGCCACCCAGGCGGTGGCGACCACGGCGGCTGCGACGACGCCGACGCCGGCGCGGGCCAGCCACTGCCGCCGCCTGGCGACCCGCAACGCGCCGTCGGCCAGGCCGGCCAGCAGGGCACCGGCGGCGTCACTGCCGCTCTCCCGGACATGGGCGTGCAAGGCATCGTGCAGCGGGTGTTCGGTCGAGTCGTTCATGCGATGACGCCCCTTCCGGCGGCGGTGGAGGAGGCGGCCGACGGCCCTGCCTCGGCCAGGGTGGTGCGGAGAGAGGCGAGGGCCTTGTGGGTCTGGCTGCGGACCGTCCCCTGGGCGACGCCCAGAATCGCGGCGATCTCGTTGTCCGGCCGGTCCTCGAAGTAGCGCAGGACGATCACCGCACGCTGGCGTTTGGGCAGCCGCCGCAGCGCGGCCATGATGTCCTGCCGCTGGACCACCGTGTCGGCCCAGTCGGCGACCTGCGCGGACGGCTGGTCCGGCACGGTGTCCGTGACCGTTTCCCGCCCCCAGCTGAGGAGCCGGAAGCGATCCACCTGGGCGTGGTAGAGAGCCCGGCGGACATAGATCTCCGGCTGTTCCCGGTCGCGCAGCTTCGACCAACGCCGCGCGGTGGAGGCAAGCGCGGTCTGGAGCAGGTCCCGGCCCTGCTCCCAGTCCCCGGTCAGCAGGTAGGCCGTGTGCAGCAGCGATCTCGACCGCGCCGCAACGAACTCGCGGAACTGGCGTTCCTCGTCGGCGTTCAATGCGCCCTCCCTCGTTCCCCTGTAAAGACGGGTACGGAAGGGAGTTCGACTGCCCTGCCGGTCAGACTTTCTCGACCGTCACGTCTCCGAGCCCCAGTGCTCCGGCCCCCCTCCGCGCGAGTCGATCCACGGCGACTCCACCACCCCCGCCGGGGTCGATCTCCAGCCCCGCTCTGCGGAGGACCTCCGCGACGTCGGCCACGTTGTGGGCCAGGTCAGTGACCACTCTGAAACAGCTCAGTGTTCAGTTCGATCCCCACGCCCGCAGGCTACTCGACAGCCCCCTGGGGTTGCCCACGTCCGTGCAGAGCACGACCACCAACGCCGGTTTATGTCATGGGCATTGCAATTGCATGGCAGGGCGTCGGGGAGTCTGGTGGGCGTCGGGATCAGCGTCGAACAATCTTCTGGTCGGCCCGGTCGCCCGGTGTGGGGACCGGGGTCGCGGAATCTCAGCGCGCACCGCCTCGACCAGAGTGGTGTGTTCATGTCCGTCAGGAAGCAAAACAGCCATGCCCAGACCCGGCACACCCTGGCCGGCGCCGTGCGCGGTCACCGCCGTCGCCACACGTTCCTCCGGCAGTGAGGCGGGCACGTGATCCGTCATGTGACACGCAAGGCCGCGGGATGGCTGGCCATGATCGTGGTCGCCACCAACGTGACGTACCTGCTGGCCGCGTGGTTCCTCGACCCGAGGTCCAACTACCGCGGTCTGCGGCCCGTCCGCACGGAGGACCAGATCGACCGCGCCCTGGCGCCGTACAACCTGGACCCACGGGTCCCGCTGCCCGAGCGGTGGTGGCGCTGGTTCACCGATGTGGTCCTGCACTTCGACTGGGGGAAGTCCCCGGTCGGGGCGCCGGTCAACGCCGAGATCGGCTTCCGGGTCGTGGTCAGCGGCCAGCTGGTCACCGCGGCCACGCTGCTGTCGGTGGTGGCCGGGGTGGCGCTCAGCGTGTTCACCGCCTCCCGGCAGTACGGCCTGTGGGACCGCGTCAGCCAGCTCGTCTCGGTCTTCCTGTTCAACGTACCGACGGCCGTGGCGGCGCTGGCGGTGGTCCTGGCCGGGATCTGGCTGAACCAGCATCTCGGGTGGCGCTTCCTCTACGTCGCCGGGGAGAAGTCCCCTACCGTCAGCGGTCTGTGGCCGACCGTCGCCGACCGGTTCCAGCACCTCGTCCTGCCGACGCTGAGCCTGACGCTGCTGGGTTACGTCGGCTACCACCTGACCCAGCGTTCGCTGCTGCTGGACAGCATCAACTCGGACTACGTGCGCACCGCCCGCGCCACCGGCCTGACACGCGCCCAGGCGATCCGCCGGCACGCGCTGCGCGCCTCCCTCATCCCGACCGCCACGTCGGTGGCCTTCAGTATCCCGGCGATCTTCACGGGCGCGGTGATCACGGAGACGGTCTTCGGCTGGAACGGAATGGGCCAGTACTTCGTCCAGACCATCGCGAAGAACGACGTGCACGGTGCCGTCGCCGTCGCGGCCTTCGGCGCCGCCATGACGGCCATCGGCGCGGTCCTCGCCGACGTCGCGGTCGTCCTGCTCGACCCCCGGGTGCGGGTGAGCTGACGTGGCGGTCACTGTGGCCCCCCTGCCCGAGCCGTCCGGCCCCCGCCCGGCCGACCGCGCCGCGGCGCCCGTTACGAACGGCGGACGCCTGTACCTGCGGCGGTTCGCCCGCAACCGGCCCGCCCTGCTCGGCGTCGCGCTCTTCGTCCTGCTGGTCCTGTTCAGCGTGTTCGGCGGCCTGTTCACACGCTTCGCCTACACCGACGTGGATTTCACGGCGCTCACCCGACCGCCCGGCGGGGCGCACTACTTCGGCACCAACCAGGGTGGCAACGATGTCTACGCCGAGGCCGTGCACGGCCTCCAGCGCTCCCTGGTGATCGCGGTCAGTGTCTCCGTGCTGACGATCGTGCTCGCCGCGGTGATCGGTGCGGGGGCTGCCTACTTCGGCGGACGCGTCGAGAAGCTGACCCTGATGGTCATCCACTTCCTGCTCGTCGTGCCGTCGTTCCTGATCCTGGCCCTGGTCTCGCATCACCTCGCCGGCGACTGGCGGGTGCTCATCCTGGTCCTCACCGTGTTCGGCTGGATGTCCACGGCACGGGTCGTCTGGTCGGTCTCCACCTCGCTGCGCGAGCGGGACTACGTCCTGGCCGCGGAGTTCATGGGGGTGCGGCCGTGGCGGATCGTCCTGCGGCACATCATCCCCAACCTCGGTTCCCTGCTCGTCGTCAACCTGACCCTGGGAGTGGTCGCCACCGTGCTCAGCGAGACCGCCCTGTCCTTCCTCGGCTTCGGCGTGCAGCCCCCGGACGTGTCGCTGGGCACGATGCTCGCCGACGGCTCCGGCACGATCACCAGCGCCCCGTGGCTGTTCGGCTACCCGGCCGCCCTGGTGGTGCTGCTGACGGTGTCCATGACCCTGATCGGCGACGGGCTGCGGGACGCACTCGACCCGACGTCGGTCACCGGTGCCGCGGGGGGCCGGCGATGACGGTGACGGATCCGGGAACGCATCCGCAGGCGGAACCCGCCACGCAGGACCCGGTGCTGTCCGTGCGGGACCTGAACGTGTCCTTCCCCTCCGAGGCCGGTGCGGTACGAGCCGTACGGGACGTGAGCTTCGACGTCCACCCCGGGCGCACGCTCGGCATCGTCGGCGAGTCGGGGTCGGGCAAGTCCGCGACGGCGATGGGCGTCATGGGACTGCTGCCGGGGTCCGCGAGCGTCTCGGGCCGGGTGCTGCTGGGCGGCCGCGACCTGGTCGGGCTCGACGACCGACGGCTGTCCGCCGTGCGCGGCAACGACATCAGCATGGTCTTCCAGGACCCGCTGTCCGCCCTGACCCCCATCTTCTCCGTCGGCCGGCAGCTGTCCGACGCGCTGCGCGTCCACCAGAGGCTGACGAGGCAGGCCGCGTGGAACCGCGCCGTCGAACTCCTGGACCTGGTCGGCATCCCGGACCCGCGGCGCAACGCGCGGTCGTTCCCGCACGAGTTCTCCGGTGGCATGCGCCAACGCGTGGTCATCGCCCTGGCGATGGCGAACTCGCCGTCGGTCATCGTCGCCGACGAGCCGACCACCGCCCTCGACGTGACGGTGCAGGCACAGATCCTCGGTGTCCTGCGGACGGCCCAGGCCGAGACCGGTGCGGCTCTGGTGCTGATCACCCACGATCTGGGGGTGGTGGCCGGATACGCCGACGACGTCGCCGTGATGTACGCGGGCCGCATCGTGGAACAGGCGTCCGCCCAGGAGCTGTTCGCGCGGCCGTCCATGCCGTACACCATCGGGCTGCTGGGCGCGGTGCCACGGCCCGGGGCGCGGGCGGACCGCCCGCTGGTGCCGATCGCGGGCGAACCACCGTCGCTGGTCGGGCTCCCGGCAGGGTGCTCCTTCGTAAACCGCTGCCCCGCAGCCGTGGGGCCCTGCCACACGCACGAACCGGAGCTGACCGTCGTCCCCGGGCACGGGCAGGTGGCGTGCCTGCGCGCCGACGAGATAGCCGACGGCAGGTTGCCGGCCGGCTCGCTCTTCCCGCCGGCTGCGGAGGCCGACGGGCAGGTCGAGCGTGGCCCGGGCGTCGGTGCCGAGACCGTGCTGCGGGTCGCCGGTCTGACCAAGACGTTTCCGCTCACCAAGGGCGCCCTCCTCAGACGCAGGGTCGGGACGCTGCACGCGGTCAGTGACGTCAGCTTCGAACTGCGGGCAGGCGAGACCCTCGGTCTGGTCGGCGAGTCCGGAAGCGGGAAGACGACCACCCTGCTGGAGATCATGCGGCTCGGGCGCCCCGAGCACGGGCTGATCGACATCGCGGGCACCGACGTCACCGCCGCGGCCTCCGCCGAGCAGCGGCGGAGGCTGCGGCGCGCCGTGCAGATCGTGATGCAGGACCCCATGGGGTCGCTCGATCCGCGCCTGCCCGTCTTCCGGCTCCTCGCCGAACCGCTCCAGGCGGTGGGCGCGGACCGGGCGGCGATCCGGACCCGGGTGGGCGAACTCCTCTCCCTGGTCGGGCTGGACGCCTCGGTGGCGGACCGCTTCCCGGCCGCCCTGTCCGGCGGTCAGCGTCAACGCGTGGGCATCGCACGGGCGTTGGCGACCGAGCCGCGGATCGTGATCCTGGACGAGCCGGTGTCCGCCCTCGACGTGTCCGTCCAGGCCGGCGTCATCAACCTGCTCACCCGGCTGAAGCGCGAACTGGGCCTGGCGTACCTGATCGTGGCGCACGACCTCGCGGTGATGCGCCATGTGTCCGACCGGATCGCGGTCATGTACCTGGGGCACATCGTGGAGACCGGTGCCACCGAGGAGCTCTTCGCCGACGCCCGGCACCCCTACACCCAGGCCCTGTTGTCCGCGATCCCGGTACCCGATCCGCAACTGGAGCGCGCCCGTGAGCACATCGTGCTGGAGGGCGAGCAGCCCAGCGCGTCGCGCCTGCCGCAGGGGTGTGTCTTCGTCGACCGGTGTCCGCTGCACCGGCTGCTCGACGACGGACTGCGGCAGCGGTGCCGTACCGAGCGTCCGACCCTGCACCCCACGGAATCCGGCGCCGGTCACCGCTCCGCCTGTCACGCTAGCTGATCGCCTTCCCGGCCTCTGTTCCGCGGCGCCGCCGTGCCGTGCGGCGTCCCACCCCCACGAAGAAACGGATCCACTCGCCATGCGACCGAGAACCGCCCCGGCCTCCGTACTCACCCTGGCCCTCGCCCTGACGGCCACCGCCTGCAGTTCCTCCGGCGCCGACGCGCCGGACGCCGGAGGGTCGGCCAAGGGCTCGACGCCCGCCGTGGCGTCGGCGAAGGTCGACTACAACCCCCAGCCCTACGACAACGTCAAGGACGGCGGGACCTACACCACGCCCGGGACCTTCGACGACCAGGGCAACCCGTTCAACGCCAATGCCACCCTCACCGCCACCCGGGTGTGGTTCTGGTACAACCCCGACGTCATCACCTACTCCCCCACCGGGGACGTGCAGTACAACCCGGACTACCTCAGTGACGTCAAGGTCAGTGTCACCGGCGGCAACCAGCGAGTCGTCCTCACCCTCAACCCCAAGGCCGCCTACAACGACGGCACGCCGATCGACTGGCGGGCGGTCAAGGCCACCTGGCAGGCCGACAACGGTTCCGACAAGGACTACAACGCGAGCAACACCGAGGGGTACCGGAACATCACCTCGGTCACCCGCGGCGCCGACGACAAGCAGGCCGTCATCGACTTCAAGGGCGTGGACCCCTGGTGGTCCAGCCTGTTCACCACGCTGCTGAACCCCAAGGCCGCGACGGTGGCCAACTTCAACGACGCCTACGTGAAGAAGGCCCACCCCGAATGGGGCGCCGGCCCGTACACCGTCGGCACCTTCGACACCAAGAGCGGCAACCTCACCTTCGTCCGGAACCCGAAGTGGTGGGGGAAGAAGGGCAAGCTCGACAAGCGCATCTACGTCAACCTGGACTCGTCCGCGGCGATCAACGCCTTCAAGAACGGCCAGGTCGACTACGCCTCCACGGGCAGCGCCGAGGGCCTGAAGCAGATCAGCGGCGTCACCGGCACGGAGATCCGCCGCGGCGGCAGCCCGTTCGAGTACTCGCTGTACGTGAACTCGAAGTCCGCCGCCCTCCGTGACGTACGGGTGCGCAAGGCGCTGCTGGAGAGCGTCGACCGGACACAGATCGCCAAAATCCAGTTCCAGGGACTGGACTACTCCGAGCCGCTTCCCGGTTCGGCGCTCCTCTACAGCTTCCAGAAGGGGTACGAGGACAACGTCTCCTCCGTGATCAAGTACGCGCCCGACGACGCCCGGAAGATCCTGGAGTCCGCCGGCTGGAAGGCCGGGGGCGACGGCATCCGCGAGAAGGCCGGCACCAGGCTCACCGTCCGCTACACCCTGCTCGGCGACGACCCGCTGGACAAGGCCACGGCCAACGCGTTCGCCGCGATGCTGAAGCCGGTGGGCATCGGCGTCGACATCAAGAAGGCCGACGAGGCGGACTTCTCCAAGATCCTCAGCGATCGCGACTTCGACCTCTTCCTGTCCGGCAACCGTTCCACGGACCCCTTCGGCGCGCGGTACCTCTACCAGTTCTACGGCACCGACAGCGACTCCAACCTGACCGGTACCGGAACCCCGGAGCTGGACAAGGAGATCCACGCCGTCTCCGAGATATCCGACCCCGCCAAGCAGACCGCCCGCGCCAACGCCGTCGAACGCGAGGAACTGGCGCAGTACGCCTTCCTGCCGCTCTTCAGCGGTCCGTCCGTCTACGGCGTCAGGAAGGGGCTGGCCAACGTCGGCGCCACGATCTTCGGTACGCCTCTGCCGGAGACGGTCGGCTGGCAGAAGTAGCTCACGGGCGCGGCGGGCGTCCCGTGTGTCCGGTCACGCCGCGCTCGTGTCGTGGCCGGCCAGGAAGGGGCGCAGCAAGGCGAGCAGGGCTGCCGGCCGGTGCAGCGGGATGATGTGGCCGCAGTCATCGAGGACGTGTCCGGTGAGGTCGTCGGTGACGGGGCGGAGCTGACGTTCCAGCGCCGGGCCGACGGGGCGGGCGCCCAGCGCCATCGTCGGCACGGTCAGGCGGCCCGTGCCGACCGCCCGCTCGATCTGTGCCGCGCTCTCGGGCAGCGCCCGGTAGTACGAGAACGCGCGGCTCAGTGCCTGCCGGCCGGTGTAGGCACGGACGAAGGCGTCCCGGATGTCGGGGCGTACCCCGTCTCCGAGCGTGCCGGCCCGCAGGAACCAGTCGACGTAGGCCGCTTCGTTCCCCTCCAGCACCGTCTCGGCGAGGCCGGGCGCGGCGGCGTGGAAGCCGAACCACCAGGGCGGCCCGGCGGAGAGGAAGTCCTCGGCGCCGGGCAGCCTCCCCAGCAGGGACTCCATGACGACCAGGCGCCGGACGAGGCCGGGACGGCGCATGGCGAGGAGGAAGGCCGCCGGAGTGCCGGCGTCGACGGCCACCACCGCGGCCGAGGACACCCCAAGCGCGGCGAGGAGCGCCTCGGCGTCCTCGGCCAGGGTGCCCGCGTCGTACCCGGAGGCGGCGGGGTCGCTGGCGCCGAAGCCCCGCAGGTCCGGCGCGATGACGCGGTTCCGTCCGGACAGGCCGGCCATGACGTCGGTCCACACCTGCCAGGTGTGCGGGAAGCCGTGCAGCAGCAGGACGGCCGGGCCGGTTCCGGCGAGGGCGACGTTCAGTACGACGCCGTTGACGGCAACGCGGCGCAGTTCGGGCATGGCGGAACTCCGGAACTCGGTAAGGAAGGTGACAAGGTCACCGTAGGGAACTAGCCTGTTCCGCCCAAGACGGCACTTTCCCTTCAGGTGGTGAGCTCCAGGTGACCACGTCGGGTCCCGACGGACGTGACAGAGGGCCGGGTGAGCGTGGCGACCTGCTGGACCCGCGCTGTCCGACCCGCCGGCTGCTCGACCGCATCGGCACCAAGTGGACGTCGATGACGGTCAAGGTGCTGGCCGAGGAGTTTCCGCACGAGGTCCGCTTCGCTGAGCTGCGGCGCCGTGTCCCGGGCATCTCGCAGAAGATGCTGTCCACCACCCTGCAGAGCCTGGCCCGCGACGGTCTGGTGGCGCGCCGTGTGGAGCCCACCGTGCCCCCGGCCGTGCATTACCGTCTCACCGAGCTGGGCCTGTCCCTCGAAGGACCGCTTTCCGTCCTGCGGCTCTGGGCCGAGACACACATGCCGGAGATCGACCGCAACAACCGGGCCGCGGACCGGACTTCGGCGACCTAGCGCGCGGACGGCACTGGTTTCTTCGGCGTTGTCGGGGGCGATCGCGCCTGCACAGGATGAGGGTGGGCCGCGCCTGCGCAGGATGAGGGTGGGCGGGTCCGGCTTCGTGAGGGGCGCGCGGCTCGTCAGCCGAGCGGCCGCGCCGAGGGGCCGGGGCGGGTTCGGGCCTCCGGAGGAATCAGCGGCCCGTGGCCCTCCTCACAGACGATCACCGCTCGAAGCGGTTCACCGCAGTCCGCATGGTGAACCTCCAGGGGCGGCCCTTCCGGGTCCGCCGTGTACCGGTCACCCCACTGCTTGAGGGCGATCATCGCGGGCCACAGATCCCAGCCCTTGCGCGTGAGCCGGTACTCGTACCTGGTACGGCTCCCCGGCTCGCGGTAGGCGACGGACTCCAGGATCCCGGCCGCCACCAGCTTGCGGAGCCGGTCCGCCAGGACGGCCTCGGACAGCCCGATGTGCCGCCGGAAGTCGTCGAAACGGCGGACGCCGTTCATGGCGTCCCGAAGCAGCAGCAACGACCACTTTTCGCCGACCAGGTCCAGTGTCCGGTGCACCGTGCAGTTGTCCGCGCTCGTCTCCAGCCAGCTCATGCGCCCATCCTAGGCTGACTTCACCATTGACAGCCAGATGTCGGCACGGCTAACTTCGTCAAAAGAAGCCAGCCGGGTCAGGAGCGGGAATGCGCAGGTCACGTACGATCCAATGGGAAGACCCCGCCGTCTCCGCCGAGGCCGTCGGCGAACACAGCGGTCTCCAATTCCTACGCGAGATCCTCGCCGGGCGGCTGCCCGCCGCGCCGATCGCCGCCACCCTCGGCTTCAGCCTGGAGGAGGCCGAGGCCGGCCGGGTGGTCTTCGTACTGGTGCCGGGTGAGGAGCACTACAACCCGATCGGCAGCGTCCACGGCGGTGTGTACGCGACGCTCCTCGACTCCGCGGCCGGCTGCGCGGTGCAGTCCGTGCTGCCGCAGGGGATGGGATACACCTCGATCGACCTGGCCTTGAAGTTCCTGCGCCCCGTCACCGTGGACACCGGCAAGGTCCGTGCCATCGGCACCATCCTCAGCAAGGGCCGCCGCACCGCCCTCGCCCAGGCCGAGCTCCGCGACTCCGAGGACCGGCTGCTGGCCCACGCGACCAGCAGCTGCATGCTCTTCCCCGTCCCGTCACCATAGGAACGGTGTCCGTCAGAAGTCGCCTTGGGGAGGAATGTCCGAGCGCACGAGACGGACTCGCGCGGCCGGTATGCGGCCGGGGTGGTAGAAGAAGCCGTTGCCGTTGTCGAGGAGCGATTCCTCGACGATGCCCTCCACGGACCAGAGATCGACCAGCCCACCGGTGTTGTTGATCTGGAAGAAGAACCTTGCCTCGTCCTCGTCTCGACAGACGAAGACTCCCTCCGCCTCCGGGCGGCGGCTGCCGGCGATTCCCCGTGCGGCGCCCATCCGGGTCCAGTCCAGGCCATGCTGTGCGATCGACTGCCGATTGAGCACGGATGAGACGTGGAAGAGGGTCGATGTGTTCGTCACGCCAGGAGTGTAAGAGGCGTGCGTCCGAGGCCGTCATCGGCTTCGGGGCGGTCGGGGCAGGCCCAGGTGCTCGCGCAGGGTGGTGCCGGTGTAGTGGGTGCGGAAGAGGCCGCGCCTGCGCAGTTCGGGGACGACGAGGTCGGCGAAGTCGTCGAGGGTGCCGGGCAGGTAGGGGAAGACCACGTTGAAGCCGTCGGCCGCGCGGCCGGTGAACCACTCCTCGATGTGGTCGGCGATCTCCTCGGGTGTGCCGGTGAGGGTGCGGTCGTCGTCGGCGACGCGGCGGACGAGGTCGCGGATGGTGAGGTTGTCGCGGCGGGCGTCCTCGTAGATCTGCTGCTGCGCGGTGTGCGACTGGTTGGAGACGGGGAGTTCGGGCAGCGGCCCGTCGAGCGGGTAGCCGCTGAGGTCGAAGCCGCCGAGCCAGTAGGAGAGGTCCGCCAGGGCCACCTGCGGGGGCAGCAGTTCGGTGAGACGGGCCAGCTTGGCCGCGGCCTCGGCGGCCGTGGGGGCCGTGACCACGGACAGCGCCGGGAGGATCTTGAGGTGGTCCGGGTCACGGCCGTGGGCGGCTGCACGCTCCTTGATCTCCGCGTAGAACTCCTGGGCGCGGCCGAGGTCCTTGATGCCGGAGAAGATCACGTCGGCGACCCGGGCGGCCAGGTCCTTGCCCGCCTCGGAGGCGCCCGCCTGGACGATGACGGGGTGGCCCTGCGGGGGCCGGGCGATGTTGAGGGGCCCGGCGACCCTGAGGTGCTTGCCCGCGTGGTTCAGCGCGTGCAGCTTGGCCGGGTCGAAGTAGACGCCCTGGGCCTGGTCGTGACGGAAGGCGTCGTCCTCGAAGGAGTCCCAGAGTCCGGTGACGACGTCGTGGAACTCCTCGGCGCGCTCGTAGCGGGTGGCGTGGTCGAGGTGGGTGTCCAGGCCGAAGTTCTGTGCCTCTCCGTCGTTGAGGGAGGTCACCACGTTCCAGCCGGCCCGGCCGCCGGAGATGTGGTCGAGTGAGGCGAAGGCGCGGGCCACGTGATAGGGCTCGTTGTAGCTGGTCGAGGCGGTGGCGATGAGGCCGATTCGGGAGGTGCCGGCGGCGAGCGCGGCGAGCAGGGTGGTCGGTTCGAAGGAGTCGTTGACGACGCTGACCCGGCTGAGCACGTCCACGCTCGCGAACGGTACGCCGACGAGGTCGGCGAGGAACACCGCGTCGAACGCGGCTCGTTCGGCGGTCCGGGCGAAGGAGAGCACCTCCCGGATGTTCACGCCCGCGTCGGCGGCGGTGTCCGGGTGCCGCCAGGCGGCCAGGTACTCCCCCGGCGGCTTGAGGAATGCGTTGAGGTGCAGCTGATCGCCCCGGCTTCGGCCGGCAGGGCTTCGCTCGGTGCGGCCTTGCTCGATGCGGCTTTCCTCGGTACGGGTTCCGTCGGTACGGCTTCGGTCGGTGCGGCGGCTCATCGTCCGGTCTCCTGGAGGTGGCGTACGCGGGCGGCGGGCCGCGGCAGTCCGAGGTTCTCGCGCAGGGTGGTGCCCTCGTACGCGGTGGGCAGCAGTCCGCGTCGCTGGAGCAGGGGCACCACCTGGTCGACGAAGTCCTCGGCGGGACCGGGCAGATAGGGGAAGGAGATGTTGAACCCGTCGGCGGCGAAGGCGCGGAACCAGGTCTCGATGTGGTCGGCGACCTGCTCGGGCGTGCCGGCCACCGCCGACCCGGCGGCGAACCGGTGCGCGAGCTGACGTATCGTCAGCTTTTCGTCGTGTGCGAGTTTCAGGAGCAGATCGCGGCGGGACTTGCTGCGGTTGGTCTCGGGGATGTCCGGCAGTGGGCCGTCCACCGGGTGGTCGGTCAGGTCGAGGTCGCCGATGTTGTCCTGGACGAGGCGACGGGCGACGTCGTCGTGGATGAGGTCCTGGAGTTCGGCGAGGCGCCGCTTGGCCTCGGTCTCGGTGGGCGCGACGAGCGGGGTGAGGCCGGGCCAGACCAGGACGTGGTCGGGGGCGCGGCCGTGGGCGGCCGCGCGCGCCTTGATGTCGGCGTAGAAGGCCTGTGCCGCGCCCAGTTCGTGCTGGGTCGTGAAGAGGACCTCCCCGTGCCGGGCCGCGAACTCCTTTCCGGTCGCGGATGATCCGGCCTGGAAGACCACCGGGTGGCCCTGGGGCGGCCGGGAGATGTTCAGCGGGCCGCGGACGGCGAAGTGCTCGCCGCGGTGGTGCGGGGTGTGCAGTCCGGCCGGGTCGTAGTAGCGGCCCGCCGCTTTGTCGCGGACCACCGCCGCGTCGTCGTAGCTGTCCCAGAGCGCCTTGACGACCTGTACGAACTCGTCGGCACGCCGGTAGCGCAGCTCGTGTTCGAGGTGGTGGTCGTAGCCGAAGTTGGCGGCCTCCAGCGGTACGACGGAGGTGACCACGTTCCAGGCCGCACGGCCGCCCGAGATGTGGTCCAGGGAGGCGAACTTGCGGGCGATGTGGAAGGGGTGGTTGTACGTCGTGGTGGCCGTCGCCGCCAGGCCGATGTGCTCGGTCACCAGGGACAGCGCGGCGAGCAGGGTCAGCGGTTCGAAGTGCTCGGCGCGGCCGGTGCGGGACAGGGAGTCCAGCTGGTGCCCCCAGAGGGCGACGACGTCGGCCACGAACAGGGCGTCGAACCGCCCGCGTTCGAGTGTGCGGGCGAGGTCGGCGTGGAAGGCGAAGTCGAGTTGTCCGTCGGGGCGGGCGTCGGGGTGCCGCCAGCCGGCGATGTGGCCGCCGGAGCCGTGGACGAGGGCGCCCAGGGAGAGGCGGCGTGCGGGGTGCGAGGTCATGCGGTCCTCCCGGTCATGCGGGCAGCCGGGGTACGGCGGCCAGCAGGCGGCGTGTGTACGGGTGGCGGGGCTCGGCCAGCACGACGGCGGCCGGTCCCTGTTCGACAGCTCGGCCGTCCTTCATCACCAGCACGTCGGTACAGAGCCGCCGTACGACGCCGATGTCGTGGGAGACGAGCAGCAGGGTCAGTCCGTAGGCCTCGGCGAGGTCGTCGAGGAGGGCGAGGATCCCCGCGCGCACCGACACGTCCAGGGCGCTGAGCGGTTCGTCGCCGACGAGGACCTTCGGGCCGGGGGCCAACGCCCGTGCGAGGGCGATGCGTTGCCGCTGGCCGCCGGAGAACTCGTGCGGGTACCGGCCGCGTACGGACGGGTCCAGGCCGACCGCGCGCAGCAGTTCGTCCACCCGGTCGTCGTGGTCGCCGGGCAGCCGCAGGCATTCGAGCGGTTCGGCGACGATGTCACGGACGGTGGCGCGCGGGTCGAGCGAGCCCATCGGGTCCTGGAGCACGACCTGCACCTCACGCCGGAACCAGGGCAGCCGGCCAGGCTTCACCTCGCGTCCCCGGTAGTGCACGGTCCCGGAGTCGGGCCGGTCGAGGGCGAGCAGCAGCCGGGCCAGGGTCGACTTGCCGGAGCCGGACTCCCCCACGACGCCGAGGCTCTGCCCTTCGCGCAGCTGGAGCGACACGTCCTGGACTGCCTGGCGGTGGCCGGCCGGGGCCAGCAGTGAGGTGCGCGGCAGCCGGAAGCGGCGGCTCAGGCCTGTGCCCTTCAGCAGCTCGGTCATCGGGTGACCTCCTCGGTTCCGGTGGCGCGCGCGGCCGCCACCAGCCCCTGGGTGTAGGGGTGTTGGGGACGCCGTACGAGTGTGTCGGTGGTGCCCTCCTCGACGACCCTGCCGTCTTTCAGCACTGCGGCGCGTGCGCACACCTGGGCGACGACGGCGAGGTCGT
This sequence comes from Streptomyces arenae, assembly GCF_022343545.1. Lineage (NCBI taxonomy): Bacteria > Bacillati > Actinomycetota > Actinomycetes > Kitasatosporales > Streptomycetaceae > Streptomyces > Streptomyces arenae. Next base: position 186,621 of record NZ_JAKQYH010000040.1, read on the forward strand.
GGCTGATGAACAGGAGTGACGTGCCGTGCTCGCGGACGAGTTCGTCCAGGAGGGCGAGCATGTCGGCCTGCACGGTGACGTCGAGGGCGGTGGTGGGTTCGTCGGCGATCAGGAGCGCCGGGCGGGTGGCGAGGGCCATGGCCAGGCCGACGCGCTGACGCTGGCCGCCGGAGAGCTGGTGGGGCCAGGAGCGGACGGCGAGTTCCGGGTCCGGCAGCCCCACCTGCGCGGCGAGTTCCACGGCGGCGGCCGCGGCCCGGCGCCGGTTCAGGCCGCGGTGCAGCCGCAGCGGCTCGGAGAGCTGTCTGCCGATGCGCATGAGGGGGTTGAGCGCGCTCATGGGCTCCTGGAAGACCATGGCCATCCGAGCGCCGCGCAGCCGGGACAGGGCGCGGTCGCCGAGGCCGAGCAGTTCCTGTTCACCGAGGCGGACGCTGCCGGTGGCCCGGGCGCCGTCGGGCAGCAGTCCCAGTACCGCGAGGGCGGTGAGCGACTTGCCGGAACCGGACTCGCCGATCAGCGCCAGCCGTTCTCCCGGGGCGAGTTCGAAGCCGACCTGGTCGACGACGGTGGCCCCGCCGATCCGCACGCTCAGACCGCTGACCGTCAGCAGGCTCATGACGCCTCCGGGACCGGCGTGCGTGTGTCGGTGTCGTCGTGGGACTCGGGGGTGACCGCGTCGTCGGCGGCCCGGATCCGCAGGCGCGCGTCGGCGGCCTCGCGCAGCCCGTCACCGAGCAGGTTGAACCCGAGGACGGAGGCGGCGACGGCGAGTCCTGGCCAGACGACGAGCAGCGGGCGGGCGGCGATGTACTGCTGCTGTTCGTGCAGCATGCGCCCCCAGGAGACCGCGGGCGCCGGTGCCCCGAACCCGAGGAAGGACAGGGCCGCCTCGGCGAGCACCGCCACGGAGAGCACCAGCGAGAGCTGCACCACGAGGGTGGGTGCGATGTTCGGCAGCAGGTGCCTGCGGACGGTTCGCCAGGTCCCGGAACCGGCCGCGTGGGCGGCGAGCACGTAGTCGGTGTTCAGCACGCGCCCGGCTTCGGCACGGGCGACGCGGGCGAGGTTGACGCCCGCTCCGATGCCGACGGCGCCGACCACGGTCCAGGTGGAACCGCCGTACACCGCGGTGAGGATCATCGCGATCAGCAGGACGGGGAAGGCGATCAGCACGTCGGTGAGCTGGACGACGGCGGCGCCGATCCAGCGCGGCACCAGTACCGCCGTCAGCGCCAGGGCGAGTCCCACCACGGCGGCGACGGCGGCCGAGAGGACCGCGGTGAGCAGGGTGGCGCGGGCGCCGGCCAGCAGCTGGCTCAGTTCGTCGCGGCCCAGCCGGTCGGTGCCGAGGACGTGCCCGCCGGAGAAGGGCAGCAGCCAGCCGTCCTGCGGACGCGCGAGGGTGGGGTCGTACGGCGTCCACACCAGGGAGACCAGGGCGGACAGGACGAGGAGGCCGACGAGGAAGGTGCCGGCGAGACCGCTGCGGCCGCGCAGCAGCGCGCGGAGGACGGGGGCGGCCCTCATACCGCGCTCCGCAGTCTCGGATCGATCAGCCGGTGGGCGAGGTCCACCAGGAATCCGACGACCAGCACGGCGCCGGTGAGCAGCAAGACCTCGCCCTGCACCTTGTCCAGGTCGCGGTTGCCGACGTCCGTGATCAGCATCTGGCCGACGCCGGGCAGCACGAAGACCTGCTCCACGACGACGGCGCCCGCGATCAGCGCGGCGATCTGCAGACCGAGCACCGACACCACGGGGACGGCGGCGTTGCGCAGCCCGTGTACTACCAGCGCGCCGGTGCGGGTGCGGCCTTTGGCGCGGGCGGTGCGCAGCCAGTCCTGGTGCAGGACGTCCAGGACGGCGGAGCGTACGAACCGCAGCAGGACGGCACCCTCGGACAGGGCCAGGGTCAGCCAGGGCAGGACCAGGCTGCGCAGCGCCTGCCCCGGCTCGTGCCAGCCGTCGACGGGGAAACCCTGGGCGGGCAGCCAGCGGACCTGGACCGCGAGGACCATGACGAGCAGCAGCCCGACCCACAGGGTGGGCAGCGCGATGCCGAGCTGTCCGAGGGCGTTGACCGCGCTGCCCAGCCGTGAGTCGCGGCGCACGGCGGCGAGGATGCCGAGGGGGACGGCGAAGGCGAGCGCGAGGACGACGGCGCCCGCGGCGAGCGGCCCGGTCACGGCGAACTTCTCGGCGAGCTGCCCGGAGACGGACGTGCCGTCCAGGGCCGACCGCCCGAAGTCACCGGTGACGACGCCGCCGATCCAGCTGCCGTACTGGGCGACGAGCGGCCGGTCCAGGCCCAGGTCGTGGCGGACGGCCGCGACCTGCGCCGGGGTGGCCTTGATGCCGCCGATGGTCTGGGCGACGTCGCCGGGCAGCAGCCGCAGCACCAGGAAGATCAGCACGCTGGCGGCGAACAGGGACACCACGAGGAGTGCGGCCCGGCGCACCACGTAGAGGGTCACGCGGGCCTCACTTCTTCGCCACGGCGAGGTCCGCGAGGTCGTAGCGGTTGCTGGTGAAGTTGCGCGGCACGCCGGTGACTCCGGCGCGTACGACGGTGAGGGTCTGGCTGACGTACAGCCAGTCGGCGGCGGCGTCCTCGGAGACCTTTCGGGCCGCCTTCTTGAGCAGGGCGTCCCGGTCCGCGTCGCCGGTGGCCGTCTGAGCGGCGGCGTACCACTTCTGGACGTCGGCGTTGTCGTAGCCGAAGTAGTAGGCGGGGTTGGCGAAGTTGCTCAGGTCACGGGCCTCGGCGTGGTCGACGAGGCTGAGCTGGTAGGCGTGTTTGGAGTAGACGGAGTCCAGCCAGGTCTGGAACTCCACCTGTCGCACCGTGAGTTGGATGCCGACCTGCTTCAGCTCGGAGGCCAGGTAGTCGCCGATCTCCGTCGGGTAGATGTTGGGGATCTGCACGGTGAGCTTGAGGCCGCTGCCGTAACCGGCCTGCTTCAGCAGCTTCTTGGCGCTCGCGGGGTCGTGGGCGTCGACGGCGGTGAGGTCCTCGTAGCCGGGGTCGGTGGCCGGGACGGGCCCGCCGACCAGCTTGGCCGCGCCGCCGAGGCTCTTGACGAGGCCGGCGTTGTCGATGGCCCGCCGGATGGCACGGCGGACCCGCACGTCCTTGGTCGGTCCCGAGGCGTTGTTGAAGGCGAGGGTGAACTTGTCGGTGGTGTCGCCGCGCAGCACCGTGTACTTGCCGGTGTCGGAGAACGGCTGGAGCAGGGTGGCGTCGGCGGCGGTCTCGATGTCGGTCTGGCCGGTCCGCTGGGCGTTGTTGGCCGCGTTGACGTCCTTGATGTAGTGGAAGACGACCTTGGCGACCTTGGCCTTCTTCCCCCAGTAGGCGTCGTCGCGGACGAAGGTGATCGACGAGCCGCGCTTCCAGGTGCTCAGCCTGAACGGCCCGGTGCCGTTCTCCTTCCCGGCGAGCGAGGAGAAGTCGGTGTCCTTCTTGAAGACGATGCCGGCCCGTCCGGTCAGCCCCCAGGTGAAGCCGGTGTCACGGTGCTTGAGCGTGACGACGACGGTGTGGTCGTCGGTGGCGGAGACGTTCTTGACGGAGGCGAGCGCGGCCGCGTCGGGGTTCTTCGAGCCGGCCGTGGTGACCTGTCGCAGCGACCATGCGGCGTCGGCCGCGGTGACCTTGCTCCCGTCGTGGAAGGTGGCGTTCTTCGCGAGGTGGAAGGTGTAGGTGAGGCCGTCCGGCGACTGGTCGTAGGAGGTCGCCAGGCTCGGCTCGATCTTGTTGTTCTCGTCGCGGGTGAGCAGGCCCTGATAGATGTTGTCGAGCAGGATCTGGTCGAGGGCCGCGCCCGCCGTGTCGGCGATGTCGAGACTGGTGGGCTCCAGCACCAGGCGTACGTCGACGGTGGCACCGGTGTCGATGTCGGTGGGCTGGGGCGCCTGGCTGGTCTGTCCGGCGTTCGCGGGGTCGTCGGCCGCGCCGGTGCCGCAGGCGGTCGCGGCCAGGCTGGCGAGGACCGCGGTGGCGGCGAGGCGGAGGGCGGTGCTGCGGCGCATGGCTGGGCGGTCTCCTAGGTCACGTGCGGTGGGGTTCATACGGCGGCCGCTCTCAGGCCTGTCTCGAGGTCGGCGATCAGGTCGCGGGCGCCCTCGATGCCGACCGACAGCCGCACCAGGCCGGGGGTGACTCCGGCGGCGGCCTGCTGGTCCGGGTCCAGTTGGGCGTGGGTGGTGGAGGCGGGGTGGATGACGAGGCTGCGGACGTCGCCGATGTTCGCGAGGTGGCTGAACAGCCGGACTCCTTCGACGAAGCGCCGGCCCGCCTCCAGACCGCCCGCGAGTTCGAAGGCGAGCACCGCTCCGGCGCCGCGCGGCAGATAGCGCTTGGCCTGGGTCTGCCAGGGGCTGGAGGGCAGGGCCGCGTAGTGGACGCGCGTCACCTGGGGCTGTTCCTCCAGCCAGGTGGCGAGCGCGAGGGCGTTGGAGACGTGCCGTTCGATGCGCAGGCTGAGCGTCTCCAGGCCCTGGAGGAGCAGGAAGCTGTTGAACGGGGAGACGGCCGGGCCGAGGTCCCGCACCAGCCGGGTGCGCAGGCGCAGGGCGTAGGCGAGTCCCAGGTCGGCGAAGGAGTCCCAGAACGACAGCCCGTCGTACGTCGGGTCCGGGCCGGTCAGTCCGGGCCACCGGCCGGGGTCCGCGCCGAAGTCGAAACGTCCGCTGTCCACGACGGCCCCGCCGATGCCGGTGCCATGGCCGGAGAGGAACTTGGTGGTGGAGTGCACGACGATGTCGGCGCCGTGTTCGAAGGGCCGCAGCAGGTAGGGGGTGAGCACGGTGTTGTCGACGACGAGCGGGACGCCGGCCTCGTGGGCGATGCGGGCGACCGCCTCGGTGTCGAGGACGTTGCCGCGCGGGTTGCCGAGGGTCTCGCCGAAGAACGCCTTGGTGGTGGGCCGTACGGCGGAGTACCAGGCGCCCAGGTCGTCCGGGTCGTCGACGAAGGTGACGGCGATGCCGAAGTCGGCGAACGTGTGCTCCAGCAGGGTGCGGGTGCCGCCGTACAGGGACGACGAGGCGACGATGTGGTCGCCCGCGCGGGCCAGGTTGAGCAGGGCGAGGCTGGTCGCGGCCTGACCGCTGGCCACGGCGACCGCCGCCGAACCGCCCTCCAGGGCGGCGATCCGCTCCTCCACCACCGCGGTGGTCGGGTTCGACAGCCGGGTGTAGGCGTGGGTGGCGAGGTCGGCGAGTTCGAAGGCCGCGGCGGCGTGCCCGGTGTCCCGGAAGACATAGCCGGCGGTCGCGTGGATCGGCACCGCCCGCGCGCCGGTGGCCGGGTCGGGCACCGCGCCGGCGTGCACCTGGCGGGTCTCGAAGGCCCAGTCGGCGTTGCTCATCGGCCGCCCTCCGGCCTGGCGAGGACGTCGGCCCACCAGCGTTCGGCGACTCTCGGGTGCGACCGGAGCCAGCCGACGACCGCGTTCTCGCCGAAGGCCGCGAGCAACGGGTTGTCCGGGTCGTCGGTGACGCCCCGGCTCAGCGCGGCCAGTCCGGGAAGCAGGTTCAGCGGTTTGACGACCGCGTCGAGGCGCGGGCCGAGGAAGAAGGGGATCGAGTAGCGGTCGATGCCCGGCTGCGGGCTGACGACCCGGTGCTGAGTGGCTTTCAGATAGCCCTGGGTGGCGATCTCCAGCATCTCGCCGATGTTGAACACGAAGGCGTCCGGCACCGGCACCGCGTCGATCCAGTCGCCGTCCTCGCGCTGCACCTGGAGCCCGCCGACGTCGTCCTGCTGGAGCAGGGCGAGGTAGCCGTAGTCCTTGTGCGCACCCACTCCCTGGTCGGCGTCGCGGGCGGCCCGCGGCGGGTAGTGCACGATCTTCACGTGGACGGCCGCCTCGTCGTCGAACCACTGGTCGAAGTAGCCCTCGTCCTGTCCGAGTGCGGCGGCCAGCGCGCGCAGCACCTCCCGGCTGACCCGCAGCGCCTCCGCCTGCCAGCGCAGCACGATGTCCTTCAACTCCGGCAGCGCGGACGGCCATTGGTTCGGGCCGATCAGGCGCAGGTAGTCCGGATCATCCGGGCCGGTTTCCACGGCCGCGCGCTCCGGGCCGATGTCGATCTGCTCCCGCCAGTCGGCGCTGCCCGCCGTGTACTCCGTTCCGGTGCGGGTGTAGCCGCGGAACTGTGGCGAGTTGAGGTTCTCGATCTCCAGCCGCTGCTCCTCGGGCAGGGCGAAGAAGGCGCGTGCCGCGGTCAGCGCCTCCTCCCGCAGGGTCGCGGGGACGCCGTGTCCGGTGACGTAGAAGAACCCCACCTCGTGGGCCGCGGCGCGGAGTTCGGCGAGGAAGGCGGCACGCTCCGGGTCCGGGGCACGGAACCGGGAGATGTCGATGACGGGCAGGGCTGTGGGCTGGGCCATGGGGTTCCTTCAGGCAACGGCAGCCGACGACACCCCACAACCGGCCCTGGGTACGGGCTAGTCGAGGGCAGCCGGTGGGAGCAGACAGGAAGAAGGGAGTGAGGTCGCGAACCGTGGGACGGCGGTCAGCAACAGACCTGGTCGAACTGGTCGGCGCGGCGGCTCACCCAGAACGGGTCGAGCAGCACCGTGTGTGCCGGGCCAGTGGTCTCCATGGCCGGATGAAAGCACACCCGGGATGAGTGCGTCCACCACGCGTCCCAGCAGGCGAGACATGACCGCTCCGCCGATGAGCCGCGGCCCCGGGTCCGGGCACCGCGCTCGGCCCGGACCCCGCGAGCGCGGCAGCCGGTGTCACCGAGGGGCCCGGGGCCGTACGGGCGCGTGCCGCTCGAGCACGTCGTCCGCCGGACAGCGGCCGCGGTGGACATAGCGGTCGGCGTAGGCCGCGACGGCGTCCACGACCCTGCCGCTCGCCCCCAGCCGGGGCAGGGCGTCCAGTGCCGCGGCGAAACAGGTCACGGCGGCGCGCTTCAGCTGCGGGTCGGCCAGGCCGTGGCGCGCCGCGTCCGTCCACAGCGGATTGTGTGGCGGGGGCGCTCCGGCGGCCCGTTCGGCCAGGGGGTCCACTGCCCGGTGCGCGAGCGTGGCGGCAGCCGGGTCGTCGAACAGGGCCGTGACCACCGCGAGCGGAACGATCCAGCCGTCCTCGCCGGGCTGCGCGTCGATCATCCGGAGTTCCACATGTCCGCGGGGCCTGACGGGCGGAAACAGCGTACTGACGTGATAGTCGAGGTCCGCCCGGGTCGGCGGGCGCATGCTGCGCGAACGCGTCCACTCGCGGAAGCTCACGCCGTCCGGCACCTCCCAGCGGCCCTCCCGCCGTACGCACATCACCGGTGCGTCGAGGACCCGCCGGACCCAGGCGTGGCGCGGGTCCTGGGCCAGGGAGGGGCCGCCGGCCCGCCCCGGGTCGAGCTTCGCCCACATCAGCTGCCGCGTCGACAGCCAGCCCGTGGCCCGGCCTTCGGCCATGGGCGAGTTCGCGAACGCCGCCACCAGCACCGCGCCCAGGTGGTGTGCCAGCCACCAGCGGCGGGCGAATCCCATGACGCCGGGTTCCTCGCGTCCGGCGTCGAGACACACCTGTACGGAGGCCGAGGTGCACATCAGGGTCCGCCCCGCGGGACCCGTACGGTCGAGACAGGTCTCCATGGCGTCGTAGCGCGGCTCCCGCAGGAACCGGCGGGGCCGACTCCAGGGATCGACGCCCATGCCCGCCAGGGTCAGGCCGTGCTCGCGCAGCGTGGTGCGCACGGCGTCGAGATCGGCGGAGACCTCCTGGACGCACCGGGTCAGCGACGGAGCGGGCCGGGAACTCAACTCCACCTGGCCGCCCGGCTCGACGCTCAGCCCGGAGGTCAGCGGCAGGGTCCGCAGCGCGGTGTGGGCCGCCGCCAGCTCCTCCCGCCCCACGGAGTCGTGCGGCGCGCCCTCCCGGTGGACGAGCCATTCCACCTCGACGCCGACGCTGCGCGGCGGACCCGTCTTGAAGCAGATTCCCTCGACCAGCGCCTCGGCCTGATGTTCGGTGACCGCGACGTCATCAACGCCCCACTCCGGTGTGACCGACATCCGGGAGCCTCCTGAGCCGCCTCAGGGCCGTCGGGGATCCGACGTCCGGTACGGGTACCGACATGCCTGCCGCAAGCGTCCGCCGTCCCGCCCTGTCGTGACAAGAGGGCGTTTGCCGGACGGCCGGGCATCAGGCGAGCGGCAACGGGCGACTCGGGCATTCCCGGACCGGACCGGTGGCCGTTCGGACCGGAGCGGTGGCTGTTTCTGCCTGTCACCGCGAGCCTGCGGCCACCAGGGTCGCGGTGATGGGTTCGAGCTCGGAGATCAGTTCGTCGAGTTCGGCGGGGGTCAGAGCGTCGTACGGTGGGGCGGCGAGTTCGTCGGTGAGGGTTTCGATGCGTTCTTTGGTCGCGCGGCCCGCGTCGGTGAAGTGGCCGTCGGTGTCGATGAGTCCGCGTTCACGCAGGCCGTCCATGACCGCGGCGAGGCGCTCCTTCGGCAGGTGATGGATGCGTCCGAACGACTCCGGCGGGTGGATGCCCTGTTCCAGCGCGGCGAGCACGTGTGCCTCCGTGCCGCCGATCCGCGCGCCCACGAGAGCGGCGATGTGCCCGTCGCCGCGGTGCTCGCGCAGCATGGTGGCGGAATGCCACAGCCGGGCGACCGGGTCGATCGGCACCGCGAGGGAGCGCATCCCCGCGTACATCACCCGGCCTTCCGTGGGCGCGCTCGTCGCGGCCTTGGTGATCAGGTCGGCGGCGCGCACCAGGCCCGGGGAGCCGGCCAGTTCGTCGCCGAGGATCCGCCGCAGGGAGGCCGCGCTGCCCCTTTCCCGCGCGGCGACGGAGGCCTCGGGCGCGATCGTCTCCCAGGCGCTCGGGATGTGCCGCGCGGCTTCCCCGTCGGCGAAGTTGTAGAAGGCCGCGTGCACGACCTGTGCCGGTACCCGCCCCAGCGGCGCCGCGCGGCTGGCGAAGTAGCCGTCCCAGTAGGTCCGGTGACCGAGTGCGGCCAGTTCCTCGTTGCACTCGTCGGCGAAGAACGTGACCAGGCAGATCGGCTCCAGGAGCTCGAACATGCGACGGGCGAGGTGAGTCGTCGGATGCAGGCGCGTCGTGCCCATCGGGGTCTCCTTGTGTCAGGTGTGCCGACTTGGACCGTCCGGCACACCGGAACTCATCGGCGACCGGCCGATGGGAAGCGGTGCGGATGGGTCGGCGCGCATGACCGTCGCGTTCGCCGGCTGGGCCGTGAGAGCGGTGAGAGCCGTGAGAGCGGTGAGCACACGCTCCCGGGCGCTCTTCGAGGTGCCGCGGCCCTACTCGACGACGGTGGCGCGCTCGAGGATGACGTCCTTGACGGGAACGTCCTGGTGACCCGCCCTGCTGGTCGTGTCGACGCCCCTGATGCGGTTGACGACGTCCGCGCCCTCGATGACCCGGCCGAAGACCGCGTAGCCCCAGCCCTGGGCGGTCTTCGCGCTGTGATTCAGGAAATGGTTGTCCGCCACGTTGATGAAGAACTGGGACGAAGCCGAATGCGGGTCCATCGTGCGGGCCATCGCCACGCTGCCGATGGTGTTCTTCAGCCCGCTGTCCGCCTCGTTGTCGATGGGCCCGCGGGTCTCCTTCTGCTTCATACCGACTTCGAAGCCCCCGCCCTGGATCATGAAGTTGTCGATGATCCGGTGGAAGATCGTGGAATCGTAGAAACCGGACGTGACGTACTCAAGGAAATTCGCGACGGTTTTCGGGGCCTTCGCCTCGTTCAGTTCCAATACGATGTCGCCGTAATTGGTGGTCAGCTTGACCTTGGGCACGAGAGCCTCACTATCTGTGCGGGTACGGCCTCGGAACGATCATCCCCATTCTCACCGCCGGACCCGATCCGGGCGAGCGGAGCGGGTGAGAGGGTCACGCGGGCAGGTGTCGGGTCAGTCGCAGGTGGGCGGTCCGCTCGGCGTCGGCGAACCTGGTGCGTCCTGCCTCGGTCAGGTTCACCTCGACCGTCCTGCGGTCGTCGGTCCGGCGGTTGCGTTCGATCAACCCGGCTGCCTGCAAGTGCTTCAGGAGCGCGGACATCCGGGTCCCAGATTCCTGGAGGAACGCCGTCAGCCGCGTCACGGGCACGGGGCGGTTCCCGGCTCCGGCGAGGGCGCCGAGGATGAGGTAGTCGTGGAGCGACAGACCGTGCAACGCCCGCAGCTCACCGTGCAGGAGGCCCAGGCTCCACAAGAGGGACGGCGGCTGGCCAGAGGCGTGCGCCGGAGCGTGTTCGATCATGTTCCCTCCCCGGGATCGGGCAGACGGCCGCGAATGCGCGGCCACCCTCCACAACCGGGTCGTCCGTGTCGTCGGTGGCGGACCGGACGGACACGAAGCCCTCGGATCGGGACGTCCGCGCCGCGTGCGAGCCCTGATCCGCTGCCGGCGGCGCCCTCGCTGTGCGCCGCTCGGCGGATGTCCTGATTTGAGGCTGATATGGCATAGAGGCCCGTGCGGCCGCATTCGCTCCCGGAGCTAGCGTCGGCAACGCGACGTGGTCGCACCGCTCGGTCCGTGACACGGGTGCCGGGTGAGGGCCGCGCCGGGATCGTACGGCCTCACACAGGGAAGAAGGCGTTCCGCGCCATGGCCTCGCACTCGGACACCGCTCGAACGGTGGTTCACGGGCTGGATTTCGGACTCAACGCATGGGTGGTGGACGAGCAGCGCCGGCGTTACCTGCACGACCCCGGCTCGGTCGAGGAGACGTGGCGGCAGTTCTTCGCCGCCCCGGGCACACCGGCTGGCCCGTCGGCGCCCGCTCGCTCCGGCCCGGATCACCAGGGCGTCGACGAGGCGGCACTGAGGGCCGTCCGGGTCGCCGCGCTCATCCACGCCCACCGGGTGCGCGGTCACCTGGCGGCCGGCACGAACCCCCTCGCGCCGCGGCCCGCCGCCCGTCCGGAACTGGGCCTCGCCGCGTTCGGACTCCACGACGCGGACCGGGCACGGCCCGTCGTCGTGGACGGGTTCGCCGGGCGCGCCACCATGACACTCGACGAAGTGCTGGGCGCGTTGCGGGAGTTCTACTGCCGCAGTGCGGGGTTCGAGTACATGCACATCCAGGACTCCCGTGCACGCCGCTGGATCCAGGAGCGCGTCGAGACCGCGCGGCGCCGGCCGGACCACGCCCGGCAGCTGCGGATCCTCCACCGGCTGGGGGCGACCGAGGCCTTCGAGACCTTCCTGGGGACCAAGTACGTCGGACACAAACGGTATTCGCTCGAAGGCGGCGAGTCGGCCATCGTGCTGCTCGACGCCCTGCTGGACAGCGCCGTCGCGGACCATGTCGCAGAGGCCGTCATCGGGATGGCGCACCGGGGCCGGCTCAACGTCCTGGCCAACATCGTCGGCAAGTCGTACGCGCAGATCTTCGGTGAGTTCGAGGACGCGGCGGACCTCGGGTCCGTGCAGGGATCGGGGGACGTGAAGTACCACCTCGGCGCCGAGGGCACCTACCGTGCCCCGGACGGCCGCACGGTGGCCGTCTCGGTCGTGGCGAACCCGTCGCACCTGGAGATCGTGGGGCCGGTCGTCCAGGGAGTGGTGCGTGCCAAGCAGGACCTGGCCGGGGCAGACGACGGGCCCGTGGACGTGCTGCCGATCGTGGTCCACGGAGACGCTGCCTTCGCCGGCCAGGGCGTGGTCGCGGAGACCCTGAACATGTCGCAGCTGCCCGGCTACCGCACGGGCGGGACGGTCCATGTCGTGGTCGACAACCAGGTCGGTTTCACCACGTCACCCGCGAACGGCCGCTCCGGCACCTACGCCACCGATGTGGCCCGCATGGTGGAGGCGCCGATCTTCCACGTCAACGGCGACGACCCGGAGGCCGTGGACCGCGTCGCGCGGCTCGCCTTCGACTACCGCCGGACGTTCCGCAAGGATGTCGTGGTCGACCTGGTCTGCTACCGGCGCCACGGACACAGCGAGGTCGACGACCCCTCCATCACACAGCCGCTCATGTACGACCGCATCGACGCCAGGGCCTCGGTGCGCACGCTGTACGCCGAGGCATTGCTGGCCCGCCGGGAACTCGGCGAACGGGAGGTGGCGGGGGCCCACCGCGACTACCGCGACCACCTTGAGAGGGCGTTCGCCGAGACCCGTACGCTGCCCCCTGCCCGGACCGGCCACTCCGATCCCGGCACCGGAGCGGCCCCGTCGACCGCCGCGCACACGGCCGGCCGGACGGTGACCGCTGCCGAGGAGGCGACCCTGCGCCGGGTCATCGCCTCGGCGACCGGGCTGCCGCGGGGCTTCACCGTGCATCCGCGAGTTCTGCCGCAACTGCGCCGGCGCGCCACCGCGCTCGACACGGGCGCGGTCGACTGGGCCACCGCGGAGACGCTGGCCATCGGTTCGCTGCTGCTGGAGGGCGTCCCGGTGCGGCTGGCCGGGCAGGACTCGCGGCGCGGCACCTTCGGCCAGCGGCACGCCGTCCTCACCGACCGGCACACCGGCGCGGAACACACGCCGCTGCGCGCCCTCGGCCCGCGGGCCGCGGCTTTCACGCCGTACGACTCGATGCTGTCCGAACTGGCCGCGCTGGCCTTCGAGTACGGCTACGCGCTGGCCCGCCCCGAAGCCCTGGTCCTGTGGGAGGCCCAGTTCGGTGACTTCGCCAACGGCGCCCAGACGGTCGTCGACGAGTACGTCGCCTCGTCCGAGCAGAAGTGGGGCCGGCGCTCCGCGGTGACCCTGCTGCTGCCCCACGGCCTGGAGGGCCAGGGCCCGGACCACTCCTCGGCCCGGATCGAGCGCTTCCTGCAACTGTGCGCACAGGACAACATGACCGTGGCCCTGCCCTCCCGGCCGGCCAACTACTTCCATCTGCTCAGGCAGCAGGCGTTGGGGGGCGGCGGACGGCCGCTGGTCGTCTTCACCCCGAAGTCGATGCTGCGGGCGAGGGCGGCCACCTCGGCCCTGCCCGAGTTCACCGAGGGCGGCTTCCGGCCGGTCCTGCCGGACGCCGTCGTCGACCCCGCCCGGGTCACGCGGGTGCTGCTGTGCTCGGGCAAGGTCTTCTACGACCTCGACGCCCGGCGCCGCGAGACGGGCTCGACCGGCACGGCGATCGTCCGCGTGGAGCGTCTCTACCCGTTCCCCGAGGACGAGCTGGCGGCGGAACTCGCCCGTTTCCCCGCTGCCGCCCAGGTGCGGTGGGTGCAGGAGGAGCCGGAGAACCAGGGTGCGTGGTCCTTCGTCGCCCTGCGTCTGCACAGGTCGGCGAGGCGCGCCGTGGAGTGCGTGAGCCGGCCCGAGTCGCCCGCGCCCGCGGCCGGCTCTGCCCGCCGGCACGCCTTGGAGCAGAAGGCGCTCGTGACCTCGGCGTTCCGGTGAGCACCGGCATGAGCCGTCCGGCACCGGAACGCGCTGACCTAGGCGAACACGTAAGGCGCTGACCTTGGCGAACACGTAAAATGCTGCTACCGCGAGAGCGGCCGGAGGACGCGTCATGGCCGAGATCACCTGTCGCAGAATCGATGAGCAGCCGTGCGCTGCGGACGGCCGGCTCTCCCAGCGGGTGCTGGTCGACCGGAACTGGCCGGATGGCATGCGGGGCCACCGCGCGGAGCCCGACGAGTGGCTGCGGGAGGTCGCACCGTCCGCCGGACTCCAGCGCTGGTACGGCCACGACCCCCGGCGCTTCGACGAGTTCCGCCGCCGCTACCTGACCGAACTGGACGATCAACGGCACCGGTACGCGACGGCCCGGCTGCGCACCCTGGCGGGACAGCGCAGTCTGACGCTGCTGACCGCCAGCGAGGACACCGGCCACAGCCACGCCGCCGTCCTCGCCGAGTGGCTGACCGGCTCCGCCTCCAGCGACCCACCCCGTCCGGATGCCGGCCCTCCCGAGCCCGGCGGTACCGGTACCGGCCCAGCCGGTTCCGGCCCTCGGCCGCACCCGTACCGTTCAGCCGTCTCCGCGGCCTTGACCGACCCCAACGCGGGCGCGCTGGCATTCGTCATGGGCACCGGCATCGTGTCCACGGCGCTGTACGTGAACGGCGCCGGCACCGCCTCCGCCGTGCTGCTGTGGGTGGCACTCGCCGGGTTCGCGGTACTGGTGCCCGCCTACGGCCGGCGGCTGCTGCGCCGGCGCGAGCGGGTCGTGGCCGATCTGCTCGGGCCGCGCGGCTTCGCCTTCCTCACCCTCGCCATCTCCTCCAACGTGCTGGCCGCGCGGCTCGTGCCGGACGGCCGCACCACGGCCGCCGCGGTCTTCCTGGCGTTCGGGACGCTGGGGTGGCTGCTGCTGGACTACGGTGTTCCGCTCGCGCTGATCACGTCCTCGAAGCGGGGTCCCTCGCTCGACCAGGTGAACGGCACGTGGTTCCTGTGGGCGGTCGGATCGGAGTCGGTGGCGGTCGCGGCGGCCTCGCTGGCCCGGGTGACGCCGGGACACGTGCTGCCCGTGCTGGCCGTGGTGTGCTGGGGCGTCGGGCTGATGCAGTACTTCCTGGTCGCGGCGATCGTCCTGACCCGACTGCTGGCCCGGCCGGTGCGGCCCGAGGGCCTCATGACGTCCGTCTGGATCTTCATGGGGGCGGCCGCGATCGCCGTGCTCGCCGGTGTCCGGCTGATCGCCCTGCCGCCGGGCAGCACCATGCTGTCCCGCCCCCTCGTCGTCGGGACGTCCGTCGTCCTGTGGTCGTTCTCCAGCTGGCTGATCCCGCTCCTGCTGGCCCTCGGCGTGTGGCGGCACGCGCTGCGCCGCGTTCCGCTGCGCTACGACCTCGGCTGGTGGAACCTCGTCTTCCCGGTCGGCATGTACGCGGTCACCACGCACGAGCTGGGACGCGTGACCGGGACGTCGTGGCTGACGAGCGTGGGCCGCTGGGAGGTCTGGGTGGCCGCCGCGTTCTGGGTCGTGGTGTTCGCCGCCATGGCGGTCACCGGGCTCCGGCCTCGCCGGCCGGCCGCACCTGGACCGCCACACGGCTTCGGTCACCGGCGGGCGCGCGCACTCCGCCGGACGGTCGCGTGACGCAGGGAGTACCAGGCGACCACCGCCCAGGCCGCGACGAGCAGGACGTACAGGGCGACGGCGGTCCAGACGAACAGCTCCGAGCCGGTACGGGCGGCGAGCGCGCTGGTCGCGGTGACGCAGGCGCCGAGGGGGAAGATGAAGGACCACCAGGTGGGTGCGAAGGGCAGCCCCCTGCGGACCTCCCGTACGGTCAGGGCGGTGGCCAGCACCAGCCACAGCAGGGCGAATCCCCAGATCCCGAGCCCGCCCAGCAGCGCCGCGACCGCGGTGCCGCGCGCGTACGGCGCGGGCAGCACGGTCGGTGCCGCCGTGGCCAGCGCACCCAGTGCGGTCACCGCCTGGTCCAGTGCACCCACGCCGATCCACACCGTGGGCACCACCGGCCCGCTGGGCGCGTCATGGTGCACCAGCCGGCTGTACACCATGGCCAGCACGAGCAGGACCGCGACCAGCCCGACCCCGAGCAGCGCGTAGCAGCCCAGCAGCAGGGCCAGCCGGACCTGACCGGCCGGCGCCCGCGGGACGAGCAGCGCGCCCGTCGCCGCGGAGACCAACGGCGGCACCACCGGCAGCAGCCAGCCGCCGAACGCCGCGTCCGGCTGGAACCGGTGCCGCGTCACCATCAGATACGGAACCGTGCAGGCGGTGGCCAGCCCCAGTACCGTTCCGGCCGACCACAGCACCCAGTCCACGTCCACCGCCGCCCGCACCCCGGTCAGACGCCGGCCCAGCAGCAGCGTCCCGGCCCCGACGGTCAGCAGCGCTATCGGGGGCGCCCCGAAGAACTGGGCCAGTACCGGATCACCGGCGTGCGCCCGGAGCATCCGCTGGCCGGCGTAGACGCAGACCAGCACGGCCAGCAGCAGCGCGGTTCCGGCCCAGACGACCGTGGCGGCCCCGGCGAGGCCCGGGAAGCCGCGCGGCAGGCCGGCGGCCGCGACAGCCACGATCCCGCTGCCCATGACCGCGGCGAACCAGCCGGGACCGAGTTGTCCCCGCCCGTTGCCGGTCGCTCCGGCCGGCCGGTCTCGGGATCGGGGAGTCGGGTTCGGAACCGAATGGTCCTGGGACGGGATCGTTCGGCCGGTTCCGGAATGGGATGCCACGGTGCGGTGTGCCTTCTCTTCTCGTGTCGGACGGGTCACCGTCCGCGATGACGTCGGTGCCTCCGACGCTATGGCGAAGCGCGGCCTCCGCCACAGGACAGCACGCGCCATGACACCCTCACACCTGGACATCGGGGACCGTAGGGGTCCCTGGTGTCCGGGTCCGACCGGGAGGGTTCGGTTATCAAACCCATAAGATCTGGGCTGGGGCCAGTTCGTCCGGGAGGCACACGATGAAGGACATGCCGTCAGGCAGGAAGCCGCTGCTGGTGACCGTGCTGGTCTTCCCCGGCGTACGGCTGCTCGACGTCACGGGTCCCATCGAGGTGTTCGCGACGGCCAACGAGTTCGGCGGTCGTTTCCGGGTGCGCGTGGTCTCCCCGGACGGCGCCGACGTGGTCACCGCGTCCGGCACGGGACTGCACGTCGACCTGGCCGCCGGACAGGTGCGGGAGGCCAGTGACGTGGTCGTCGTCCCTGGTGGCCCCGAGTGGCCCTCCCTTGCGAAGGACGACGCCCTGTTGGGCGCCGTGCGAGCACTCGACGCACACAGCCGCTGCACCGCTTCCATCTGCACCGGTGCCTTCCTGCTCGCCGCGGCCGGGCTGCTCGACGGACGCACGGCGACCACGCACTGGCGCTTCGCCGACCAACTCGCCCTGCGCTACCCGCGGGTGACCGTGGCAGCCGACGCCCTGTTCGTGCGCGACGGCCACATCATGACGTCGGCGGGGGTCAGTTCGGGTATCGACCTCTCGCTCGCCCTGGTCGAGGAGCACCTCGGCGCCGACGTCGCCCGCGCCGTGGCCAAGGACATGGTCGTGTTCATGCAACGGCCGGGCGGCCAGTCGCAGTTCAGTGTCCGTACCCACACCCCGCGGGCCAGGCAGGAGATGCTGCGGCGGGTCCTGGACGCGGTCGCCGAGGACCCCTCCGGCTCACACACCCTCGCCGCCATGGCACGGCGTGCGGGTGTGAGCTCGCGGCACATGACGCGGCTGTTCCACGAGGAGATGGCCACGACCCCGGCCCGCTACGTCGAGCGGGTCCGGATGGAAGCCGCCCAGGCGATGCTGGAGGGAAGCGACGACCCCATGGCCACGGTGGCCCGGCGTACCGGGTTCGGCTCGTCGGAGTCGATGCGCCGGGCCTTCACGCGCAACCTGGGCATCACACCCGGCGCCTACCGCGCACGCTTCCGCACCACACGCGCCCCGCACACCCCGGCCGAGCCCGCCTGACGGCACCTCCACCGGCCAACCATGACACCGACGGCCGTACAGCTCCCCCGTGAGCGCCGGGCGATCCCCTGGCTCCGGCCGGTTCAGCAGCCGGAGTCGGCTAGGACGAAGTAGCCCGTGGCGGTCTCCTTCAGCGTGTGGGTGACGGCCACGTTGTACAGGCCCATGTCCTGGTCGGAGCCGTTGGCGTAGGTGTAGCCGCCGCTCTGGTGCGCGCGTCCGGCCTTGACCTGGTTGTAGTTGTTGTCGGTGTAGCACTTGGGCGCGGCGCCTGTCGTGGTCGCCGTGACCGACGCGGACGTCGTGCCGACGGCGCCGGAGGAGTCGACGGCGGCCACGGTGTAGCTGTAGGAGGTGGCGGCGGACAGGCCGGTGTCGGCGTACGTGGTGCCCGTCGCGGAACCGACCTTCGTGCCGTTTCGGTAGACGTTGTACGAGGCCGCGCCGCTGACGGAGTTCCAGGACAGTGCGGCGCCGGTGTCGGTGGTTCCGGTCACGGTGAGGCCGGAGGGGGCGGGCAGGGAGCCGGTTCCGCCCTGGTCTCCGCTGCCGTCCAGGCCCCAGAACTTCGCCGTGTGGTAGCTGGAGCAGATGTGGTCGAGGTAGTACGTCCCGGTGGTGCCGCACTGGTCGGCGCCCGAACCGGGGTCCACGGCGAGGCCGTGCGCCATGCCGGAGATCGAGAACAGGGCGACGGCGGGCTTGCCCGCGGAGTCGTTGTAGACGCTCTCGGTGGTGCCGCCGGTCAGGTTCCGGGTGCTGGAGGCCGTCTGGCCGATGCCCCACACGTCGGTCCACTGATCGCGCAGTTCAGTGCCGTTGACCGGGGCGACGGTGGTGTCGGAGCTGCCCTGCCAGACGGCGACGCGCGGCCATGGCCCCGAGTACCCCGGATAGGAGTTGCGGACCTTGTCGCCCCACGCCTTCGGAGTGAGGTTCTGGTTGCTGTACTGGCAGCCGGAGGCGGCGCTCTGGGTGGCGGCGCACTGGGCGGGAAGGCCCGAGTCGACGGAGCCGCCGGCGAACACGTCCGGGTAGTCGGCGAGGAGGTCCGCGGTCATGCCGCCGCCGGCGGACAGTCCGGTGACGAAGATCCGGCTGCGGTCCGAGCCGTACCGTGCCACGGCGGTGTCGACCATCGGCACGATGGAGGCCGCCTCGCCCTTGCCCCGGGTGTCCTTGGTCGAGTCGAACCAACTGAAGCAGGACAGGCTGTTGTTGGCCGTGCCGGTCTCCGGGTAGAGCACGGTGAAGCCCCACTGGTCGGCGAACTTCTGCCAGCCGGAGTGGGAGTGGTAGTCGTTCGCCGACTGCGTGCACCCGTGCAGGGCGACGACGAGCGGCGCGTCGGCGGGCAGGTCGGAGGGCGCGTACACGTACATGGCCAGGTTGCCGGGGTTCGAGCCGAAGCCGGTGACCTGTTGGAGGGTGCCTGCGGCCGCCGCGCTCGACCCGGAAGGGGTGACGACGGTCAGGCCCACGATGACGGCGCCCACGGCAACAGCCCGTTGGGTGTGCCGGAAGAGCCTGCGCCAGAGGGAGCGATGCATGTGCGACTCCGTGGGGTGGAGAGGAGAGGAGAGGAGACGGGAGGGGCGGGGCAGAGTGGGTAAGGGTGAGCACGGCGCCCGCCGTCGTACCCGGCTTGCTGTCGTACTGGCTTGCTCGAGGCGGACAGTACGACCGGCTGGGCGGCCGACGACATGTGAGGGAGAGCCAGGACCGCGGAGCACGGCATGGCGCGCGCACCCATGGTGTCGGCGATGCCCCTGTGACACATGGCGGAGCCGTCGGCACATGGTGGCCCCATCTACCTCGCCGCTTGAAAATGTGTTGGCGACCCACATGTCTCACCGCGTAAGTCCTACCTACCGTGTTCGGCCATGGACAGCACCAAGGGCCCCGACGAGGGCTCGCCCCAGCATCCCGGCCGCGGCGACGGCACCGGGCCCGGCCTGGCCTCGAGCCGGTTTCTCGTCGGCCGCAAGGTTCTGGTCACCGGTGCGGCCAGCGGGATCGGCCGGGCGTGCGCCGAGGCCTTCGCCGCTGCCGGCGCCGAGGTCTACGTGGTGGACCGGGCCGCCGAGGCCGCCAAGGAGGTGGCCGCGGCGATCGACGGTATCGCCGTCGTGGCCGACCTCGCCCAGGCCGCGGCCGTGGACGCGCTGCCGGACGACGCCGACATCGTGGTCAACAACGCGGGTATCCAGCACGTCGCCCCGGTGCACGAGTTCCCCCCGGAGCGGTTCGCACTGATCCAGCGGGTCATGGTGGAGGCCCCGTTCCGCATCCTGCGCCGCACGCTCCCCCACATGTACGCGCAAGCCTGGGGCAGGGTCGTCAACATCTCCTCAGTGCACGGTCTGCGGGCCAGCCCCTACAAGTCGGCGTACGTCACGGCGAAGCACGCGCTGGAGGGCCTGAGCAAGGTGGTCGCCCTGGAGGGCGCCGCACATGGTGTGACCAGCAACTGCATCAACCCCGGCTACGTCCGCACGCCGCTGGTCGAGAGGCAGATCGCCGATCAGGCGCTCGCCCACGGCATCTCCGCGGTGGATGTGATGGACCAGGTGTTCCTGGAACGCACCGCGATCAAGCGCCTGATCGAGCCGGCCGAGGTGGCCGAGGCGGCCCTGTGGCTGTGCACCGAACGCAGCGGATACCTCACCGGCAGCTCGATCCCCCTGGACGGTGGCTGGACAGCCCACTGAAACCCCGTCAGCCCGCGCGCCGCCCTGCCGGCGCACCGCAACCGAACCGACTCCTCCGGAAAACGGTGACAACCATGCCCAGCGCTCACAACGCCGTGAACGACCCAGCCACCTCCAGAAGCCCGAGCGGACTGCGCAAGATCGTCGCGGCCAGCCTGATCGGCACGACCATCGAGTGGTACGACTACTTCCTCTACGGCTCGGCCGCCGCCCTGGTCTTCGGCCGCGTCTTCTTCCCCGAGTCGGACCCGCTGACCGGCACCCTGCTGTCCTTCCTCACCTACGCCATCGGCTTCGCCGCACGCCCGGTCGGCGCCGTGGTCTTCGGTCACTTCGGCGACCGGCTCGGCCGTAAGAAGCTGCTGGTGATCAGCCTGCTGATGATGGGGCTGTCCACCGCCCTGATCGGCTGCGTCCCCGGCTACGACACCATCGGCGTCGCCGCTCCCGTGCTGCTGACCGTCCTGCGTCTCATCCAGGGCTTCGCCCTCGGTGGCGAGTGGGGCGGCGCGGTGCTGCTGGTCTCAGAACACGGGGATGCGAGGCGACGCGGCTTCTGGGCTTCCTGGCCACAGGGCGGCGCACCGGCCGGCAACCTGGTCGCCGTCGGCGTGCTCTCCCTGATGACCACCGTGCTCAGCGACGACGCGTTCAACACCTGGGGCTGGCGGGTGCCGTTCCTGCTCTCCGCCGTACTGGTCATGATCGGTCTGTGGATCCGGCTGTCCGTCGACGAGTCGCCGCTGTTCAAGGAGGCGCTGGCCAAGGCCGAGCGGCGCAAGGCGGAACAGCGGGCCGAGCAGCCGCCGTTCGTCGCGGTCGTACGCGACCACTGGCGCGACATCCTGGTCGCCATGGGCGCCCGCATGGCCGAGAACATCTCGTACTACGTCATCACCGCGTTCGTCCTCACCTACTGCGTGGACCACCTGGGCATCGCCAAGCAGACGGCGCTGAACGCGGTGCTGATCGGCTCGGCCGTGCAGTTCTGCCTCATCCCGCTGTTCGGGGCGCTGTCCGACCGGGTCGGGCGCAAACCCGTGTACCTGGTGGGCGCGGTCGGCGTGGGCCTGTGGTCGTGGGCCTTCTTCGCCCTGCTCGACACCAGGTCGTTCCCCGCCCTGGTCCTGGCCGTCACCGTCGGGCTCGTCTTCCACAGCGCCATGTACGCCCCCCAGGCGGCGTTCTTCTCCGAGCTGTTCGCCACCCGGATGCGCTACACCGGCGCCTCCATCGGAGCCCAGCTGTCCTCGGTGGCGGCCGGCGCCCCCGCCCCGCTGATCGCGACGGCGCTGCTCGGCTCCTACGGCGACTCCACCCCCATCTCGGTGTACGTCGGGCTGGCCGCCCTGATCACCGTGATCGCCGTCGTCGCCTCCCGTGAGACCCGTGGCCGGGATCTCGCCGCGATCGAACCGGACGGCGCCGCGACGCGGGCCGCCGCGGACCGGGAGACGGCCGCGTCCGCCTGACGGCCGCCCCCACTGCCCGGCCGGAGGGCCAGGGCCCTCCCGGCCTGGGAGGGGCCTGGCTCTCATCGGTCTGAGAGGGGTCTGGCCCTCATCGGCCCCGTCCCGCACGGCCGTTCCCTCCGCGACGCCCGTCCTCCGGCCCCCTGCTCACCCGTACTCCTACTCCTCTGCTCACCCTTACTTCGACTCCCCTGCTCACCCACGACGCGACGGTTGACCGCCCATGCCGCATGAACCCACTCCCGCCATCCGTCATCTGCGTCGGCTGCTCGAACTCCTCGCCGCGGGCGCCCCTGCCGAAGACCTCGGTGCGGTCGCCGTCGAGGCCCGAGGCAGCGGGGCCGTGACCGAGGATCTCGCGGAGGTCGAGCGGGCCACCGAGGCTGCGCTGCGCGTGGGGACCACGCTGCGGCAGCACCGGCGCCGGGAGGCGGAGCTGACCGCGCTGTTCGACACCGCAGGCGACCTCGCGGCCCTGCGCGACCTCGACGCCGTGCTGCACTCCATCGTCCGGCGCGCCCGCATGCTCCTGGGCACCGACACGGCGTACCTCACGCTGCCCGACGAGGAGGCCGGCGACACCTATATGCGCGTCACCGACGGCTCGGTGTCGGAGCTGTTCCAGAACCTGCGCCTGGAGCTCGGCGAGGGCCTCGGCGGTCTGGTCGCGCAAACCGCACGCCCCTACGCCTCCCCCGACTACCGCACCGACGACCGCTTCCTGCACACCGGCAGCATCGACGCCGGGGTCCTGGACGAGGGCCTGGTGGCGATACTCGGCGTGCCACTGCTGCTGGGGTCGGGAAGCGGCGGCCAGGTCATCGGGGCGCTGTTCGCCGCGGACCGCACTCCCCGCACGTTCGCCCCGGACGAGGTCGCCCTGCTGTGCTCGCTTGCCGACCATGCCGCCATCGCCATCGACACCGCCAAGTCGATGGCCGACGCGCGCGTCGCGATGGCCGAACTCGCGGAGGCCAACGCCGTGATCCGTGAGCACTCCGCGGCCATGCAGCGTGCCGAGGAATCACATGACCGGCTCACCGATCTGGTACTGCGCGGCGGCGAACTCCAGGACGTGGCTGCCGCCGTGGCCGGTCTGCTGAAGGGGGACGTCGCGGTTCACGACGGCTCCGGATGGCCGCTCACCTCGGTCGCCGTGCGCGGTGGGGCGATCGCCGGGGGCGCGGCGGACACCGGCGGCACGGAGGAGGAGGCGGCGGCGCTGGTCGCTGCGGCGGAGAGCTCACGCGCGGCCGCCCACGCGGTCTTCCGTGACGGGCGCTGGGTGTGCGCGGTGCTGGCCGGGCAGGAACTGCTGGGCTGCCTGGTGCTGTTCGGGCGGCCGGACCTCGACGGGCCCGACCGGCGGCTGTTCGAACGCAGCAGCGTCGTGACCTCGTTGCTGCTCCTGTTGCGGCGTTCGGTGGCGGAGACCGAGAACCGCGTACGCGGCGATCTGCTCACCGACCTGCTCACCGCGCCCGCCCGCGACCCGGCCGGCCTGGTGAGCCGCGGCCGCCGCCTCGGCATCGACCTCGACCGGCCCCACCTGCTGCTGGTCGCCCGCACCTGCGACGCGGCCCGCGAACGGCTCGCGGACGCCGCGGTGCAGTACCTGTTCGGGTGCGGCGGTGTCAGCGCCGAGCACGAGGGCGCGGTGGTGCTGCTGCTCCCGTGCGACGGCACGGGCCCGGGGGAGGCGGCCCGCGGCGCGGCCGGGCAGCTCGGCCAACTCACCGGCGCTCCGGTCACGGTGGCCGGTGCCGGGCCGGCCGCCGGGCCGCGCGGCATCGCCGACGGGCATGCCGAGGCCCTGCGGTGTCTGCGGGCCCTGCATGTGCTCGGCCGCCAAGGGCACGGGGCGAGTGTGGCCGAACTGGGTTTTCTGGGCGTGCTGTTGGGTGACCTTCACGACGTGGACGGCTTCGTCACCGCCACGTTGGGGCCGCTGCTGGACTACGACGCCCAGCGCGGCACCCAACTGGTCCGTACCCTGCGTGCCTACTTCGACTGCGGCGGGAGCCTGACCCGGGCCAAGGAGGCGCTGCACGTGCACGTGAACACGGTCGTGCAGCGCCTGGACCGCATCCAGGTGCTGCTGGGCCCCGACTGGAACACCCCCGAACAGACCCTGGAATTGCAACTCGCCCTGCGCCTGCACCTGTTGGCGGACGCCTGACGTCCGAGCGCGGGTAGGCGGCACGGCTCCGGCCGCCCGGGTCACCGGGACGCCGTACCGCCGGGTTCCCCGGGTTCCTCCACGTCGGCCGCGGTGAGCAGGTGCTGTGCCACGACCCGGGCGCCCTCGTCACCGATGATGACGGAGTAGTGGTTGGTGTCGGGTACCGACCGGGTGCGCACCATGGCGGGATCGAGGCCGGCTGCGGCCAGCCGCTGCTCGTCGTACAGGCCCTGTGGCTCATCCATCAGGCCGCGGGGCGCCCACAGCAGCACGGCGGGCACGGGCAGCCGGTGCACCGCGCCCGACACCTGCGCGCCGAGTTGGTCCACGCCGTCGGTGCGGACCGCCTCCAGGCTGCACGACGAGCGCAGTTCGGGCTCCTCCCCCACGAGATCACGCTGGATGTAGTCGTCCACCCACGGCGACCAGGAAGTGGTGAAGGCCGGATGCGCCTTCCAGAACGTGCGGTAGGCCTCGCGGTCCGGGAACGTCATGGACAGCCGTCGCATGGCCGGGCCGAGCACCGCGGTGATCAGTTCGTCGGGATCGAGTCCGGCGGGCACGGGGAAGCCCACGCCGCCGTCCACCAGGAGCAGGGCCGTCAGCAGGTGCGGGTGGCGGACGGCGGTCAGGGCCGCGGTGAACGCGCCCATGGAGTGGCCGGTCAGCACCACCCGGCCCACGCCCAGGGCGTCCACCACGGCCGCCATGTCGTCGGCGTGGGCCGCGATGCCGTACGGGCCGGGTACTCCCCGGCTGCCGCCGCGGCCGCGCAGGTCGGGTGCCACGAGGGTGACCCGGCCGGCCAGGTGGTGGGCGACGCGCGCCCAGCTCAGGCCGTTGGCCGTGATGCCGTGCAGCGCCAGGACCACCGGCGCGCCCGGATCGTCGGCCGGCCAGCGCGACACCGCCAACCGTCCGCCGGGCACCGGCACTTGGAACTCCTCGCGCGCCGGCGGCGACCCGTGCTGACGGGCCGTCGCTCCGTTTCGCGGAGTGGGACTCATGGCGCGGGAACCTCCTCGCGTCCGGCTGCGGCGTGGGACGGGCGGGCGGCGCGCAGCCGGGCCGGGAGCCGGGCCACGCCGCCGGGCAGCAGGTATATCACCGCGACGAACAGGGCGCCGAGCAGGAACAGGGGCTGCGAGAGCGGCACCCGGACCACCGCGGGCAGGCCGGCGACCGTGTCCGAGCCGGCCAGGTCGGTGAGCCGGTGGTCGGCCCAGGTGTAGAGGATGCCCCCGGCCATGGGACCCCACCGGCTGCCCGAACCGCCCAGCACCACCATCACCAGCAGGGAGAGGGTGAAGTCGGAGGTGGTCGTCTGCGGAGTGGCGCCGCCGGTCAGCAGCAGGTAGACGAGGCCGCCGAGCGCGGCCAGGGTGCCGGCCAGGACGAAGGCGACGAGCTTGAACCCGTAGGGGCGCAGTCCGAGGACCTCCACCCGGCGCTCGTTCTCCTTGATGCCTTCCCAGACCCGGCCGACGGGTGAGCGGACCGCCCAGTGCACGACGGCGAGCACCACCACCAGGTAGGCCAGGGCGATCCAGTACAGGTTGGCGGTGTGCTCGATGCCGACCAGTGCGGCGGGCAGCTTGTCCGCGGGTGCGGCCCGGCCCTCCTCGCCGCCGGTGACACCGCCGGGGTCGCGCTGCACGAGGATCGACGCGGCCTGCGCGAAGGCAAGGGTGACCATGGAGAATCCGATGCCGCTGACGCGGAGGCTGACCGCGCCCAGCAGGGCGGAGAGCACCGTGCCGGCGAGCAGGCCCAGCAGCGCCGACGCGGCGAACGGCAGGCCCGCCTCGAGCATCACCGTGTTGGTGACGTAGGTGCCCGCGGCGAAGTAGAGGGCGTGTCCGAAGGAGAGCAGTCCGGTGCGGCCGAGCAACAGGTCGTAGCCGGTGGCCAGGCCGCCGAAGAGCAGGCACAGGGCGAGCAGTTGGAGGTTGCCGGGGCCTCCGATCGGGCCGTCGAGCAGGCCGGGCAGCGGCAGCGCGCTGTAGGGCACGGTGAACAGCGCCACCAGCAGCAGGGCGGGCCACCAGCGGGTGGCGCGCCGCAGCCGCTGGGAGCGGGCGTCCAGGGGGTGGTCGGCCGCGCGGGACCGGCCGCGCGGCTGGGTGGCGGTGGTCATGCGAGCCTCCCGGTGAGCCCTCGCGGTCTGACGAGCAGGAGGGCGGCGAGCAGGACGACGACGGCGAGGTCGCCGAGCCCGGCGGTGGTGTAGTAGTTGGCGAACTGCTGGACGAGGCCCACGGCCACCGAGGCCAGCGCGGCGCCGGTGAGCGAGCCCATGCCGCCGGTGACGACGACCACGAAGGCGAAGATGAGCAGGGACGTGCCCTGGCCGGGGTCGACGGAGCCGAAGTAGAGGCCGCCGAGGGCACCGCCGAGGGCGGCCGCCGCACCGCCGATGGCGAAGACCAGGGTGAAGGCCTTGCGCACGTCGATGCCGAGCGCGGTGACCATCGCCCGGTCCTCGACGCCCGCGCGCACCACCAGTCCGTGCCGGGTCCGGCCCAGGAACAGCTTGAGCGCGCACAGCACGACCAGCGCCGCGCCGATCAAAACCGGCCGGTCGAGCGGCACTTCGGCGCCCAGCACGGCGAAGGTGCCGGACAGTGCCTGCGGGCCGGGGAAGGGACGGGCGTCCGGTCCCCAGATCGCGGACAGCAGGGCCGGTACGGCCAGGCCGACACCCACCGTGGCGAGGATCTGCTCGCGGGGGCGGGTGTAGAGGGGGCGGATCACGGCGAGTTCGAGCACCACGGCGGCGACGGTGCCCACGGCGGTGCCGAAGACGACGGCGAGGACGAACCCGGCTCCGCCGGAGCCTGCGCCGGGCAGGTGGCCGGTGGCGGCCCACCAGGTGCCGTAGGCGCCGACCGAGAGCAGGGCGCCGTGGGCGAAGTTGAGCACGTCCATCAGCCCGAAGATCAGCGACAGGCCGGAGGCGACCAGGAAGTACAGGGCCCCCAGCCCGAGTCCGGTGAAGGTGAGCAGCACGACGGTGGACATCAGGCGTCTGCCTCCGTGGTCCGGGCGGCGGGACGCGCCGCACTGCGAACAGGCGAACCGACGGTCGGCCCGCCGGTGCCGCCGGTGCCGATGCGGCCGGTGCTGGCGCCGCCAGTGCGGCCGGTGCCGGTGCCGCCAGTGCGGCCGGTGCCGCTGCCGCCAGTGCGGCCGGTGCCGGTGCCGCCAGTGCGGCCTGCGGTGCCTATGCCGCCGGTGTCGCCAATACCGCCGGTGCCGCCGGTGCCTCCGACGGCGAGCAGTCGGCGGGCGGCCTCGGCGTCGGCGAGGAGGTCGGCGGCCGGTCCCTGGTGCGCGGTGCGGCCGTCGGCGAGGACGACGCAGTGGCGGGCCAGACGGCGCACCAGGGCGAGGTTCTGCTCCACGAGCAGGACCGGCACCGCCTCGGCGGCGCGCTCCAGCACCTGGGCGACCTCGGTGACCACCTTGGGTGCCAGCCCCTTGGTGGGTTCGTCGGCGATGATCAGCCGGTTGCCGTTGAGCAGCGTCCGGGCTATGGCCACCATCTGCTGCTGGCCGCCGGACAGGGTGCCTGCGGCCTGCCGGGCGCGTGGTTTCAGCTCCGGGAACAGCGTGTGCACCAGGTCGTAGGCCGGCTCCCCGGCACCGGGACGCTCAGCCAGGCGCAGGTTCTCCGCGACGCTGAGGGACGCGAAGACGCCGCGGTCCTCCGGTGCGTAGCCGATGCCCCGGCACACCAGGGCGTGGGTGGCCAGGCGCACCGTCTCCTCGCCGGCCAGCAGCACGCTGCCGGTCCTCGGCACGAGCCCGAGGATGCCGCGTACGGTGGTGGTCTTCCCGGCGCCGTTGCGGCCCAGCACGGCGGTGGTGCCCGAGGCGGCCACCTCCAGGTCGACGCCGTGCAGGATGTGCTTGCCTCCGATCACGACCCGCAGGTCGCGCACGGCCAGCAGGGGTGCCGCGGTGGGAGTCACAACTCCTCCCCGAGGTAGGCCTGTTGCACGGTGGTGTCGGCCATCACGGACTGCGGGGTGTCCAGCGCCAGCAGTGTGCCGTGGTGCATCACGGCCAGCCGGTCGGCCAGGTCCAGCAGCACGTCCATGTGGTGCTCGACCATGAGCACGGTGCGTCCCTCTTCCTTGTGCAGCGACCGGATGAGTTCGGTCAGCGCGGGCACCTCCTCGGCGCTCACGCCGGCCATCGGCTCGTCCAGCAGCATCAGCCGGGGCTCGCCGACGAGCAGGACGGCGAGTTCGAGCTTGCGTTTCTCGCCGTGCGAGAGGGCTTCGGCGCAGGTGTCCGCGCGGTGCGTGAGCTGGGTACGGGCCAGCACGCCGTCGATCCGTTCCGGGGAGGTGTCGGCGCGGCGCCAGATCCGGTACGAGCCGCCGTCCGCGGCCTGCGCGGCGAGCCTGAGGTGGTCGGCGACCGTCATGCCCGGCCACAGGCTGGAGGTCTGGAAGGTGCGTCCGAGGCCGCGCCGGGCGCGGGCGTACGCGGCCTCGCCGGTGATGTCGCGGCCGTCCAGCTCGATCGTGCCCCGGGAGACCGGGTTGAGTCCGCTGACCAGGTTGAACAGGGAGGTTTTCCCTGCCCCGTTGGGGCCGATGAAGGCGAGGAACTCACCTTCGCGTACGTCGAGGGAGACGGCGTCGACGATGGTGGCGCCGCCGACCGTCCAGCCGATGTCACGCAATCGGAGCACCGGGGCCGGGAAGGCGTCGGACTTCCCGGCGTCCTGGGCCTCCGGGGCGCTCGGCGACGTCGTGTCGGAGGGAGACATCGGCTCAGCCCGCCGGCTTCGCGGCCGGCGGAGCGACGGCCGTCATCGGGATGCTGTCGGTCAGTTCGGGCCGCGCGGCGCTGCCGCTGCCGTCGAGTTTGGCGGTGAACATCGGCTGCAGCAGGGCGTGGTCCTTCGCGCGGATCTGCTCCTTGCCCTTGGGCCCGTCGAAGGTCCAGCCCTCCAGTGCCTCGGCCATGGCGGTGCTGTCGGTGGCGCTGCCGGACTCGATCGCGTGCACGATCATCTGCGCGGCGGTGAAGCCGTCCGGGCTGAACAGGTCGGGGGTGCCGCCGGCCTTCGTGATGCCGTCCAGCATGGCCTTCTCCACGGGGTTGCCGCCGCCGGCGCCCGGGAAGTAGTGCGCGAGGAAGGCGACCTTGGCACCGGCCGCGCCGAATACCGGGTACGAGGCGGTGCCCGCGAGGCCGGTGACGACCTTGCTCGCGTCCAGGACGCCCTGCTGGTTCAGCGCGGTCCACAGCGCGGGGGCGGTGGTGCCGGCCCAGGCCACGAACACCAGGTCCGGGTTGCCGGCCCGGGTCTGGTGGGCGAAGGGTGTGAGGTCGGTGGCGCTCGGCGGCGCCAGCACGGA
The DNA here is from genome assembly GCF_022343545.1 of Streptomyces arenae. Taxonomy (NCBI): domain Bacteria; kingdom Bacillati; phylum Actinomycetota; class Actinomycetes; order Kitasatosporales; family Streptomycetaceae; genus Streptomyces; species Streptomyces arenae. Next base: position 215,730 of record NZ_JAKQYH010000040.1, read on the forward strand.
GCCGACGTGTGCGCCTTTCGCACCCAGGACGGCCTTGACCGCGGCCACGTTGGCCTGTCCGAACGCGGAGTTCTGGGCGAGCACGGTGACCTTCTTGCCCTTGGCGTCGCCGAGCAGCGTGCCGGCGGTGAGGATGTCCTGGTACGACTGCCGGCCCGAGCGGAAGGTGTAGGCGTTGACGCCGGTGACCGCGTCGGTGGCCGCGGGCCCGCTGACGTAGAGCACCTTGTTCTGCGCGGCCAGCGGCGCCATCTGCAGGGCCACGCCGGAGTCGGTGGTGCCGGCGAGGATCTTGTAACCCTTGCCGACGAGGGTCTTGGCAGCGGCGACCGCCCTCGCCGGGTCACCGGCGTCGTCCTCTTCGGTGACCTGGACCGGGTGGCCACCGGCCTTGTTCGTGCCGTGCGTGGCGTAGGCCAGCCCCGCCTTGAAGCCTTCCTCGTACTGCTTGCCGTAGGCGGCCAGCAGTCCACTGCGGGAGTAGACCAGCCCCACCTTCACGGGAGCGGACTTTCCGTCCGAACCGGCCGTGGCGGTGCCCGCGGTGCCGGCCGACGAGCAGCCCGCGACCAGGGCGCCGACCGCGACCAGGGTGAGGGCGCGAACCGATCTGCTTCTGAAGGTGTCCGTGAGGTGAGAACGCATGACGTACGGCTCCTGACAGTGCGGTGCTGGATTGCCGGAACCCTAGGAGCGCCGTACGACAGACGGCATGTTGCCAATCACCGTTCTTTCAGGCCCAGTCATGGCGCCGACACACATGGCCTGCGTCGGTCGCTCCAGGCAAAGGTGAGCAGCACCCGGTGTCGGCACGACGTGGCGGCGGGCCGGGCCGACGGACACGACACACCCCGGTGGAAGAGGAAACGGCATGGACAAAGTGATGGCCGCGGCCGCGCGGGCAGTGGCGGACATCCCCGACGGTGCGACCCTCGCGGTCGGCGGGTTCGGCTTGTGCGGCATACCGTCGACGCTGATCGCAGCGCTGGCCGAGACGGGTGTGTCCGGCCTGCGGGTGGTGTCCAACAACTGCGGTGTGGACGACTGGGGGCTGGGTCTGCTGCTGCGGGCCGGCCGGATCGCCCGGATGACCTCTTCCTACGTCGGAGAGAACAAGGAGTTCGCCCGCCAGTACCTGGCCGGCGAGCTGGAGGTGGAGCTGACCCCGCAGGGCACCCTCGCGGAGCGGCTGCGGGCCGGCGGCTCCGGCATCCCCGCCTTCTACACTCCGGCGGGGGTGGGCACCCAGGTCGAGGAGGGCGGCCTGCCGTGGCGCCACAGTGCCGACGGCGGCGTCGCGGTGGCCTCCCCGCCCAAGGAGACAAGGGAGTTCGGCGGCCGCCGCTACCTGCTGGAGGAAGCCATCGTGGCCGACTTCGCCCTGGTACGGGCCGAGGTCGCCGACCGGCACGGCAACTGCGTCTTCCACGCGGCCGCCCGCAACTTCAACCCGCTGTGCGCGATGGCGGGACAGGTGACCCTCGTTGAGGCCGAACGCATCGTCGAACCCGGCGAGCTGCCCCCGGACGCCGTGCATCTGCCGGGCGTGTACGTGGACCGGGTGATCGCCGTCGACCACTCGCTGGACAAGCGCATCGAGCGCCGCACCGTGCGCTCCGCGCGCCTCAGTGCCGGCACAGCCGCCGCACGCACCGCCGCCCCTGCCCCTGCCCCCGCCC